>NZ_AEJC01000181.1 GCF_000317595.1 Streptomyces ipomoeae 91-03 | reverse complement strand
ACCGGCGGCCCGCCACCCCGGTCCGCCCGGCCCCCCACACCCAGGAGGAACTCGATGACGGCAGTCAGTGCCCGAGCCGTGAGCACGGTGGTGCTGTCTTGATCTCACTCAAGAGGTCCCGCCTCTTCCAGATGGCGGTACCCGCGCACCCCTCCTGCGCCGCCCGGGTGCGGCGCATGGTGGCGGCGCACCTCACGCTCTGGGGGCTTCCCGCGCTCGTCGACGACGCCGTGCTGGCCACGGACGAGTTGTTCACCAACGCGGTGCGCCATGCGAGCACCGACCCCGCCGACACCGTCTCCCTCCTCCTCGAATGCTCCGAGCGCGAACTGCGGGTGACGCTCGCCGACCCCTCCCCCGCGCTGCCCCGGCCCCGCGCGGTGGACGGGGCCGCCGAGTCGGGGCGGGGGCTGTCCATCGTGGCCGCGCTGGCCGACGACTGGGGCACGGATCCGCCCGATCCCGGCGCCGTGGGCAAGAAGGTGTGGTTCTCGCTGGCCGTCCGGGAGCCGACATGAGAGATGCCCCAGCCATGGAACACCCACCGTCCGGCAGTCCGGTGCCCGGGAAACAGGTCCTCGCCGCCGAGTTGACGCGCAGGTCAGAGGATGAGCGACGGCTCGCCCAGGAGGCACGGTCGGCCCCCACCGCCGAGGCCCGGAGCCGTATCGCCGAGTGCCGGGCCGGCAACGGGGACGCCCTGCGAGCGATCGTCACCCGCCATGGCTGGCCCACCGCCGAGCTGGTCGGCGAGCCCGCCTCGACGGCGGCCCTGGTGCTCCTGCTGCACTCCCCCGACCTCGGCTTCCAGCTCACCTGCCGCGATCTGATCGCCGAGGCGGTGGCCGACGGCCGCTGCCCCGCCGTGCACCACGCCTACATCGCCGACCACTGCGCCGTCGAACTGGGCCAGCCGCAGTTCTACGGCACCCGCATCAACCCCGGCACGCTCTTCCCGTACCCGATCCGCCACCCCGAGACGGTCGACGAACGCCGCCGCGACGTGGGGCTCGGCCCACTGGTGGAGCATCTGCGGGCGGTGCGGTGCGGATTGGGGGCGAGTGGAGGGCTGTAGGTACTCAGCCCACGCCCGCTCCGGTCGCCCGGCCCGCGCCGCGCCCCGGTCGCTCAGCCCTCGCCCCGCCCCGGCACCTCAGCCCGCGGCCCAGCCCGTGTAGAAGATGCCGACGCCGACGATCACGCAGATGCCCTGGATGGTCCAGAAGCGGACCACCACGAGGACTTCGGACCAACCCTTGAGTTCGAAGTGGTGCTGGAGTGGGGCCATCCGGAAGACACGGCGGCCGGTCAGGCGGAACGAGCCGACCTGGATGATCACGGACAGGGTGATCAGGACGAAGAGGCCGCCCAGTACGGCGACCAGCAGTTCGGTGCGGGAGCAGATGGCGAGGCCCGCCAGGGCGCCGCCGAGGGCGAGCGAGCCGGTGTCACCCATGAAGATCTTGGCGGGTGAGGTGTTCCACCAGAGGAACCCGAAGCAGGCGCCCATCAGCGCGGCGGCGACGACGGCGAGGTCGAGCGGGTCGCGTACCTCGATGCAGGAGGCGGGGTCGGTGAGCTCCATGGCGTTGGCGCACGAGTTCTGGAACTGCCACAGGCCGATGAAGGTGTAGCCGCCGAAGACCATGACCGACGCGCCGGTCGCCAGGCCGTCCAGACCGTCGGTGAGGTTCACGCCGTTCGACATGGCCAAGATCATGAACAGGGCCCAGACGACGAACAGGACGGGTCCGATGGTCCAGCCGAAGTCGGTGACGAACGACAGTTTCAGCGAGGCCGGTGTCTGGCCCCGTTCGTCCGCGAAGCGGATGGCCAACAGGGCGAACACGATGCCGACGATCAGTTGGCCGGCCATCTTCGCCCCGGCCCGCAGGCCCAGTGAACGCCGCTTGACGATCTTGATGTAGTCGTCGAGGAATCCGACGACGCCCATGCCCGCCATCAGGAACAGCACCAGCACACCGGGGTAGGTCGGGCTCTCGCCGGTGATGACCTTGGTCGCGGCGTACGCGACGAGGGTGGCCAGGATGAAGGCGATGCCGCCCATGGTGGGGGTGCCGCGCTTGCCGAGGTGGCCGCGGGGGCCGTCGTCACGGATGAACTGCCCGTAGCCCTTGCGGGCCAGCAGCTTGATCAGCAGCGGTGTGCCGACGAGGGTCAGGAACAGGCCTATGGCCCCCGCAAACAGGATCTGGTTCATCGGACGGCGGTCTCCCCCTCGGGCAGTTCTGGTGGCCGACGGCCGCACCGGTCACGTCGGCCGTCACAGCCACACCCTATGCAGTGGTCCGATCTTGGCCGGACGGTGGGTAGTTGATGGACGAGTCGGGGAGGCGGGGTGTTCGGCCAACCCTGTGCCGGCCGGGGCGGCCGAGGAGCACTCCGGTCAGGACGAGTGCCAGGCCGCACAATTGACGGCCTGTCAGGGCCTCTGCGGCGAGCAGTGTGCCCAGCAGCACGCCCGTGACGGGGTTGAGGAGTCCGATCAGGCCCACGGTGGCCGCGGGCAGGTGGCGCAGCCCGGCGAACCAGACGGCGAAGGCCAACGCGGTGGCGATCAGGGAGACATGGGCGAAGGCGAGGAGCGCCGGTGTGTCGAGCGCGGGCGGCGCGCCCTCCACGACCGCGGCGAGCGGCAGCAGGAGCAGGCCTCCGACGGTGAGTTGCCAGGCGGTCGAGGCGAGGACGTCGGCTCCGGCGTTCCAGCGTTTGGTCAGGATGTGGCCGAAGGACGACACCAGCATGGCCCCGGCCGAGGCGAGGGCTCCGGGCACACTCACCGCCCCCTCGCCCGTGAGCAGCATGAGACAGACACCGGCGAGCCCGACCACGGCGCCGGCCAGGTGGGCGAGGCCGGGGCGCTCGGACACCATGGACCAGGCGATCAGCATCATCGTCAGCGGGGACGCGGCCATGACCGTCGAGGCGACGCTCGTCGGAACAGCTGCGAGGCGGCGTAGACGAGGACGAAGAACACGCTCACGTTGAGCAGCCCGAGCACGGCGGACCGCCACCACCACGCGCCGCGGGGCGTACGCCGGCTCAGGGCGAGCAGGACGAGGCCCGCGGGCAGCGCCCGCAGGGCCGCCCCGTACAGCGGGTGGTCGGCCGGCAGGTACTCGTGGGTGACGTAGTAGTTGGCCCCCCAGGCCACCGGCGCGACCGCGGTCAGGGCCACCCATCGCATATTGGCTTCCATGGAAGGCAATATAGCTTCCTGGGAAGCTACCATGGTGGGCATGGAGGAACGTGAACCGCTGGACCGTGTGGCCCGCATCCGGGAGGACTGGCGTCGGGAACGTCCGGACCTCGACGTCGGCCCGCAGGGAGTGATCGGGCGGCTGCACCGGCTGGCCGACCGGCTCACCGAGGAACTGTGTCTCGTGTACGGCCGCTACGGGCTCGGCGAGGGCGAGTTCGACGTGCTGTGCGCCCTGCGTCGCGCCGGTGAGCCCTTCGAACGGGCACCCGGTGAGCTGGCCGCGCACACCATGGTCACCACCGGGGCGATGACGAAGCGGATCGACCGGCTGGAGCGGGCCGGTCTGGTCACCCGCCGCCGCGCGGCCGACGACCAGCGCGGCCGGATCGTCGCCCTCACCCGGCCCGGACGCGAGCTGATCGACCAGGCGTTCACCGATCACATGCGCAACGAGCGCCGTCTGCTGGATCTGCTGTCGCCCTCCGAGGCCGAGTCACTCGAAGCGCTGCTGACCACCTGGCTGTCCCGCATGGAGAATCCGCAACCGTAGGCCCCGCACCGCCTTTGGCCCTGAGGGACCGGACGCCGGACGGCATCGACCGCTCAGGCACACAGCAGAAACTGAGACACTGCACGCCATGGCGTCCTTCACTCCCGCACGCGCTCTGCTGATGCTCACCACCGGGCTGACCTGCCTGCTGATGGCCGGCGGCGCCCTCATCGGCGCCCTGCTCGGCGGTGGCCTCATCGCCCTGGGCGCGGCCGTGTGCGCGGGGCTCGTCGGCATGGTGGGTTCGCTGATCGTGCGGCGGCGGGCGATGGCGCACTTCGCCATGGCGCAACGGCAGGCCGGGCAGCGGGGGTACGCCGAGGGCATCGCCCACGGTGTGCTGATCCATGTGACCGCGTACGAGGCCGCCGTGTTCCCCCGTACCGGGCCCAGCGGTGTCACCCCGGAGGAGCGTGAGGCCCGCCGCACCATCGCCTATCGGATGGCCGCCCTCGACGAAGTCCCGCAGCGTGTGCGACTGGCCGCGGCGGACGCGCTCGCCCTCCTGGACAAGACCGACCGGGAGGGCTCGGAGGAAGCGCTCGCCCGGCTCGCCACCACCGTGCGCCTGGAGTACGCCCGGCCGTGACGGACGCCCCCGGCGCACGGGGGCGGGACCGGCGCGGCCGGGGGCACGAAGCGGGCCCCCCTGCCGTACGGCCGCCCGTCTCTCCCGTCGGCGCCGGGTCTCAGTGGCCGCTGATCGCGCGCGGTGTGTAGGCCTGCTCCAGCTCTTCGGTCTCCTTCTCCGTGAGGGTGATGTCGAGAGCGGCCACGGCGTCGTCGAGGTGGTGGGGCTTGGTGGCGCCGACGATGGGCGCGGCGACGGTGGGGCGGCTCAGCAGCCAGGCGAGGGCGATCCGGGCGCGGGGGACGCCGCGTTCGCCGGCGATGCGGGTGACGGCGTCGACGATCTCGCGGTCACCCTCCTGGTAGAGGGTGCGGCCGAAGTTGTCGGTCGCGCTGCGTTCGGTGACGGTGCCCCAGTCACGGGTGAGGCGGCCCCGGGCGAGCGGGCTCCAGGGCAGGGTGGCGACGCCCTGGTCCGCGCACAGCGGGAGCATCTCGCGCTCCTCCTCGCGGTAGAGGAGGTTGTAGTGGTTCTGCATGGACACGAAGCGCGTCCAGCCGTTCAGCCGGGCGGTGTACTGCATCTTGGCGAACTGCCAGGCGTACATCGAGCTCGCCCCGATGTAGCGGGCCTTGCCCGCTTTGACGACGTCGTGCAGGGCCTCCATGGTCTCCTCGACCGGGGTGTCCGGGTCGAAGCGGTGGATCTGGTAGAGGTCCACGTAGTCGGTGCCGAGGCGGCTGAGGCTGTTGTCGATCTCCGTCATGACGGCCTTGCGGGACAGGCCCCGGCCGTTGGGGCCCTGGTGCATGGCGCCGTTGACCTTGGTGGCGATGACGATCTCTTCGCGCCGCGCGTACTGTGTGAGCACGCGGCCCACGATCTCCTCGCTGGTGCCGTCGGAGTAGACGTTCGCCGTGTCGAAGAAGTTGATCCCGGCGTCCAGCGCCTGACGGATCAACGGGCGTGACGCCTCCTCGTCCAGGGTCCACTCGTGCGTGCCGCGGTCGGGGAGCCCGAAACTCATGCATCCCACACAGATCCGGGACACGTCCAGACCCGTCGGGCCGAGCTTCACGTACTGCATCGCTGCTCCTCCTGCCTGTGGGGGGGGCGAACTGCCTGTGGTGCGAGCCGACAAGCAGCGTACGAAAGATCGTGTGTGTCGACCGGTCAGATCCGGTAGCGGCGCAGTGCCGGTGTCGCCGTCGCCAGCAGCAGCATGGCGGCGATGACGAGCAGCCCACCGCCGACGACGGCCGTACGGGCGCCGAAGGCAGCGCCGGCGGTGCCGTGCAGGACGTCGGCCAGACGGGGGCCGCCGGCGACGACCACGGTGAACACGCCCTGCATCCGGCCGCGCATCTCGTCGGTGGCGGCGGACAGCAGGATGGCCCCGCGGAAGACCATGGAGACCATGTCGGCGACCCCGGCGGCGGCGAGGAACACCACGGCGAGCCACAGGCTGGTGCTCAACCCGAAGCCGGTGATGGCCGCGCCCCAGGCCATGACGGCGGCGATGACCATGAGGCCGTGCCGGTTGGAGCGGGAGAAGGTGCCCGACGTCAGGCCGCCGACGACGGCGCCGATGGGGATCGCCGCGAACAGCAGGCCCAGGGCGAGGCCTTCGCCGTAGGGGGCGTAGGTCGTGTCGGCGAGTTGGGGGAAGAGGGCGCGGGGCATGCCGAGGACCATCGCGATGATGTCGGCGAGGAAGGACAGCAGGAGCACCTTGTGCAGGGCGATGTACCGGAAGCCCTCGGCGACCTCCCGCCAGCCGGCGCGCCGGGTCCCGGCGGTGTCCAGGGGCGGCAGGGCGGGGAGCCGGTAGACCGCCCAGAGGGTGATACAGAGGGCCAGCGCGTCGATCAGGTACAGCTCGGCCAGGCCGATGACCGGGATGAGGGCGCCGGCGAGCAAGGGCCCTGCCACCAGGCCGAGTTGCATCACTGTCGAGCCGAGAGCGCCGGCCGCGGCGAGTTCGTCGGCGGGGACGAGGCGGGCGACGGAGGCGTTGCGGGCGGGTGAGTTGAGGCCGAAGAAGGCCTGCTGGAGGGCGAGCAGCACCATCAGCGCCCAGACGGATTCGAGTCCGGTGACGGCCTGGACCCAGAACAGCACCGAGGTGACGGCGATACCGGCGTTGGTGATCAGGAGCAGGGTGCGGCGGTCCACGCTGTCGGCGACCGCGCCGCCCCACAGCGCGAACACCACCATGGGCACCAGACCGGCGAGGCTGGCGTAGCCGACCCACGCCGAGGAGCCGGTGATGTCGTAGATCTGCTTGGGCACGGCGACGGCGGTCAGCTGGCTGCCGACCGCTGTGACGATCGTCGACGACCACAGCCGCCGGTAGGCCGGGCGGCGCAGGGGGCGGGTGTCCATCGCCCAGCGGCGCCAGCCGCGACGGGGTGTCGGCCCGGGGGCGGATGTGTCGTCCTCCGGGGCGGTGTTGTCGCCGGTGCTGCTCTTGGTGGTGTCCACGCGCGTCCTGTGCTCGATACATCTTTCGCTGTGAAGACCACTATCGCGGAGGCCACGGCCGCCGGGACAGGCGATTTCGCCGCCGTCTCACATGCTGTCCACCCGCATACCGCCTGTTCGCGCCCTGTCGGCTCAGGCTCCGGCGATCAGCATGCCCCCGATCCCGAGCATCGTCACCGCGACCAGGCCGTCCAGGACGCGCCAGGCCCGCGGGCGGGACAGGAACCGGCTGAGCAGCCGGGCACCGAAGCCGAGGCCGGCGAACCAGCACAGGCTCGCGGTGGCGGCACCGAGGCCGAAGGTCCAGCGCAGCGGCCCCTGGTCGGCGGCGATGGAGCCGAGCAGGAACACGGTGTCCAGGTAGACGTGCGGGTTGAGCCAGGTCAGCGCCAGGCAGGTGAGGACGGCCCGGCGCCGTGAGCCGGCCGTTCCGGTCTCCGCCCGCAGCGCGTCGCCGCCCGGCCGCAGGGCGCGGCGTGCGGCGAGGGCGCCGTAGACGAGCAGAAAGCCGCCACCGGCGAGGGCGACCGCGGTCAGGGCCTCGGGCCAGGCGACGACCAGGGCGCCGACCCCGCCGACGCCGAGCGCGATCAGGACGACGTCGGAGAGGGCGCAGACGGCGACGACCGGGAGCACGGCGTCCCTGTGGATGCCCTGGCGGAGGACGAAGGCGTTCTGGGCGCCGATGGCGACGATCAGGGAGAGGCCGGTGCCGAATCCGGCGGCAAGGGCGGTCATTTCGTTGAACACGACAATGACGCTAGGAGAGCCGATGGCGGGAGTACAGCTAAAGATTCTTAAGTATCATTAGCGATTGTGATGTCCCAGCTTCCGCTCGATCTGGTGCGGACCCTGCTCGCCGTGGTGGACGAGGGCACGTTCGACGCGGCGGCCGGTGCCCTGCATGTGACCCCGTCGGCGGTCAGTCAGCGGGTCAAGGCGCTGGAACAGCGCGTCGGCCGGGTGCTGCTGATCCGTACGAAGCCGGTGCGGCCGACCGAGTCCGGTGAGGTGATCGTCCGGTTCGCCCGTCAGCTGGCCCGGCTCGAACACGACGCCCACACCGCGCTCGGCATGACCGGCTCCCGTGAGACGACACGCGTGTCCATCGCGGTGAACGCCGACTCGCTCGCCACCTGGTTCCTGCCCGCCCTCGTCCGCGTGCCCGAGGAGGTACGACCCTGCTATGAGCTGCGCCGGGAGGACGAGGCCCGCACGGCGCGGCTGCTGCGCGAGGGGCTGGTGATGGCGGCGGTCACCTCGTCGCCGGACGCGGTGGCCGGCTGCTCGGTGCGCGCGCTGGGCCGGATGCGGTACGTCCCCGCCGCGAGCCCGGCCTTCGCCGAGCGGTGGTTCGGCGGCGTCGGGTCCGGGGCGCCGCTCAAGGAAGTGATCGCCGACGCGCCGGTCGTCTTCTTCGACCGGCACGACGACTTCCAGGACGGGTTCGTACGGAAGCTGAAGCAGGGCGGGCGGGCGAGTTCCGTCCGGCATTACGTGCCGACCTCGGAGGGCTTCCTCGATGCCGTGGCCGCCGGGATGGGCTGGGGCATGCTCCCCGAGGCGCAGGCCACGCCGCTGCTCGACGACGGCCGCCTCGTCGCGCTGGCTCCGGAGCGGAACATGGACGTCACGCTGTACTGGCAGCAGTGGAAGCTGGACTCTCCCGCGCTCACGGCCGTGGCGGAGGCGGTCGCCGCCGAGGCCGCCGAGGCGCTCCACCGCTGAGGGGCCGTCCCCATCGCGTACGGGACGGCCCCGCCGGCACACCGGACCCAGCCCGCAGGGCCGGCCCTACGCCTTGCTTCCGGCGCTGAACGGGCCCTCCAGCGCCGCCCATTGGAGCAGCATGATGGTCTTCGCATCGGCGATCTCCCCGCTGCGGATCATCTCCAGGGCCCGGCGGAAGGGCAGTTCGACGATCTCGATGTCCTCGCCCTCCTCGTCGAGGCCGCCGCCCTCGTGGGTGCGGGTCGACGGGCCGTACGGGGCGGCGTAGAAGCTGACGCGCTCGGTGACCGAGCCGGGGCTCATATAGATGTCGAAGACGTGCTGGATCTCGCCGATGGTGTGGCCGGTCTCCTCGATCACCTCGCGCCGCACGGCGACCTCCGGGTGCTCGTCCTCCTCGTCGAGGAGTCCGCCCGGGGTCTCGACGAGCATTCCGTCGGGGTGGCCGTTGACGTACACCGGGTAGCGGAACTGCCTGGTGAGCAGCACGGTTTCGCGTTCGGTGTCGTAGAGGAGGACGGTCGCGCCGTTGCCCCGGTCATGGGTCTCGCGCTCCTGGGTGCTCCAGGAGCCGTCGGCGCGCTGGAAGTCGAAGGTGGTGGTGCGCTCCACGTACCAGTGGCTGGACAGCAGTTTCACGTCGCGCACCTTGACCCGTGGATTGCCGGTGAGGTCACGGCCGGTGCGGTCGAGTCCGGTGCGGCCCCGGCGGTCCGGGGTGTCGATGCCGGCGGTCATCGGGGGAGGGCCGAACGGGAGTTGGAACGGAAGCAGTCGAACTTGGTCATGCCCGCTTTTACCACTCCACTCCGGCGACTGTCAGGCATTCCCCTTGGCGGAATCGGGTGATCCGGGACAGCATTCCCTCATGAAGAGCGATCTTTTCTCGAACGAGAACATGGTGCAGCCGGCACACGCGCCGGGGATGAGCGTCCAGAACGCCAAGTCCATCAAGTACGCCGTAAACGGTGAGATGTTGGCCCGACAGGGCGCGATGATCGCCTTCCGGGGGAACCTTCAGTTCGAGCGCAAGGGCCAGGGCGTGGGTGGCATGCTCAAGCGCGCGATGACCGGGGAGGGGCTGCCGCTGATGGCGGTGCGCGGGCAGGGCGAGGCCTGGTTCGCGCACGAGGCGCAGAACTGCTTCATCGTCGACATCGAGCCCGGCGACGTGTTCACCGTCAACGGCCGCAACGTGCTGTGCTTCGACGCCACGCTGTCGTACGACATCAAGACCGTGAAGGGCGCCGGCATGACCGGTGGCGGCCTGTTCAACAGCGTGTTCACCGGGCAGGGCAGGCTGGGGCTGGTCTGCGACGGCAATCCACTGGTCATCCCGGTCTCGCCGCAGCTGCCCGTGTACGTCGACACGGACGCGGTCGTCGGCTGGACGGCCAATCTGCACACCTCGCTGCATCGCTCGCAGTCCTTCGGCTCGATGATCCGCGGTGGCTCCGGAGAGGCGGTCCAGCTGAAGCTGGAGGGCGAGGGGTTCGTCGTCGTACGGCCGAGCGAGCTGACGCCACAGAAGGCCCAGCAGCACTGAGGGCGGGGTGAGGGAGGAGCCGGGGCCGGAGGGCGGGGCGTTCGCGGGTGAGCAGGATACGACGACCCCGCCAGGCGAACACCTTTTCGAATGATGTGAGCTCGGCGCCGGGGCGTGGGGCGATCTGCTGCCCGGCCGGCTCGGCGGGGCCGACGCGCTGTTCACCAGGCTCGCCGAGAAGGTGCCCTGGCGGGCGGAGCGGCGGCAGATGTACGAACAGGTCGTGGACGTACCCCGGCTGCTCGCGTACTACCGGGCCGGCGAGACCCTGCCGCACCCGCTCCTGGACGAGGCCCGGGACGCGCTCAGCGATCACTACGCCGACGAGCTGGGCGAGCCGTTCGCCACGGCCGGGCTGTGCTGCCACCGCGACGGCCGGGACAGCGTGGCCCGGCACGGCGACCGGATCGGGCGGGGCGCCCGGGAGGACACGATGGTGGCCATCCTGCCCGTGGGCGACCCCCGCGACCTGGCCCCGCGCCCGCACGGCGGCGGGGAGACCCCGCGGTTCCCGCTCGGGCACGGCGATCTGATCGTGATGGGCGGCTCCTGCCGGCGCACATGGGACCACGCGATACCCAAGTCGACCCGGGCGATGGGGCCGCGCATCAGCATCCGGTTCCGGCCGGAGGGCGTGAACTGACCGGCAGCCGGGGCGTCGGCTACTTCCGGCCGGCGAGCACCCGCGACTGCGACGTCCGCGCCAGCTTCGGGCCCAGCCAGCGCTTGAGGCGGCGCAGGGCCTCCAGTCGGCCGGCGGCACGGTCGAGACGGTAGTAGAGCTGGGGCGGTACGTACGGCAGCAGCGGGGAGTGCCGTTGGCCGAGGAGGGCGAACATCTGCTCAGGGGGGAGGTGGATGTAGCGCTGGAGGTTCTCGTACCACTGGGCGCTGTAGCGGGCCGCGCTCTGCAGGCGCAGGAGTTCGGACCTGCGGCGCCGTTCGTACGCGGCGAGCGCGGCCTCCCGCTGCGGGTGGGTGCCGAGGGCTTCGGCGAGGCAGAGGGCGTCCTCCAGGGCGAGGGTGGTGCCGGCGCCGATGGAGTAGTGGGTGGTGTGGGCGGCGTCGCCGAGCAGGACGACGTTGCCGTGGCGCCAGGTGCGGTTGGTCAGGGTGCGGAAGTGCAGCCACTGGGCGGTGCCGTCGCCCTGGTCCCGGCCGATCAGGGGGTGGCCGTCCAGGATGTCGGCGAAGAGCTTCTCCAGCAGGGCCAGTCCGTCCGCCTCGCTCATGCGGTCCAGAGCCAGGCCTCTCAGGGTCTCGGGGGCGCACTCGATGACGCAGGTGCTCTGCTCGTCGCTGAACTTGTAGGCGTAGGCCCAGATCCAGCCGTGGTCGGTCTCCTGGAAGGAGAAGGTGAAGGCGTCGAAGACCTTGGTGGTGCCGAGCCAGATGTAGGAATTGCGGCCGAGGACGATGTCGCTGCCGAACCGTTCGGCGAATCGTCCGCGCACCACGCTGTTGACGCCGTCGCCCGCGACGACCAGATCGGCGTCCGGCAGGTCGTCGGCCGTGATCTCGTGCTCGTACTCCAGGTGTACGCCGAGGGACCGGGCCCGTTCGCCGAGCAGTTCGAGCAGGCGGCGCCGACCGATGCCGAAGCCCTCGTCGCCGGGCTGGACGGTCGAGCGGTCGCGGACGTGGGCCACGCCGGCGTTCCAGCTGACGGAGTTCTCACTGATGGCGAGGGCCGTCTCGGGGTCGCTCGCGCGGAGCTTGTCCAGCAGTTCGGCCCAGTAGGTCACGCCCCAGCCGTAGGTGGATCCGGCCGGGTTCCGTTCGTGGACGGTGATGTCGTGGGACGGGTCCTGACGCTTCATCAGGATCGAGAAGTAGAGGCTTGCGGGTCCGCCGCCGACGCACGCGATCTTCACGCACACTCCCGTTTTGTTGCGCAAAGCGATCAATTGGACACGAAGAGTAGCAGCGTGAGGGTGCTTTCAGTCCGTGTCGCTTTGTTCATGGCGCCGAGCTCGGCCGGCGCGCCGGAGCGTGACCACGGCCACCGGATTCACGGCCGCATCGGAAGATCGCCGGTGGCACAGCCGCCACCCGGGCGCGACGTGCCCCGGCCGTCGGTCGGGGCCTTCCCGGAAGCGGAGGGTCAGGCCGTTCCGGCCGCCGCCGTACGGCACTCGGGGTGACCCCAGCCCTGGTCGTTCTTGGCGATGGGCTCGCCCGCCGCGTAGGACCGCCCGCAGACGCAGCGGCCGGGGAACTTCGCCTTGATCGTGCGCGAGGAGGACGATGCCGAACCCGACCTGCCCGACCTCGCGGACTTCTTCGGCGCGCCGCGGCGGGCCGGGACATCGGGTGTGGCCGGTGGTTCCGGGGAGCCGAGGTCGCTGCCCGCGGGTTCCTGGACGGTGGCCGCCTGGCTCGCGGCGCGGTCGGCGAAGTCATTGAGGCGGTCGCCGTCGACCTGGTGGGCGGGGACGTAGCGGAACTCCACCGAGCGGCCCGCGAGCAACTCGTCGATGCGTACGACGAGCTCCTGGTTGGCGACCGGCTTGCCTGCGGCCGTGCGCCAGCCGTTGCGCTTCCAGCCGGGCAGCCAGGTGGTGACGGCCTTCATCGCGTACTGGGAGTCCATCCGGATCTCGATCGGGACGTCCGGGTCGGTGGCGGCCAACAGCCGCTCCAGCGCGGTGAGTTCGGCGATGTTGTTGGTGGCCCTGCCCAGCGGGCCGGCCTCCCAGCGGGAGGGGATCTCATCGCTCTCGGCGACCACCCAGGCCCAGCCGGCTGGTCCGGGGTTTCCCTTGGCGGCTCCGTCACAGGCGGCCACAACACGTTCCGACATGGACTCGATCATGCCACGAGCCGGGGTGCGGGAGCGTCCACGGGCCCCGTACACCAGGAGTTCGGTTCAGCCGACGTCGGTCAGCTTGGGCATCTCGCCCTGGGTGGTGGTGACGTCGATGACAGAGAACGACGCGCCCTGCGGGTCGCTGAGTGCGGCGAAGCGGCCGAAGGGGGTGTCCATCGGGCCGAAGCGCAGGACGCCGCCCGGCTTCGTGGCCTTGGCGACCGCGTCGTCACAGTCCGCGACGGTGAAGTAGACGTTGATGTACGACGGCACCTCGGGCGGGAACTCCTCCGTCATCTTCATACGGCCGAGGACGTGGTTCTCCCCGATGTCGAAGACCCGGAAGTCCATGTCGGGGTTGTCGGGGTCGTCCATCTGCTTGGACCGGTACGGGAAGACCTTCGGGAAGAACGCGTCGGACTTCTCGGGCTCACGGGTGAAGATCTCGGCCCAGGCGTACGCGCCGGGGGTGCCCTCGGCCTCGAAGCCCTTGTGGGTGCCGGACTGCCAGACGCCGAAGACGACGCCGCTCGGGTCACGGGCCAGCAGCATGGAGCCGAAGTCGCCGACCTGCATCGGTTCCATCAGCAGTTCGCCGCCGTTGTCACGGATTCTCGTCGCGGTGGCGTTCACATCGGGGGAAGCGAGATACAGGCACCAGGCGGACTGGCCCTCCTGCCCGGGCATCGGCGGCACGACGGCGGCCACCGCCTTGCCGCCCGCGTACGCCTGTGTGTAGTTGCCGTACGCGGAGGACGCCTCGCCGAACGTCCAGCCCAGTACGTCGCCGTAGAAGCTCTTCGCCCCCTCGAT
Organism: Streptomyces ipomoeae 91-03; assembly: GCF_000317595.1. GTDB lineage: Bacteria > Actinomycetota > Actinomycetes > Streptomycetales > Streptomycetaceae > Streptomyces > Streptomyces ipomoeae. Next base: position 11,131 of record NZ_AEJC01000181.1, on the reverse strand, counting down.
GTCGCTGAACATGGCGTCGGCCCAACAGGGCGTTCCCTCGGGGTGTGCGGCCATGGCTGGCACTCTCCTCGGTTCGGCGGGTGGTTGCCCCCGGTCTCACGCTAGCCAGGAGTGGGCCCGGTCGCGCGCCGAACTGGACGGATCGCAGGAAACTGGTGTGTGCGGGGCGTTGCGGTCGTCGGGGGCGAGGGGACGGGGATCGGATGATGCGGGCGTGGGAGGTGGTCCGGCCGGGGCCGATCGAGGACGGACCCCTGCGGTTCGTGGAGCGGCCGGTCCCGGTGCCGCGGGCCGATGAACTGCTGGTCCATGTGCGCGCCTGCGGGGTGTGCCGGACCGATCTGCACGTCAGCGAGGGCGATCTGCCCGTGCGCCGGGCGGGTGTGACGCCCGGGCACGAGGTCGTCGGCGAGGTGGTGGCGACGGGTGCGGACGCACGGGGGCACACGGTGGGCGACCGGGTGGGGATCGCCTGGCTACGGCACACCGACGGCACATGCGGGTACTGCGTGCGCGGGTCCGAGAACCTGTGCCCGGCCTCGACGTACACGGGCTGGGACGCGCACGGCGGCTACGCCGAGTACACGACCGTGCCCGCCGCCTTCGCCTATCCGCTGCCGGGCGGCGTCGACGAAGTGACGCTCGCTCCGCTGCTGTGCGCGGGCATCATCGGCTACCGGGCGCTGAAGCGGGCCTCGCTGCCGCCGGGCGGGCGGCTCGGGCTGTACGGCTTCGGCGGCAGCGCCCATCTGTGCGCCCAGCTCGCGCTGGCACTCGGTGCTCGGGTGCACGTCATGACACGGGGCGCGGCGGCACGGCGGCTCGCCCTGGAGCTGGGGTGCGCCTCGGTGCGCGGGGCGCACGAGCCGCCGCCGGAGCCGTTGGACAGCGCGATCCTGTTCGCGCCGGCCGGCGATCTCGTCCCGGTGGCGCTGCGGGCCCTCGACCGGGGCGGTGTGCTGGCGGTCGCCGGCATCCATCTCACCGACACACCGCCCCTGCGCTACGAGGCCGAGCTGTTCTACGAGAAGGAGCTCCGCAGCGTCACCTCCAACACCCGCGAGGACGGCCGGGAGTTCCTGGCCCTCGCCGCCCGGCACGGCGTACACGCCACCACGCACACCTATCCGCTGTCGGGGGCGCCGGAAGCGCTGCGGGACCTCAAGGCGGGCCGCTTCGACGGCGCGGCCGTGCTGGTCAACGACCTGCCTGTGCGGCACTGACGTCGGCCGGGCGACGCGGGCCGGGGCGACCGGTCGGCGCGGGCCGGGGCGGTCGACTGGGGCGGGCCGGGGGTGTCGGACGCGTCACCTGGTCGGGGCCGAGGGGTGGATGCGCGCGGTGTGGGGCCACGGCTGTGTGTCTTCTGATAATTTCAGCGCTCGATCGCACTCCCGTTCGCCTCGACTCGTGAGGTGCCTCCATGTCCGGCCGACCGTTCCGACGTACGGCGCTGCCGTGCGCCCTCGGCCGGTCCGCACACCTGGTACTCGCGCTGGCGCTGACCATCTCGGCCCTCGTGCTGTTCTGCGCGGGCCCTCCCGTCGGTGAGGCGCCGGTGCGGAGTCCGCATGCGGTGTCGGCGGCGCCGACGGCTTCCGCGGCGGCGTCGGCTTCGGCTTCGGCGGTGGTGTCGGCTTCGGTGGCCAAGCGGCCGGTCGCCGTGCGGGCCCATCGTGCGGAGCCCGACCCCTGCGAGCACGACTCCGGTGGCCATGACTGCCACTCCCCCGACCCGCGCGCGGTCCTGGGACATGTGCCGCTGCCCGGTGCGGACCACACCGCCGCGCCCGGGCAACCGGCGGCGGCTCCGGCGCTCATGGCGCCGGTCCGGTCCGGGGAACCCGGTCGGGACCGTCCTCCCGATCTCCATGAACTGCAGTTGCTCCGGGTCTAGGCCGGCCGCCCGCCCCGTGTGACAGACCGAAGACGACTCGCAGGACCGCCATGCCCGTGCGGGGCGCGGCGGGGAGAAGGACATCCTCATGGCTTCATCGAAGGCGAAGGCCAAGAACAGCGGCCCGAAGGGCACCAACAACGCCAAGGGCAGGAACAACAGCCCCAAGGCCAGGGAGGCGGCGCGGCGCGCCCGCGTCGAGGAGATACGCAAGGCCGAGCAGGCCCGAGAGCGGCGGATGCGGCTGATCACCATCGGCGCCACCACCGCGATCCTCCTCGGTCTGGTCGGCGGCGGCTGGTACCTGATCGACGCGGCGAACGCGAAGGACGAGGCGAAGGCCGCGCCGATCGACGGTGTGAAGAGCTGGTCGAAGCTCACCCAGAACCATGTCAGCGGGACCGTCGACTACAAGATGAGCCCGCCGGTCGGCGGCGACCACAACCAGGTGTGGGTCAACTGCGACAAGCAGGTGTACACCAAGGCCGTGCCGAACGAGAACGCCGTGCACGGGCTGGAGCACGGCGCCGTCTGGATCACGTACAACGACAAGGCGGCCAAGGCGGACGTGGAGGCGCTGACCGAGAAGGTCACCAACACGACGTACACCTTCATGAGCCCGTACGAGGACCAGGACTCGCCGATCGTGCTGAGCGCCTGGGAGCACCAGTTGAAGGTGGACAAGGCCTCCGACCCCCGGGTGCAGAAGTTCCTCGACAAGTACGTGCAGGGCGAGCAGACACCGGAGCCGGGTGCCGCGTGCTCCGGTGGCATGACCCCGTGAGGTGACCCGGTGAGGGGCGCCCGGCCGGTCCGGGCGCCCTCGTGGCCGACGCGGGTCTTCCCCCTTGCCCCCGGCTGTGCTTGCCTGGGGAGCCGTTTCGATGGCCGGGGCGGGAGTCGTCGTATGCGCAAGCCGTGGATCGTGGGAGTGGTGGGGGCACTGCTGGCCGGGCTGCTGCTCGGCGCGTGCGGGGATCCTCAGGCCCCTCCCGCCGAGGCGCCACCGGAGGCCTCGGCACCGGACAGCTCACCGACCACGCGGCAGCGGGCCGCCACCGCCTCCCCTAGTGACCGCCCGGCGAAGACCGCGCCCAAGGTGCTCTACCTCGGGGACTCGCTGGCCATGGAGAACCAGAAGGTCCTCGGCAAGCTCCTCGAGGACGACCTCGACGCCCGGTACACCAGCGCCCCGTACTCGGGCACCACCCTGTGCGACTACCTGGAGGGCACCGCCGACCGGTCGCTCGTGCCGCCGCAGGACAAGGCGGCGGCGCTGGTGCGGCGGCTGCGTCCCGACTATGTCGTGCTGCAGTTCTGGGGCAACGCGTGGGACTACACGCCATGCATGGACGGGATCACGTACGACAAGGCCCGCGCGCGGTACTTCGAGCGGTACTCGGCCGCCGCGTCGCAGCTCACCGAGCAGATCGCGAACGCGGGTGGCACGCACCGGCCGACGATCGTGTGGGTGCTGCAGGGGCCGGACCCGATCACCCCGGACCGCGTGCGCCGCGTCAACGCCCTCTACGAGAAGCAGGCCGAGGCCTCCGGTGACATGGTGGCCGACGCGGGCAAGGCCGTGAGCCCGGCCTCGGACCGCTACGCGTGGACGCAGTACCTGCCGTGCACCGCGTACGAGCGCGAGCACGACGGCTACTGCACGCAGCCCGGCCAGGGGCGTACGGCCCTCCATCTCGACGAGGACTATCTGCACTTCTGTCTGGCCCCGACGACGTCGAAACCGAAGCCGTGCCCGGTGCTCTCCCCCGGCATCACACGGATCGCCCGGGAGATCACACGGGCGATCGCCGACGCGAGTGCCTAGACCGGCTGCGGCAAGGTGACCGGGGCGGCTAGATCTGCTGCGAGGTGCGCTCGGCCTCCGCCGTGCCCGCCGTCTGCTCCTCCTGCTGCTGCTTCTTGGAGGCCCACAGGCTGGTCGCGGTCGTCACGGCGAGGACGAGGACGATGAAGCCGAGCGAGAAGGGGATGGAGATCTCCGGTACGTGGACGCCGGACTCGTGCAGGGCGTGCAGCACCAGCTTGACGCCGATGAAGCCGAGGATGATCGACAGGCCGTAGGAGAGGTGGACGAGCTTCTTCAGCAGGCCGCCGATGAGGAAGTACAGCTGGCGCAGGCCCATCAGGGCGAAGGCGTTGGCCGTGAACACGATGTACGGGTCCTGGGTGAGGCCGTAGATCGCGGGGATCGAGTCGAGGGCGAACAGCACGTCGGTGGAGCCGATCGCGAGCATCACGACCAGCATCGGCGTCATGACGCGCTTGCCGTTCTGTTCGATCCACAGCTTGGTGCCGTGGTAGCGGTCGGCCACGCCGAAACGCTTCTCGGCGGCCTTGAGGAGCTTGTTCTCCTCCCACTCCTCCTCCGACTCGTCCGCCCTGGCCTCCTGGATCAGCTTCCAGGCGGTGTAGATCAGGAACGCGCCGAAGATGTAGAAGACCCAGGAGAAGCTGGAGATGATCGCCGCGCCGGCCGCGATGAAGATCGCGCGGAGCACCAGGGCCATGAGGACGCCGACCATCAGGACGCGCTGCTGGTACTGCGAGGGCACGGCGAACTTCGCCATGATCAGTACGAAGACGAAGAGGTTGTCGACGCTCAGGGACTTCTCGGTGATGAAGCCCGCGAAGAACTCTCCCGCGGGCTTGCCCCCGCCGACCGCCAGTACGCCCAGCCCGAACGCGATCGCCAGGGCGATCCAGACGGCGGACCAGATGCCGGCTTCCCTGATCGACACGTCGTGGGGTTTGCGCCCGATGAAGAAGTCGACGGAGACGAGCACGCACAGGGCCGCGATGGTGAGCAGCCAGGCGGTGAGGGAGACGTTCACTGTTCCTCCGGGTACAGGTGGTGCACAGGAAAGCCTCACCGGCCCCGTGGGGCATCGCTACCCGGCCGGGGTAAAGAACTGCCGAAATCCCTGTGTGCGGGGCGTGCGCGCGGTGTGCGTCGGCTGCGCTATTCGCCCGCGTACGCCTTCTGCAGGGCGGCGATGTCGAACTTGCCCATCGAGAGCATCTCCTTGGTCGCTCGGGTGGCCTTCTCCGGGTCCGGGTCGTTCATCATCTCCATGAGCTCGGCGGGCGTGACCTGCCAGGACACGCCGAACCTGTCCTTGAGCCAGCCGCAGGGGCCCTCCTCGCCGCCGCCCTCGATGAGCCTGTTCCAGTAGTAGTCGATCTCGTCCTGGTCCTCGCAGATGATCTGGAACGAGATCGCCTCGTTGAACTTGAACTCCGGGCCGCCGTTCAGGGCGATGAACCGCTGCCCGTTGGCCACGAACTCCACGGTGAGCACGGAGCCGGTCGGCCCGGGCCCGGCCTCGTTGTAGCGGGTGACCCGGCCGAGCCGGGTGTTCTTGAAGACCGAGACATAAAAAGCGGCTGCCTCCTCGGCCTGGCCGTCGAACCACAGGCAGGTGGTGAAACCGTCGCTGGACATGAGCGCCTCCTCCGGCGGGGTGTGCCGCATCCGTATCGGATGGGGTGTGCCGTCATCCGTATCGACCGATCCTGATGCGGAAACTCATCGGTGGCGCGGGCATGAGTCGCGACGAGCGGGGAGGCCGGCGGCGCTCCGCGGAGATGGGGCGGAGTTGGGGCGGCCGGTGCTCTGCTGTCGGCGAATCTGCTGCGGGCAGAGAAAGGCCAGGTCAGGGGCTGCCGGTGGGGAGAGTGGGGGCAGCGGCCACCGCGGTCGCGTCACCCACAGGGAGGAACGCATGACTCCACCGATCACCGGCTGGGCTTCACCGCTCGCCCCGCGCGCCGAGGAGGGCGACACCCCGCCGTCCCGCTTCGACGACCATCTCGCCGCGCAGCTTCTCGCGCAGCGGATCGTCTTTCTCGGCACGCAGGTCGACGAGGTCTCCGCGAACCGGGTCTGCGCCCAGTTGCTGCTGCTGTCGGCGGAGGACCCGCGTACCGACATCAGCCTCTACATCAACAGCCCGGGCGGTTCCGTGACGGCGGGCCTCGCCATCTACGACACGATGCGGCTGATCCCGAACGACGTGTCGACGCTGGCCATGGGCTTCGCGGCGAGCATGGGCCAGTTCCTGCTGAGCGTGGGCTCGCACGGCAAGCGGTTCGCGCTGCCCAACGCGCGGATCATGATGCACCAGCCGTCGGCGGGCATCGGCGGGACCACCGCCGACATCGAGATCCAGGCGGAGAACCTGGAGTTCATCAAGAAGGCGATCGAGCGGATCACCGCGGAGCACACCGGCCAGACCCCGGAGACCATCGCCCGGGACGGCGACCGCGACCGCTGGTTCACGGCCGAACAGGCCAAGGAGTACGGGATGGTCGACCGGGTCATCGAGTCGCTCGACGACGTACGGCCGACCTCTTCGCGTCGACGGATGGGACTGCAGTGATGGGCACCTACACCATTCCGAACGTGGTCGAGCGGACCCCGCAGGGCGAGCGGTCGTACGACGTCTTCAGCCGGCTGCTGTCCGAGCGGATCATCTTCCTCGGCACGGAGATCGACGACGGAGTGGCGAACGTCGTCATCGCGCAGCTGCTGCATCTGGAGTCGTCGGCGCCGGAGAGCGAGATCGCGATCTACATCAACTCGCCCGGGGGATCGTTCACTTCACTGATGGCGATCTACGACACGATGACGTTCGTGCGGGCGCCGATCTCGACGGTCTGTGTGGGGCAGGCCGCGTCCACGGCGGCGGTGCTGCTCGCCGGCGGGGATCCCGGGCGGCGGTTCGTGCTGGAGCACGCGCGGGTGCTGCTGGGGCAGCCGGCCAGTGGGGGCAGCCGGGGGACGGTGTCGGACCTCGCGCTCCACGCCAAGGAGATGGTTCGGATCCGGGCACAGGTCGAGGAGGTCCTTGCCCGGCATACGCACCATGATGTGGCGGACCTGCGTGCGGACATGGATCGGGACAAGGTGTTCACCGCGGGGGAAGCGGTGGCGTACGGGCTGGCCGATGAGGTGGTCAGTCGTCGGTTGGCAGGAGTGTGAGGAGGTAGCGGCTGACGGTTCGCCCACCAGGTGGGGCCGCGCCCCTTACGGGGCGCGGGGTCGTCAGGCGGCCACCAGGCACAGCCCGTTGTAGGGGGCGGTGCTCGTGGTGCGCGTGCGCGTCCTGTGCCGGGTCAGTTCGTCCTGGGCCAGCGAAAGCAGATCGGTCAGGCGGAGGCCGAGGGCCTGGGCCGCGGCTGCCAGGACCTCCGACGACGCCTCCTTGCGGCCCCGTTCCACCTCGGAGAGGTACGGCATGGAGATGCGGGCCGCGTCGGCCACGTCCTTGAGCGTGCGTTCCTGGGCCAGGCGTTCGCGCCGGAGCACGTCTCCCACGAGGTCGCGCCAGAGGGGTTCCTTGGCGGGTGGGCCGGGCTCGGGGGCGTGGGCCGGTGGGGCCGCCGCCGGGCGCAGGGGGATGACGCGGGCTTCGTTGGACGCTTGTCGGCTCACTCCTCCAGACTATGAGCCCTGAGCGGGACGGGAAGGGATCGGCGTTCCGCCCTCAGGGGAATCCGGGTCCGGAAGAGTGCGAGGGAAGGGTACGGCGATGCTGCGGGCCATTTTCAACGAGGCGGCGGAGCTGTACGACCAGGCCCGGCCCCGCTATCCCGACTCGTTGGTGGCGGAGTTGGCGGCGCGGACGGGCCTGGGCCCCGGCTCGCGTGTGCTGGAGATCGGCCCCGGGACGGGTCAACTCACGGTGCCCGTGGCCGAGTTCGGGTGTGACATCACGGCGGTCGAGCTCGGGCCGGCGATGGCGGAGGTGGCCCGGCGCAATCTGCGGCCGTTCCCTCGGGCGCGGGTGGAGGTGGCCGAGTTCGAGCAGTGGCCGCTGCCCGCCGAGCCGTTCGACGTGGTGATGTGCGCGACCGCGTTCCACTGGATCGATCCGGCGGTACGGGTCGCCAAGGTGGGCCGCGCCCTGCGCCCCGGAGGCACCTTCGCGCTCGTCACCACGGAACACGTCAAGGGCGGCACCCTCGACTTCTTCGCCCGGGTGCAGGAAGCCTACGAGTACTGGGACCCCTCCACGCCGCCCGGTCTGCGGCTGCGGGACGAGTCCGAGATCGCCACGGACACCGCCGAGTTGGCCGGGTGGGACGACCTCCGCTCGTACCGGTGCACGCGGGAGATCACCTACTCGACGCAGGAGTACATCGACGTGCTCCTCACCTACTCCGGGCACCGCGCGCTCGACGCGGCTTCCCGCGAAGGGCTGTTGGGCGCCATCCGGGAACTGATCGACACACGCCACGGCGGCCGGATCACCAAGTGCTATCTGCATGAACTGATCACGGCTCGACGTCCGGCGGAGATCGACGGCCACTGACCGACGTGGCGGTAGCGGCGCGGTATCCGCTGTCCCGCCATGGGGGTGGCGGCCCGCGCGGGGCCCGCCCTCTAGGGGTACTCCGCTTCCGACGTGGGCTCGGTGGACGGGCCGTCCGGTTCGTCCGGAGCCGAGGAGGACGGGCTCGTCGAGGACGACGAGGGCGACGTCGCAGAGGACGACGAGGGGCATGGGCTCGTGGCCCGGCCGTCGTCCGTCGAGGGGCACGGCTCCGGCGAATCGGTGGGCGGGGGCTCGGAGAACGAGGTCGTCGCCGAGGGGGACGGCTGGTTGGCAGGTGGAGGGGACTTCTTGTCGTGCTTGCCCGTGTCGCCGGCGGGGCGGCTGAACCAGTCGTCCTGTTCGGGGTCGTAGATGATGAAGACCTTGATGACGACCGTCGAGGGCTGCACGACCACGACGTTCTGCGGCCGGTACGACGGCCAGGAGTCGCCCCTCGGCTTCGGCGTGGTCTTGAGCGGGACCGGCGGCGTCAGCGGGTTGCCGCAGGCACACCGCACCCGGGGCACCCCTCGGTCGTCGACGAGGACGGCGGTGCCCGCCTGGAGGACGGCCTGATAGGCGGTGGCGGTCCCGTCGCGGTAGCCGTGGTTGGTGACCCTGGTGTCCAGGCGCAGCTGCACCGGGGTGAACGAGCGCAGCCGTGCCGGGACCGCGGAGGGCCGGACGCCGAGGACCGAGGCGAACGCCCTGTTGCGGGCCGAAGCGGCCCGGAGGAACTTGATCTGCTTTTCGACGTCGCAGGCGGCGACATGACGGGTGCCGCCGTAGAGGCCGGGCGCCGAACCGCGCACGGCGCGTGTGACGTGGGGCGGTTCCGAGCGGCTGGGTGTCACCTCCAGTGTCGCGGGCGGGGCGGAGCTGTCCGTCGCCGTCGAGTCCGTGTACGGGTCGGGGCCCAACTTGTCCGAGGCCTGGAGGAAGACCTCTCCGCCCTCTGAATCCCCGGAGCCGCCGGAGCCGCCGGAGCGGGTGAAGACCACGGCCAGGACCACGGCGACGACGGCCGCGGTGGCGATGAGCGCGATACGGGGGGCGGAGCGCCACCAGGGACCGGGGCCGCCCGGTCCCTGACCGGAGTCGCCGGGGCCTCCGCCCGGACCACCCGGACCGCCTGGACCGCCCGGGCCTCCGCCGGTGTCGCCCGGACCTGAGGGGCCGCTCGGCGGCTCCGGGGGCGCCTCGCCACTCGGGTGTGTCGGACCGGGCGGGGTCGGGCCGGGCTTCGACGGCCCGGAAAGAGGGCCGGAGGGAGGTCCGGTCGGGCGGCCGGAGGGCGGCTGTTCGACGCTCACGGGTCTTCTCCCGCCGTAGGGATCCTGTGGCGTTTTCCATACTTCACGCATTTGCTGCGCTTATTACTGTTTTGCTCAACGACAGGCTCATTGTGTGCTCCGGTGCCAGGCACCCCGCAAGCCGAGGCGGGGCGGCCGGTCCGGCGCGCGGAGTGTCGCCGGCGTGCTTAGCGTGGCAAGAGTGAGTACCCAGAGCCTGCGCCCCGAGCAGATGCCCTCCGAGCGGACGGTCACCCGGCACGGCTGGCTCCAGGCCCTCGGCACCGTGCTCGCCGGGCTGATCGTGATGGTCGTGGTGGCCGCGCTCGGGCTGTGGGCGGCGGGCGCGGCGGACCTCCCGGACAACGCGTTCCCCCGGGTGGTCGCGGCCACCGTCGTGACGGCGGTCGGCGGCACGATCGAGCTCGCCGGCGGCGCCGGGATCATCGCCGAGACCCGGGCCGGTCTGACGGTGATCCCGCTGTCGGTGACGCTCGCCGGTGCGTTGACGTTCGCCGCCGGGTTTCTGCGACCCCTGCGGCACAGGGCGGTCGCGGGGGCGCCCGAACTGGCGGGCTGGGCCGCCCGGATCGCCGTGCTGTGGCTGGCGGCGCTCATCGGCGTCTCGCTCGGGGCCCGGCAGACCTTCGCGATCCCGCTGCTGGGCGAGGTGGGCGACTTCTTCGGTGTCTCGGCGGAGGTGGGCTTCAAGACCGACGTGCCCGTGACCGTCCTCTTCGGGCTGCTGTGGCTCGCCGGGGTCCTTGTGCTGGCCCTGCTGGTCTCGCGCGGGGCACCGCTTCCGGCGCGGCTGCTGCGGTTCCAGGAGTCGGTGCGCCCGGCCGCGTACGCCATGGTCGTACTGCTGTTGGCGTACGTCGCCCTGGGGCTGGTGATCGCGCTGGTGGTGGCGCTCACACGCGGGCACGCGGCCGAGACGGCCGGGGTGATTCTGCTGGGTCTGCCGAACCTGGTGTGGCTGTCCTTCACGATCGGGCTCGGCGCCACCTGGGACGGCCGGGTGGAGGGGCCGTTCGGGCTGCCGATGCCGCATGTCCTGGACGAGGTGCTGCGCGGGTCCGAGGTCTCGACCCTGAACCTGGACTCGCTGACCGAGCACGACGGCAGGGTGTGGTGGCTGGTGGTCGTGAACGTGGTTCTGCTGCTGATGGCCGCGTTCGTGATGGCGGCTCGCTCCCCGGTCCGCGTACGGCTGTGGCAGCACGCCGTGCACATGGCGGTCGCCCTCGTGCTCACCGTCCTGATGATCTGCCTCGTCGCCCGGCTCTCCGCGCACTACGGACTGTCGGTCCTGGGCATCGGCGACCTCGGCGGCGATCTGAACGGGGAGCTGTCCCTGCGCCCCCGGTTGTGGTCCGCGCTGGGGCTGGCCCTGGCGTGGGGGCTGGTGACCGGGTTCCTGGGCGGTGTGCTGGCGAAGAGGGTTCGGCGGCGGGGCGAGGTCGGCGCGGGCGCGGGGTTCGACACCGGTTAGGGGGTCCGGCATCGGTGGGGAGGGACAGGCCCGCGCCGGTTCGGAACGGCGGGCCGACATCGGCTCGGGCAGTCCGGCGTCGCGCAGCACGTCGGCGATGGACAGG
>NZ_AEJC01000180.1 GCF_000317595.1 Streptomyces ipomoeae 91-03 | reverse complement strand
CCCTCCTCGTGTGCGGGTGTGTGCTTACGCGATGTGGTCCTCTTCCAGTTCCGCGTTGTAGCGGTTGGTGAAGCGGGTGACCATGCGTTTGGACTGTTCCGGGGCGAGGGTGAGGCTGAACTCGGCCTCCACGTTCTCGCTGAACTCGCGGGGCGTCGGGTAGCTGCCGTTTATCGACTGCTTGAACACCTGGTAGTACGCGTCCTCGTCGGGCTCCGGGGCGCCGCCGCCCTCGCCCAGCTCGCGGGTGCGGCCCGGGCCGGCCGGGATGGGGAAGCTGCCGGTCTCCTCCGGAGAGGGCTCCTGGGGCTCGGGCGCATCGAGCTGTTGCTGCCCGTACTGCTCCGTCTGCTGCTGGAACTGTTCCGGCTGCTGGTACTGCTCGTCCTGGTACTCCTCCGGTGCCTGCTCCTCGTACCAGTGCTCGTACTCCTCCTCGGGGGCGTAGGAGGGGTCGTACGTCGGGTCGTAGCCGCCCTGGTACGGGACCGACTGGGGGTGGCGGGCGTGCAGCCAGGGGCTCACTTCGGCCGGGGGTTCGGGGTGGGGCTGTTCCTGGTACCGGATGAGTTCAGGCTGCTGCTGGGTGGGGGTGCTCACCAGTTCGGGGCGCTGCTCGCCGGGAGGTGCCGTTCTCTGCGGGACGGGTGCCGCACCGGCGGCACGACTGCCCGCAGCCATGTCGACGTCGGCCGGCGGCAGCAACGCCGGCTCGATTCCCGCCGCTGCCAGGCCCGCCGGGGCCGTGTCCGCCAAGGGGACTCCGTAGCGGGCCAGGCGCAGGGGCATCAGGGATTCCACCGGGGCCTTGCGGCGCCAGGCCCGGCCGTAGCGGGAGCGCAGGCGGGCCTGGTAGACGAGACGTTCCTGCTCCAGCTTGATGACCTGGTCGTAGGAGCGGAGCTCCCAGAGCTTCATACGGCGCCAGAGGAGGAACGTGGGGACGGGGGAGAGGAGCCAGCGGGTGAGGCGGACGCCCTCCATGTGCTTGTCGGCGGTGATGTCGGCTATGCGGCCGATCGCGTGGCGGGCCGCCTCGACGGAGACGACGAAGAGGACCGGGATCACCGCGTGCATGCCGACGCCCAGCGGGTCCGGCCAGGCTGCCGCGCCGTTGAACGCGATCGTCGCCAGCGTCAGCAGCCACGCCGTCTGGCGCAGCAGCGGGAAGGGGATCCTGATCCAGGTCAGCAGGAGGTCCAGGGCGAGGAGGACACAGATACCGGCGTCGATACCGATCGGGAAGACGTAGCTGAAGTTCCCGAAGCCCTTCTGGATGGCCAGCTCCCGCACGGCCGCGTACGAACCCGCGAAACCGATACCGGCGATGATCACGGCGCCGGCCACGACCACGCCGATGAGAACGCGGTGCATCCGAGTCAGCTGCATTGGCGCGGCCACCCGTACTCCCCTCCTCTTGCGTGTTGTTGCGCGCAACAGGGTGGCACATGTGTACGGCGAACAGGTTGCCGGTGTGCATCGGAGCCCGGCCCGCGCAGGGACCGGGCTCCGGCAAAAGGCCTGGTGGGCGAGCGAGTCACCCGCGGATCATTACGAGTTGGGCACTACCGCGAGCTCTTCCGGGTCTTGGACGAAGAGCTTCCGCTCGTGGAGCTGCCCGAGTCCGAATCGGAACTCACGTCCGCGCCGGAACCGCTCGACGACGAACTCTTCGTGGCGTCCTTCGACGGGGTCTTCGAGGCACCGGACGACGGGGACGACGACGCGCCGTCGCTCTCGTTCGCCTCCTCCACCGCCTCCACGGCCTCCTCCGCGCCCGACTTCGCCGACTTCAGCAGCGCCGCCCCGTCCGGGGTCTTCTCACCGGCCAGGCCCGCGCCGTTGTAGTCGAGCGTGATGACCACGTTCTCCGTGCGCACCACGATCGTCTGCTGCTTGAAGGTGCCCTCGTCCTTCTTCTTCAGGTCGTACCGCACCGCCGTCGCCTCGTCGCCGACGCCCGCCACCGGCTCCGTCTTGACGCTCGTCGCGCCGTCCACGCCCTTCGCCGCCGTCACCTTCGACTCGAACGCCTTGTGCGCCCGGTCCTCACCGGGACCGTTCGTCGCGTCAGACTCCAGCAGATGCAGCGAGACGCTCAGCCAGCGGTACTGCGAGCCGTCCACACCGTTGTTGTCGAGGCTGATCCAGCGGCAGTCACCGCTCACGTTCTCCTCGGCGGCGTTGATCGCCTTCCCGGACTTCACGCCCTCCGGGACCAGCGACTTCAGCGTCTTCTGCGAGAACACCTCACACGCGTCCGGCAGCACCGAGTACGCCGCCTCGACCACTTCGGGCGTGGAGGTGTCGGCGAGCGCCGACTCGGCCACCTTCGACGGCTCGCCGTCACCGGAGGCGCTGTCGGAGTCGGAGTCCGAGGAACAGCCGACTGCCAAGAGCATCACCGGCACGACGGCGGCACCCACGAGGACCCTGCCCCGCCTCGGGCGCCCGGCGCGCGCGGGGCTCACGGCCCGCACCGCTCGCGCCTCTCGCGGCTGCTGATGTTGATCTGACTCTGCGGCTCGTTGCATGGTTCCTTCACTCATGACGTCACATTCATCACGCTTGTTCGTACATGTGGCGATCCCGCGTGGTTCCTGCAGTCGGATCGGGTCCGAGGGGCCACGGTACGCGGTGCGGAAGAAGTGCGGTCCTGATTCAGGGGGTTCGCCGGAGCGTCCCGAACACCCCCGACAACCACTCAGTCGTCGAACGCCCCGGCCAGCTGTTCGGCCAGATTCCGGGCCCTGTCCTGCATTTCCTCGCTGTCCGGCACGTCCGTCGTCGTCGCCGGCTGCTCCTCGTACTCCACCGTCACGATCACATTCGACGTGCGGAACACCACAGTGACCGTCCGCTGCCCGCTCGTCCCGAGCGTGTCGTCCAGGAAGGCCTCGTCGCCGAGGTCGTCGAGCGTACGGGGGAGGAGGGAGGCGGGGGTTGCGGAGGCCGAGGCGGAGCCGGACGCGGTGCCGGAGGCGTCGGCGCCGTCGCCGGAGCCGGACTCGGAACCGGAGGGTGAGGCGCTCTCCGAGGGGCTTGCCGAAGCCTCCTCCGCGCCCTCGGTGCCGTCCTGTTCCTGCTCTTCCTCCTCCTCGGCGGCGGACTCGGTCGGCGACGGCTCCGGAAGGTCCGCCGCCGCCACCTTGCCGCCGTAGACCTCCTGCGCCTTGCTGTCGCCGCTGACCGTGTCGTCGTACGACACCACGCGCTCGAAATCGATGAGGAGATAGTCGGTGGCCGACGTGGACTCCGCCTTCCAACGGCAGCCGACCTTACGGTCCGTGTCGTACGTCAGGGTCGCCTCGCCCTCGTACGCCTGCTCGCGCGTCGCCTCGTCCGTGAGCTGCTTGATGCCGGGGAGGAGGGAGTCGAGGGTGCCGTGGTCGACGGAGCCGCAGGGTTCGGGGAGCGTGTCGTAGCGGCCCGGCTGGGCGACGGAGGTGGTGGCGGTGGCGCCGCCGGGGCGCGCGTCGTCCGTCGCGCTGCTGTCGTCCGATCCCGTGCACGCGGCCAACACCGCCGCGAGGAGCACGGCGACGCCGGGTACGTACGCCTTCCGCTGCACGGTGGGGCTCCTCTCGACGCGGTCCCTGGGGACCTCTGCGCTGTCCTGCGCTGTGCTTATTCACTTGCCGCCTCGGGGTGACCCCCGGGCACCATGTGTATCGCACGCACTGCCGTGGACGCCGGTCCCGCATCCCTTTCGTGGACCTTGGTGCCGGTTTTGCGTTCTGAGACTTCTGTTTGCTTTCGGGGGAATTGAGGACGATATGTCGTACGTCGAGATGCCGGGTGCGAAGGTACCCATCCGTATGTGGACCGACCCCGCGTCGGTCGAGGACGTGGCCCTCCAGCAACTCCGCAACGTCGCGACCCTGCCCTGGATCAAGGGCCTCGCCGTCATGCCGGACGTCCACTACGGCAAGGGCGCGACGGTCGGTTCGGTCATCGCGATGCGGGGGGCGGTGTGTCCGGCGGCGGTCGGGGTCGACATCGGCTGCGGAATGTCGGCGGTGAAGACGTCCCTGACGGCGAATGACCTGCCGGGGGATCTGTCGCGACTCCGGTCGAAGATCGAGCAGGCGATTCCGGTGGGGCGGGGGATGCATGACGAACCCGTTGACCCGGGGCGGCTGTACGGGTTCGGGGGCGCCGGGTGGGACGGCTTCTGGGGGCGGTTCGAGGGAGTGGCGGAGGCCGTCAAATTCCGTCACGACCGGGCGGAAAAGCAGATGGGAACGCTCGGAGGCGGCAACCACTTTGTCGAAGTGTGCGTCGATTCGGTCGGTTCCGTCTGGCTCATGCTGCACTCCGGTTCCCGGAACATCGGCAAGGAGCTCGCGGAGCACCACATCGGCATCGCCCAGAAGCTCCCGCACAACCAGAACCTGGTCGACCGCGATCTCGCCGTCTTCATCGCGGACACCCCGCAGATGGCGGCGTACCGCAACGACCTGTTCTGGGCGCAGGAGTACGCCAAGTACAACCGCTCGATCATGATGGCGCTCCTGAAGGACGTGATCCGCAAGGAGTTCAAGAAGGCCAAGCCGACCTTCGAGCCGGAGATCAGCGCGCACCACAACTACGTGGCCGAGGAGCGCTACGACGGTATGGACCTGCTGGTCACCCGCAAGGGCGCGATCCGCGCGGGCTCCGGCGAGTACGGGATCATCCCCGGCTCCATGGGCACGGGTTCGTACATCGTGAAGGGCCTCGGCAACGAGAAGGCCTTCAACTCGGCGTCGCACGGCGCCGGTCGGCGCATGAGCCGCAACGCGGCGAAGCGGCGCTTCTCGACCAAGGATCTGGAGGAGCAGACGCGGGGCGTGGAGTGCCGTAAGGACTCCGGTGTCGTGGACGAGATCCCGGGCGCGTACAAGCCGATCGAGCAGGTCATCGATCAGCAGCGGGACTTGGTGCAGGTGGTGGCGAAGCTCAAGCAGGTCGTCTGTGTGAAGGGCTGACCTGGCAGGAGGCCCCCGGGAGCCGGGGGCCTCTGTCGTCGTCGGTGGGCGTCGACGTCAGGAGGCGTCGACAATCCCTGCCCGGAGGCGCGTGCGAAGCTGGCGGGATGGTGATCGTTCGGTCCGTCGTGCTGTTCGTGCTTGCCGCGCTCTTCGAGATCGGTGGGGCCTGGTTGGTGTGGCAGGGGGTGCGGGAGCATCGGGGGTGGGTCTGGGCGGGCGCGGGGGTGCTCGCGCTGGGGGCGTACGGGTTTGTGGCGACGTTTCAGCCGGACGCGCACTTCGGGCGGATTCTGGCGGCGTACGGCGGTGTTTTCGTGGCCGGGTCGATCGCCTGGGGGATGGTCGCGGACGGCTATCGGCCCGACCGTTGGGATGTGGTGGGCGCGCTCGTCTGTCTCGCGGGCATGGCTGTGATCATGTATGCGCCGCGGGGGAACTAGGCCGTCCGCAGGGCCTGTCGGAGGGGGGTCAGGACGGTTCTTCCGGGAGCAGGCCCAGTTGGTCCAGGAATTCCATCTCGTCGAAGTAGAGGCGGTATTCGACTATGCGGCCGTCCTTGACGGTGGCGAAGTCCGCTCCGCGGATCCTGACGTCCATGCCGGTGGCGGGGAGGGTTTCGCCGGAGGGCAGTTGGACGGGGCCGGTGTTCTTTCCGCTGAAGAAGCCCTCGTCCATGGCCGTGTCGCCGGCCTCGTAGGCGTGCAGTGACTCGAATGTCCCTTGCGGGATCGCCTGCGTCATCTGGCGCCAGTACTCGACGATGTCGTCGCGGCCGTGGATCTCGCCGCCGTCGGGGGTGACGGCGACCGCGTCCTCGGCGTACAGCGCGGCGAGGGCCTTCAGGTCGGGGTGTGTGGTGACCGCGTCCGTGAGTCGGTCCATGAGCTCACGTGCTTCTCCCATGATCCACCTCCTTGCCGGGGGATCACCCGTCTCATTGTCCCACCGCCCGCCTATCCTGGCCGGGCGAGGCATCTGCCCGATGTCCGACCCGTACGTAAGTCCAGGAGCAGCTCATGGCCACCGCCGCACCGTCCGCCGCCTCCCGCATCGCCGTCGTCACCGGTGCGAGCAGCGGGATCGGCGCCGCCACGGCCCGGCAGCTGGCCGCCGCGGGGTACCGGGTCGTGCTGACCGCGCGCCGCAAGGACCGTATCGAGGCGCTGGCGGAGGAGATCGCCGCGGCGGGCGGCAAGGCCACGGCGTACGCCCTGGACGTCACCGACCGCGCGGCGGTCGACGAGTTCGCGACCGCCTTCAAGACCATCGGCGTGCTCGTCAACAACGCCGGCGGCGCGCTCGGCGCCGACCCGGTGGCCACCGGGAACCCCGCCGACTGGCGCCAGATGTACGAGACGAACGTCATCGGTACCCTCAACCTCACCCAGGCCCTGCTCCCGGCGCTCACCGCCAGCGGTGACGGCACGGTGGTCGTGGTCTCGTCGACGGCCGGGCACGGGACGTACGAGGGCGGCGCGGGCTATGTCGCCGCCAAGCACGGGGCGCATGTCCTCGCCGAGACGCTGCGGCTGGAGATCGTCGGTACGCCGGTCCGGGTCATCGAGATCGCGCCCGGCATGGTGAAGACGGAGGAGTTCGCCCTGACCCGCTTCGGCGGCGACGAGGCGAAGGCGGCGAGCGTCTACGAGGGTGTCGCGGAGCCCCTGACCGCCGATGACGTCGCCGACACCATCACCTGGGCGGTCACCCGGCCCAGCCACGTCAACGTCGACCTGCTCGTCCTGCGCCCCCGCGCCCAGGCCTCCAACACCAAGGTGCATCGGGAGCTGTGATGACGGAGCCGTCCGAGCGGTCCCGGCCGTCCGAGTCGTCCGAGGCGTCCGAGGTGGATCTGACGTCCGAGAAGCGGCGGCTCGTCGAGGAGAAGAAGAACGAGCGGTATGTGTGGTGGTACCTCGCGTACTTTCTCTTCGGCATCCACATCGTCGCGTTCGTGATGATCTACGCGGTCACGCACGCCAAGTAGTCCGTCATGTTCGCGTACCGGGTGACAGTGCCTGTGCGTACGTCGTCGGCGGTACCCCCACCGTCGCCGTGAAGTCCCGTACGAGGTGGGCCTGGTCGGCGTAGCCGAGGTCGGCGGCGAGGGCGGCCCAGTCCGGCTCGCGGTCGGTTTCGGCGCGTTCCAGGGCCTCGTGGATGCGGTAGCGGAGGATCACCCACTTGGGGCCGACCCCGACGTACGCGGCGAAGAGGCGTTGCAGGAGCCGTACGGAGATGCCCTCGGCGCGGGCGAAGTCGGTGACCCGGCGGATGGTGCGGTCGGTGCGGATGCGGTCGACCAGGGCCATGGCGTGGTCCGCCTGGGGGTCGGGGCGGGGGCCGAGGCCCAGCAGGAACGCGTCGAGGGCGGCGACGCGGGCGTCCTCGTCGTCGGGGGCGAGGATCGCGGTCGCGTCCGTGTCCGGGAGCACCGCGGGCTGTCGTACACGGCGGCCGGTCCAGTCGGACACGGGGGTGTCCGGGGCGAAGGGGCGGAAGCCGCCGGGCCGGAACTGGATTCCGCACACCCGGCCCCTTCCCTCCAGCTTCTGGACGAAGAGGTCGAGCCCGATGCCGGAGATCTCGGCGAAGGGTTCCTGGCCCTCGTACCGCTGGAAGACGATGTTGATCGAGGGATGCGGGACGACCTGGGAGACGTACGGCTCGGTCAGGTCCCAGTCGATCAGCCAGTAGTGCTCCAGGTACGGGCGGAGGGGTTCGGCGGGCTCGCGGCGGCGGAAGCGGACGCGGGCGAGGAGTTCCCTGGCGTCCACGATGCCTCGGGTGTCACGGCGTGGGGCGGCCATGAGGCGATCGTAGGGACGGCCACTGACATCGCGGCCGTCGCCGGCACTGCGGCTGTCGCCGACCGCCACCGACCGCCACCGACCGTCACCGGCATGGCGGCCGTCATCGGCACCGCACCTGACACAGCGGTGTCACCGGCGCCGTGACCGCCGCGGCACAGGAGGAATAGTGGGAAGCGGGTCCTGGTTCGCGGGTATGGTTGAACCGTAAACAACCTGGAGGGTGGCAGCGATGATGCAGTTCGGGATCTTCAGCGTCGGTGATGTGACGCCGGACCCCACCACGGGCCGGACGCCGACCGAGCGCGAGCGCGTCAAGGCGATGGTGGAGATCGCGCTGAAGGCGGAGGAGGTCGGCCTCGACGTCTTCGCCACCGGTGAGCACCACAACCCGCCGTTCGTGCCGTCCTCGCCGACGACCATGCTCGGCTATGTCGCGGCCCGCACGGAGCGGCTGATCCTCTCCACCGCGACCACCCTCATCACCACCAACGACCCGGTGAAGATCGCCGAGGACTTCGCGATGCTCCAGCATCTCGCGGACGGGCGCGTCGACCTGATGCTGGGGCGCGGCAACACGGCGCCGGTGTATCCGTGGTTCGGGCAGGACATCCGGCAGGGCATCAACCTCGCCATCGAGAACTACGCCCTGCTGCACCGGCTGTGGCGTGAGGACGTCGTGAACTGGGAGGGGAAGTTCCGGACGCCGTTGCAGGGGTTCACATCGACGCCGAGGCCGCTGGACGGGGTGCCGCCGTTCGTCTGGCACGGGTCCATCCGGTCGCCCGAGATCGCCGAGCAGGCCGCGTACTACGGCGACGGCTTCTTCCACAACAACATCTTCTGGCCGGCCGACCACACCAAGCGGATGGTCGAGCTGTACCGGCAGCGGTACGCCCACTACGGGCACGGCACGCCCGAGCAGGCCATCGTGGGGCTCGGCGGGCATGTGTTCATGCGCCGCAATTCCCAGGACGCGGTACGGGAGTTCCGGCCGTACTTCGATGTCGCGCCGGTGTACGGCAACGGGCCGTCCCTTGAGGAGTTCGCCGAGGAGACGCCGCTCACGGTGGGGTCGCCGCAGCAGGTGATCGAGAAGACGTTGGCGTTCCGGGAGTACGCCGGGGACTATCAGCGGCAGTTGTTCCTCGTCGACCATGCGGGGTTGCCGCTCAAGACCGTGCTTGAGCAGATCGACATGTTGGGGGAGGAGGTTGTGCCGGTGTTGCGGGAGGAGTTCGCGAAGGGCCGGCCGGCGGTTGTGCCGGACGCGCCCAGCCATGCGGGGCGCTTGAGAGTGTTGACGGGCTGAGTCTCGCCGTTGGGGGTGCGGTTCGTTTCAGGCTGCGGGTTCGTTCTGGTTGCTCGCGCCCACGCGGCGGAGCCGCACATGTCAGAGTCCCGCGCCCCTTGAGGGGCGCGGTTGCCGGCGCCTGCTTACCGGCGCACCTTCGCAGAGCGCAGGAAAACCGCCTTCTTCCACGCCCGCACCCTCTTTCTCAGCCACCCCCTCACCTGTACTGACCCCCTGTGCCAGTTGCGCTTGCGCCTCGTCAGGCGGAGTTCTGTGAACAGGGTTTCGTAGCTTGCCACGATCGGGGTCGGGTCGTAGCGATGGGCGCTGGTCAGGGCCGCTTGGCCCATGGTGCGGCGTAGGTCGGGGTTGGTGATCAGGTCGAGGATGGCGTCGGCCAGGGCGTGGGGGTCGTTGACGGGGACGAGGCGGCCGTCGATGCCGTCGGTGATGATCTCGGCGGGGCCGAGGGGGCAGTCGGTGCTGACGACGGGGACGCCGCAGCGCATGGCTTCGACGAGGGTCATGCCGAAGGACTCGGCGTCGGAGGCGCTGACCACGATCGACGCCTGGGCGAACTCGGCCTCGATGGGCGTGTGGGGGCCCATGAGACGGGCGCGGTCGGTGAGGCCGAGGGTGTGGATGAGGGTTTCCAGGCGGTCGTGCTGTTTGCCGCCGCCGTAGATGCGCAGCTGCCAGTCCGGTTCCTTCATCGCGACCTTGGCGAACGCCTCCAGGAGGAGGTCGAAGCGTTTGCCGGGGGCCAGGCGGCCGGCGGCGGCGATGACGGGGGCGGTGCCGTCGGAGGGAGCGACTCCGGCCTCGGGGACGATGTTGGGGACGGAGATCACCCGTACGCCGGGCAGCTTCATCCGCGCGCGGTAGACCTCCGCGTCGGCGGCCGTCGTCGTGACGACCGCGTCCATGGTGCGGTAGTGGCGGGCGAGGACCTTGCGGAGGTGCTTGCTGTGGGCGTCGTGGCGCAGATGCTCCTGGGCGATGCGCAGGGCGCGGCGGGGGGCGAAGCGGGCGACGTAGACGTTGATGCCGGGACGGGTGCCGATGACGACGTCGGCGCCGCAGGCGGCGAGGTAGGCGCGGACGCGCTGGTCGGTGAGGCGGCTGTACTGCTGGTGGCGCTTGTCGGCGGTCGGGAAGTCGACGGCGGGCCGGGTGTGGGCGGGGTTGCGCAGGTCGGGGCTGTCCGGGCGGATGTCCACCAGCGGGACGAGCCCGACCCTGGGGTCGAGGGGGAACTGGGGCTCGTCCCGGTGCCGGGACATCGAGGCGATCTCCACATCGTGGTGGTCCGCGAGCGCCGAGGCCAGGTTCAGTGTCGTCCGGACGGTGCCGCCGATGGCGTACGCGTTGTGCAGCAGGAACACGATCTTCATGCGCTTGGCGCGCCTGACGTGTGCGGTGCCCTCGGTGGGAGTGCCCTCGATGGGGGTCATGCGGCGGCTCGTACCTTCCCGGCGGCGTATTGGCTTATCGGTATATGTGTGTATATGAGTTTTGGCGCGATTAAGGGTCGTTTTACTGCATCTGCTCTGTCCGATCCCTCCGGGGTGGCTGCCGTACGGCCGTTCGGGTTCCCGTGCTGACAGTCGTCACACGGATACACCGTGCGCCGGAGCGGTAAGCCGGGCGCGCGGGCGCGGTGAGAGGGCGGTAAGAAGCGAGGCCGGGGCTCCGGGGGGAGGTCGTGCCGGGGCGGGGGCTTGGCAGACTGGTGGGGTGCCCCAGAACGTGCTGCTCGCCGAGGACGACCGCGCCATCCGCCATGCCCTGGAGCGTGCGCTGACCCTGGAGGGTTACGAGGTCACGGCTGTCGCCGACGGCGTCGAGGCGCTCGCCCAGGCACATCGCAGGCAGCCGGACGTGCTGGTGCTCGACGTGATGATGCCCGGCATAGACGGTCTCCAGGTCTGCCGGGTGCTCCGCGCGGAGGGCGACCGTACGCCGATCCTGATGCTGACGGCGCTGGTGGAGACCGCCGACCGGATCGCCGGGCTCGACGCCGGGGCGGACGACTATGTCGTCAAGCCCTTCGACGTGGAGGAGGTCTTCGCCCGGCTGCGCGCGCTGCTGCGCCGGACGAGCGGCACCGGGGACGTCCCCTCCGCGAAGCCCGTCCAGCCGGGGTCGGCCGCGAACGGGGCGCAGGACGCCGGTGGGCTGATCACGGCCGCCGGGGTGCGGATGGACGTACAGGCGCGGCGGGCCTGGCGCGGGTCGCGGGAGCTGGAGCTCACCCGGACCGAGTTCGACCTGCTGGAACTACTCGTCCGCAACGCCGGCATCGTCCTCGACCACGCCACCATCTACGACCGCATCTGGGGCTACGACTTCGGCCCCGGCTCCAAGAACCTCGCCGTCTACGTCGGCTATCTGCGCCGCAAGCTCGACGAACCGGGGGCGCCCGCGCTGATCCACACCGTCCGGGGTGTGGGGTACGCGCTGCGGGAAGACTGAGGCGGGCGCGGTGCCGCCGTCCCGTCCCGTCCGGCTGCTGTCCCGGGTGCTCGCCCGGCTGCGTCTCGGCCCTTCACTGCGGGCGACGTTCACGATGTCGTTCGTGGCCGTGGCGTGCGTCGTCACCGTGCTCGTCGGGATCCTGAGCTACAGCGCGGCGGCGCGGCTGGTGCGGGTGGACCAGCAGACCGTGTTCGCCGAGGTCGTACGGGATCTGCGGGAACTGGTCGAGCAGGACGCGCTCAGCCCCGAGGACTTCGCGCCCTCCGACAGCGGCGGTCCCCGCGACGACCTCATCCGCTCCGGCCGCACCGACGTCCAGGTCCTCGGCCCCGACGGCGAGATCCTCGATGAGGGCGCCCCCGGCCTGCCCGTGCGCCCCGCCGACCGCCGTACGGCGAACGCGGACCTCCCCGGGGTGATGGTCGAGCACGGCGAGGTCGAGGTCGGCGACGACCGCTACCGGGTCGCCACCGTGGCGCTCGGCGGCGGCCGGGGCGCGGTGCAGGTCGCACAGGAGTTCAGCGACACGGAGGATCTGCTGCGGGAGCTGCAGCAGCGGACCCTGCTGTTCGTCTCGGGCGTCGTCATCTCCGCCGGGTTGTTCGGGTGGTGGCTGGCGTGGCGGCAGACCCGGCGGCTGGTCCAGCTGACCGCGGCGGCCGAGGACGTGGCCAGGACCGGGCATCTCGGGATCCAGGTGCCGGTCGCCGGGCGCGACGAGGTCGGCCGCCTCGGCCGCTCGTTCGACCGCATGCTCGTACGCCTGGCCCAGTCCGAGGAGGACCAGCGGCGACTGGTCCAGGACGCCGGGCACGAGCTGCGCACCCCGCTGACGTCCCTGCGTACGAACATCTCCCTGCTGCGGCGCATCGACGAACTCCCGGCCGGGGTCCGTGAGGAACTGGTCGACGACCTCGCCCAGGAGGCCCGCGAACTCACCGACCTCGTCAACGAGTTGGTCGACCTCGCCGCCGGCCACTCCAGCACCGAGCCCGTGCAGCGGGTGCAGCTGGCCGACATCGCCGAGGACGTCGCGGCCACCGCTCGGCGGCGTACGGGGCGGGAGGTCGTGGTGCGCGTACAGGGCGATACGACCGTGGAGGGGCGCGCCGGGGCGCTGCAGCGGGCGGTGTCCAACCTCGTGGAGAACGCGGCGAAGTTCGACCGCGAGGGGACCGGGGCGATCGAGGTGGTGGTCGCGAGGGGCGGAGCGGGGTCGATCGGTGCGGTGGGCCTGGCGGGGGGCCTGGGCGAACAGGCCGAGCTGGGCGACACCGATGTCGTACGCGTCGAGGTCCTGGACCGGGGTCCTGGCGTCGCCGACTGCGACCTCGACCGCATGTTCGACCGCTTCTATCGGGCCCCGGACGCCCGCAGCCTGCCCGGTTCCGGTCTCGGCCTGTCCATCGTGCAGGCGGTCGCCGCGGCGCACGGGGGAGCGCCGTTCGCGGGGCGGCGGGATGGCGGTGGGCTGGTGATCGGGTTCACGGTACGGGGGGCCGCGTAGGCGGGCCGATCGGCGACCCGATCGTGCTGAACCTCTCGACCGTCAGGCCCGCCTCGAACTCGCACGGGTCCGTGGCGTCGCGGTTGTCCGGCGGCTCCGGTCGGTGTCGGTGCCGGCGCTCCAGCGGCCGAGGATCGGCTCGGTCAGGGCGCGGGCCGTCCAGCAGAGGGTCTGGCCGTGCCGGCGGAAGAGCTCGTCGCGGTCGTCGAAGTGGCCGAGGTCCGCGGTGACGTGGGCGGAGAGGTCGCAGGAGGTACCGTCGGCGGCGCAGGCCCGGGCGGATGCCGCTGCCGACGCCGACGTCGATGCCGTCGCCCCGGGCGCCGACGCCGATATCGGTGCCGCCCCCGTCGTCGTACCGTCGTCGTCCCAGGTGATGCCCGTGCGGGCCACCGCGTCGAACAGGGTCTCGCCGCCCTTGTTGGTGTACTGCCCGTCGGCGCCGGGGGCGTTGAAGAGTTCGCCGACCGGGAGCCAGGTGCCGTCGACTCGGAACTCCGGCCAGGCGAGGAGGACTTGCTCGGGGACGAACGGCTTCACGTGCGGGAAGCGGGGATACCAGAAGGTGCCGTCGACGAGGAGGCCCCGGACCCGGGTGCGTACGCGGACGGCCCGGGCGACCGCCTCCAGCGTCGCCATCCGCTGGCTGCACGAACCGCGCCCCAGCCGCAGGGTCCGTGACACGGGGCGGCGGTCCTCGACCGAGTACACCGGGCGAACGGTGTGGGCGATGATCCGGTGCGCGGAGCGCAGCGCGTCGCGTGGGGTGGCCTCGCTGAGGACCCGGTGGGCGAGCCGCCCGACCAGCGGGTCGTCGTGGTCCAGGATGGCGGTGGCCCGCGTGGAGCCCCGTATGTCTTCGGGGGGCCGTGGCCGGGCGCCCGCCCGTTTGTCCCGCGCGTTGTATGCCATGAGCAACCGGCTGGTCATGTCCGTCCCCGCACCGTCCCGCAACCGTGGCCGTTCCCGGCCCGTCCCCGTAGGGGCCGCGCCGGTTCCCCGGCGGGTTCCCAGTGGCCCATCATCACACGGGGGCGCGGCGCGGGGACGGCGCGGTCGGGCGGGGTGTCCACCAGGGGTGGGCGGGGTTTTCCCGCGATGGGCCGAGGCGCGGCTTTCGTAGTACTTCCACCGAGGCCATTGCGGCGGCGCGAATATGCAGACTACGGTCCTTTCTGCGCTCACGTAGAGTGCTCAGTTGATAACTCATAGGCATCTAGTTCGCAACTCACCCCTGCGTACCGCCAGTTGAAAGTGCGCCCCGGGTCCTCGTAGCCCGAGGAGGAGCCGCCGACGCGGTAGGGACTCCGTCAATCCCTTCTCGTCGCAATGGAGTTGATCATCAGTGCCCGAATCCGTCCGGAACTTTCCCGCCCCGACCCCCTGGTTCTCCCCCACCGCGACGACGTACACCCTCTTCTGCCCGCCTCTCGACACCTCCCCGTACATCGCACGCGACTTCGTCGCCACGGTGCTGCGTGCGGTCGGCCTCGACGTCCTCGTGGACGCGGCGGCCCTGTGCACGTCCGAACTGGTCACGAACGCATGTGTGCACGCCAAAGGTGGAGGATCGGTTCTGTGGGTGGGTGTGGAGGGGTGGCGGGTCCGGGTGATGGTCTACGACGGTGACGAGACCCCGCCGGTCATGCGGGACTTGACCGCGGACGGCTGGGAGGAGGGCGGTCGCGGGCTCTACCTCGTCGACGCCCTCACAGAGGGCCACTGGGGAACGGCCTCCGCCCTGCCCCACGCCACCGGCTGCCTCGCCCACCCCTGCGGCAAGGCGGTCTGGTTCGACCTGGCGGCCCCGGCACCGGACCCGTTGGAACTCGCGGTTCCGGGCCGGGGCTCGTCGTCGGCCGGACAGGCCACGTCACCGGCGAGACACGCCACGTCGTCGGCGAGAGCGGGCTCGCCGACGCGCGGTCTGGATGTGTCCTGCACGCCGTAATGGCCGAGAGCGAAGGGCGAAGAGGGTGGAAGAGGGTGGAAGAGGGTGAAGGACTCAGGCGGCGGCAGCCCTGGCCCGGCGGCGGCTCGCCCGGGCGAGCAGGAGGGACCCGATGAGCATGACGAGGCCGACGGCTGCCGCACCGCCGCCGATCGTCACCAGGTCCGTTTGCAGGGCCGGGTGCTTGGTCTTCGGGGTGCCGTCGGGGGTGGCCAGGTGTTCCTCGCCCTTGTAGGCGACGGGGACGGTGCGGTCGGCCGGGGGCTTCGCGGCGGCCTCGACGGCGGCGGCTGCGTCGATCTCGCCGTAGCCGTCGAGCGGGCTCGGGCCCAAGGAGGCGTGCCCGGCCGTGGTGGTCAGGATGGAGCGGACCTGGGCCGAGGTCAGGTCGGGGTTCTCGGACTTCATCAGGGCCACGACACCGGCGGTGAGGGCCGTCGCGGGGGAGGTGCCGTTGATCGGCTCGTAGCCGCCGGTGTTCTTGGCGCTCATGATGGCGACCCCCGGCGCGGCCACCGAGTTGTACGTCCGCACCGTGGAGAACTCGGCCCGCGTGCCGTTCTGCTGCAGCGCCGCCACCGCGATCACCCCCGGGTAACCCGCCGGGTACTGCGCCTCGTTGAACTCGTCGCCGCTGTTGCCCGCCGACGCCAGCACCGGAATCCCCGCCTGCGCGGCGCGGCCCAGGGCGTCGGCCTCCTCCTCGTCGTAGCTGTCGCCGAGGAGTTCACCGCCGATCGACATGGAGATGACGTCGGCGCCGTGCTCGATCGCGTAGTCGATCCCCCGGGCGATCACACTCGTGCCCCGGTAGAAGGACTCCTCGTCGCCGTTGGTGATCCGGACCGACAGGATCTCGGCCTTCGGCGCGACCTTGAGGACGTCCGAGGCCATCGCCGTACCGTGGTCGCCCCACTTCGGATCGCCCGGCTTCAGCCCGTCGTCCACATAGTCGGGGCCCGTCGTCACCTTGCCGGCGAGCGCCGGATGGTCCGCCTCCACACCGGAGTCCAGCACCGCGACGGTCACCCCCTCGCCCTGCGCCGCCTGTTGCGCCTCGGCCAGGTTCAGCGCCTGGTACTCCCAGCTCTGCGGCACGGTCTCGGTGGCGGCGCGGGGCGCGGCGAGCGCCGTACCCGACAGCGAGAGGGCGGCGAGACAGACCGTCGACGCCACGAGGGCGGCGGTACGTCGAGCCACCGTCCCGCACGGCCTGAGGATCGTGTTCGTCCCGGTCATGAGCTCTCCGTCAGCAGGTTCGCCAGGTGCGTGTTCATGTCGTCGCAGAGGGCCTTCGCCGCGCCCCGCCAGGGGGCGCGGTCGTCGCCGGCGGACCAGCTCTGACTGCCCCACTCGCCGGGCAACCGGCCCGCCTTACGGCCGTCCACCGCTCCCGTCGAGGCGACGAGGACGTACGGCAGGGAGAGGTCGGTGACGGCGACCCCCGCCCCGCCGTTGCTGCGTGCGCCGCTCCACTCGGCCGCCAGGGTGCCCGGCACGGCGTACGGCTTCGCGCCGACCTGAGGGTCGAGTTCGTCGGCGTCCTTCTCGAAGAACGTGGTCATCCCCGTCTTCGCGGACTCGCCCTCGGGCAGCACGATCAGCGCGACCGTCCCCACGGTGTTCCCCGTCGGGTCCACGTACGTCGCCCGCAGCACCGCCTCGCAGTCCAGGTTCGCGACGGCGGCGGCGGTGACCTTGTTCAGGCCGGCCGCGCAGTCGGTGTCCTCGGACACGCCGAGGCGGTGCCAGGTGGCCTGCTCGGGGTCGACCTCGTCGGACGCCGGGCTCTTCAGCGGTGCCAGCACCTCGGGGAACAGCTTCTCCGCCGGCTCGTTCCGCCACATCGTCGGGCCGTACCCCGTGCGGTTCGGGATCACCTGGCTGTGGTTCGAGTACGCGTGGTTGACGACGAAACCGCCGCCGAGCAGGGCGAGGGTGCCGAAGACACCGAGCACCCCGGCGAGGCAACCGAGGCCCGTCCCCTTGCTCTTGGGGGGCGTGGGCAGGGGGCGTGGGGCGTGCGGGGCCGTGTGGTGGGGCGCGTGGTGGGGCGGCTGTATGTGCGGGGGTGCGGCGTAGGCAGGGGCGGGCTGGGCGCCGTACGGGGCCTGGGCGGGGTACGGGGCCTGGCCCGGGTACTGCTGTGCCGCTCCCGGCGGGGCCGGTGAGTACTGCTGTGCCGGGTATTCCGGTGGTGTGTCCGGGTACTGCGGCTGGGGTGCCATGCCGGGGTAGTGCCCCTGCCCCGGCGGCCGGGGGCCCTGGGGTGGCGTGTGGTGAGGATGGGACATGGCCCCGTCTCCCTCGTTCGTCGTCGATGTCCGATTCGCGGGCGCGACGCACGGAGGGTGGGAAGGACGGCAAGGCAGAGCTGAACAAGGTGATGCCGAATCGCCACATGCCCCCGCACATGCGAACGCAGATCATATAGAGCCATCGTGACCGGTTGTCACCCGGTGCGGGGCGGGTGGGCACGCGGTACGTCGGCGCCCTTCAGCCGGTCCGGAGAACCGGGCCCTCAGCCGACGCGGGCGAACCGGCGGCCGGCCGCGGGTCGAGGCCGGTGGTGGGCTCGTCGAGGAAGAGGACGCGGGGGCCGGGCAGCCCGTACAACTCGGCCTGGAAACGCATGCTCTCCATGGTCGTCAGATCATGGTCCAGGGTCTGCTCCTGGAAGACGACACCGATCCGGCGCCGTACCCGCGCGGCCTCGTGGACCACGTGCGCCCCGGCCACCCACCGTCGCCCAGCGTCGGCCGCGGCAGGGGGCAGAGCACGCCGATGGTGGTGGACCTGCCCGCCCCGTGGGGACCGAGGAAGCCGAAGATCCGGCCCGCCGGGGCACAGAGGTGGACTCCGACCACGGCCTCACGCGTCCCGTGGAGCTTGCTCAGGTCCTCGGCGCGTACGGCGATGTCGTCGTCCCGCACGGAGGCTTTCCCCCTCCGCCGTCACGAGCGCGTTCGTGGCGCGATGGTGATCAGCGGGGGGATACCGGGTGTGGGCGGCAGGTCGTCGACCGGGCGGCCCTCCGCCTCCACCCACGCGTGGGCGACCATCGGGACCATACGCGTGCCCGTGCGCCAGGTCGGCCAGGTGCCCCGGGCGCGGCAGAGCAGCGCGGTGGCGATGGAGCGGGGCAGACAGCCCTGCCCCGCGCAGCGCACGCTCACCGCGACCACATCGCCGCGCGCCCGGGCCGCCTCGGCGTACGTGGCGGGGCGGGCGCCGCGGGAACAGGCGGTCAGGATCTGCCGGATGCGCAACGGGGAGAGCCGGCCGACGAGGTGCGCGGCGCCCACCGCCAGCAGGGGCAGGGAACGGCGGTGCAGGGGCAGCCGGGGGCGTTGCCGGAAGACGGAGGGGACGCTCATACGACGACCAGCCCCTTGCCGCTCAACTCGACGGTGAGCGCGGCGACATCGGCCGCCGCCCGCTCCTGGGAGACCTCGTACCGCTCCACGAGCGTGCGCGCCACGTCGGCCGCCGAGAGACCGTCGAGCAGGGCGCGCAGGATCAGGGCGCCGCTCGAATTCAGCTTGAAGCAACGGCCCTTGCGCTCGTCGAGGAGGACCATCCCGTCCTCGACGTCGGAGACGGAGACGTACCGCTGCAGCCTGGTGGTACCCGTGTCCGGCTTCTTGGTCTCGCTCATGCCGTCGCCTCGCTTCCCAGGGTGGTCGTGTTCGTGGTCGGTCCGGCGTGGGCGTGCCTCCAGCGCCGGGTGCGGGCGTTGCCGGAGAAGTCGGTGAGCAGTGCCGTACCGGCCGGGACCGCCGAGACGCCCCGCCACAGGGGGCGTTCACCGAGGGGGTGCGGGATGAGCGGGTCCATCAGCGGCAGGGCGACGAGGCGTTCGTCGATGCCCGCGTCGATGGCGGAGGCCAGCACGTCCGAGCGGTCGCAGGCCACCACGACACCGGCCACCCGGGCGGAGAACAGCCGTCGCAGCCCCGAGGCCGTGCCCTGCGAGCGCAGCCGGCACTCCTTTGACGCCAGCAGATGGCAGCTGCCGGTCAGGTTCGCGCCGATCCGGTCCAGTGAGCCGAGCGCGTCGCCCTCCCGTACGAACGCGGCGAGGCGGGCCTCGGTCGGCGGGGTCGGGCCCACGGCCGCCACCCGCGCGTCGCCGACCGTCGCGACGACGACCTCGTCGTCCGCCCACTGCCCGACGAGCCATGGCCGCCCCGACGCGTGCTCGACGATCCGTGTCGCCGCCCTGCCCAGGATCGAGGCGGCCCCCCGGGCCGCCTCACAGTCCGGAAGAACCGCGAACCAGCCGCTGCCCGCCGCCGTGCGTTCCGGCATCACGCTCATCAACCCCCTGGTTTTTCTGTGCTTTTTCTGACCCGCTCGGTGAACGAACTCCGGTCGCGGCCGGAACGTCACGCACAGTGCCCAAGAGGGCCGGTGATCGGTTTCCTTCCGGAACGGCGAAATTCCGGATACATGTTGCGATGTCGGAAGTGATGGTTACAAGGGGTGATTTCCGCCGGTTCGAGAAGGCGAGTGTCGAGTGGATATTCGAGTTTAAGAAGCTGTTTCATTCAGGTGGTGGAGGGTGATCGGCCCTCGACCGCGCGGGCGATGATGAACCGCCGGTGTCGACGTCGTCGGGTTTCGCCGTTCAAACCCTCCGTCCCGGTGATTCGGCGGCTTTTCGCCCGGTAATCCGACAATGGCCGAAACCGCTGTCCGGTGGAGGAGACGGGGAAGAGGGGCGAGCGTGGCGACGATTCAGGACGTGGCGAAGGCGGCCGGAGTCTCACCGATGACCGTGTCGAACGTCATCAACGACCACCCGAACGTGCGCCCGACGACCCGGGAGAAGGTCCTGGAGGCGATGACCCGGCTGGACTACCGCGTCAACGTGGCGGCCCGCAATCTGCGCAAGGGCCGTACCGGGACCATCGGTCTCGCCGTCCCCGATGTGAACAGTCACTACTTCAGTCGACTCGCCGCCACCATCATCAGGGTCGCCGAGCGGCACCGGCTCCGGGTCGGCATCGAACAGACCGGCGCTGTGCGGGAGAACGAGCTGGACTCCCTGTCCCTGTCCCGCAACCGCCTCTACGACGGGCTCATCCTCAGCGCGGCGGGCATGGGGCAGGCCGACGCCGAGCGGCTGCGGGTGGACCACCCGGTGGTCATCCTCGGCCAGCGCATCTTCGGCGGCCCCGTCGACCACGTCGCCATGCCCAACGTCGACGCCTCCCGGGCCGCCACCCACCACCTCGTCGAACGCGGCTGCCGACGCATCGCCGTGCTCTGCGGGGCGGTCGACGAGGTCGGCGTCTCCAGCCTCCGCCTCACCGGCTACCGGCAGGCCCTGGAAGCCGCGGGCCTGCCGTCGGACCCCGCCCTCGTCCAGCACGTGGACCGGCTCGACATGCGCGAGGGTGCCCATCGCGCCCGGCGGATGGTGGCCGACGGCCTCGACTTCGACGGCGTCTTCTGCGTGACCGACTCCCTCGCCCTGGGCGTCCTGCGAGGCCTCGCCGACACCGGCGTACGCGTCCCCGGCCAGGTCAAGGTCATCGGCTTCGACAACGTCGCCGAGAGCGAGTTCTTCATCCCGTCCCTCTCCACGATCGACCCGGACCACGACACGATGGCCGAACGCGCGGTCGAGTTGCTGATCAGCCGAATGAAAGGGGCGGATCGCGCGACGGCCTACGTGGAGTTCGTCAGCGACTTCTCCCTCGTGATCCGCGAGTCGACGGGCGGCTGAGCGGACACCGACGGCTGGTGGCGGCCGGGGCACCCGTGGGACAGTGCCGTGTATGACGCATTGAAGAGCACATGCCCGGCAGTACCGGTGGGTCAAGGTCGGGACGTGGGACACGGTTCTGGACGGGGACCGGCGGGTCTGTGCCGCGTGTGGGACGCCTGTGCGGTCGTACCAGTTCCGCTTCCATCCGCCCGAGTCGGCGATGTTCGAGCGCTGCGTCGGCCTGGGGTGGTGTTCCGGGTGCCGGATCTACTCGGCCACGATGGTCCGCGTACCCCGGACGCGCGTCCTCGTCGACGCGCTGGCATCCCTCCCGGAGGACCAGAGGGAACGGCTCCTGCGCGAAGAGGCGGCGCTGGTCGACTTCCTGGACGGACGGGGCGGTGAGCAGCGGCCGTCCACGCCGGGCATGTGACCGTCCCCTCGGGGTCACCAGCGGGTCACCCAGCCCGGCGATGTGCCGGAGGGCGGTCGGGCCGGGGACCGGGGGCGTGTGGTGGTGTTCCGGGGCAGTTGCGTGGGGACCAGGCCGACGCGGGGGCCGGCGGACAAGCCCTCGCAGGCGCGGGAGATGTCCGTGGCGGCGTCGCGGGCTGTGCGCAGGGCGGCTCGGAGCCTTTCGCGGCGGGGGGTCCGCATCACAAGGGTCAGGGCGGCGCCGGGGGCGGCGGCGCCGGTGACCACCGGTACCGCCAGGGCCGTGAGGCCGCCGGGGACGGTGGCCACCGCGTAGCCCTGGCCGTACGCCACCGCCGGCAACGGCTGCGTCGGCTCGTCCAGGTCCTTGGTGAA
>NZ_AEJC01000179.1 GCF_000317595.1 Streptomyces ipomoeae 91-03 | reverse complement strand
ACCGACGGAGTCGAAGCGCTTCGACAACCTATGGACAGCCACCCACCGCCAAGCTACTGTCGAGCCACCCTCACTCGCCCCTGTTCAGAGAACGCGCGCTGTCGAAGCGCTTAAACACGCTTGGAGAGCTGGATGGTCACCCTCGCCGAGGTCGCCCAGCACGCCGGAGTCTCGGCGAGCACGGTGAGCTATGTCCTCAGCGGCAAGCGGTCCATCTCCGCGGGCACCCGGCAGCGGGTCGAGCGGAGCATCCGCGAGCTCGGCTACCACCCGAACGCGGGGGCCCGGGCCCTGGCGAGCAGCAGGTCGAACATCATCGCCCTGATGGTCCCGCTGCGGACCGACATGTACGTCCCGGTGATGATGGAGATCGCCATAGCGGTGGCGACCACGGCCCGCACGCACGGCTACGACGTGCTGCTGCTCACCGGCGAGGAGGGCCCCGACGCGGTGCGCCGTGTCACCGGCAGCGGGCTCGCCGACGCGATGATCCTGATGGACGTGGAACTCTCGGACGAGCGGCTGCCGCTGCTGCGCGGTACCGACCAGCCGTCGGTGCTGATCGGGCTGCCGGCCGACACCAGCGGTCTGACCTGCGTCGACCTCGACTTCGGGGCGACCGGCGGGCTGTGCGTGGAGCATCTGGCGATGCTCGGCCACCGGGACATCGCCGTCATCGGCGAGGCGCCCGCGGTGTACGAGCGGCACACCGGTTTCGCCGAGCGCACCCTCGACGGGCTGCGGTCCCGGGCCCGGGAGCTGGGCCTGCGCGTACTGCACCGGCCCTGCGAGGGCGGCTACGACGCGATGGCCGCGACCCTGGCCCGGATCTTCGACGAGCGGCCCGGCACGACCGGGTTCGTGGTGCAGAACGAATCCGCGGTCGAGCCGCTGCTCGCGCTGCTGCGCCAGCAGGGGCGGGCGGTGCCCGAGGACGTCTCGGTGATCGCCATCTGCCCCGAGCAGGTCGCGGTGCAGGCCTCGGTGCGGCTGAGCTCCGTCGCGATCCCGGCCCAGGAGATGGGCCGACGGGCCGTGGAGCAGCTGATCGCCAAGCTGGACGGTCGGGACACCGACGAAGTGACGCTGCTCGCCCCCGAGTTGACGGTCCGCGCGAGCACGGGGCCGGTGTCCGCCGCCGACTGAGTCCGCCCCCGGAGACCACTGACAGAGCCGACCGACCGAGCCGACCGAGCACACGCGCGACCGGGGCCACCGGCAGAGCCCGCCACCGGGCCGTCGGCGCAGCCCCGCCGGCAGTGTCCAGCCCCCACCTCGT
Source organism: Streptomyces ipomoeae 91-03 (assembly GCF_000317595.1). Lineage (GTDB taxonomy): Bacteria > Actinomycetota > Actinomycetes > Streptomycetales > Streptomycetaceae > Streptomyces > Streptomyces ipomoeae. The sequence continues at coordinate 7,627 of NZ_AEJC01000179.1, read as the reverse complement.
ACGGCAGTCGGGGAAGCTCCGACCGCCTCCCTGCGCTCTTCCCTCCTACCTCCTCCCTCCCCACCGCCCGGCCCACCCGAGCCGAGCCGGGCGTGCCGTCTCTCCTCCCTTCCAGGAGCCGCCTCGTGAATCAGCACGCCGAGCAGCAGACCCCGACGGGCGCGGTCAGCCTCGCCCAGTCCTCCCCCACCGTCGGTACGTTCCGTGAGCGGGACGGCGCCCTGGAGTGGAGCGGACGCCAGGAGACCCTGCGGATCGAGCCGTGGGGCCCTGACGCGGTCCGGGTGCGTGCCCGCCTCGGCGGTCCGGTGCTCGACGGGCTGCCGGGTGCGCTGCTCGACGAGCCGGAGAGCACCGAGAGCAGCGTCAAGATCGAGGACGGGACGGGGCGGCTGACCGTCGGCTCACTCACCGTCGAGGTCGACGCCGAGGGCATGGTCCGCTTCACGCGCACGGCCGACGGCAGGGAGCTGCTGTCCGAGGCCCGCGCCCACTTCTGGTGGCCCGGCTCGCGCCTCTACACCGCCGTCGGCAACGGCTACCACCGCCTGGAGCAGCGTTTCGCCGCGTACGACGACGAGAAGCTGTACGGGCTCGGGCAGCACCAGCACGGGCAGCTGGACCAGAAGGGCCTGGTGCTCGACCTGGTGCAGCGCAACGCCGAGGTCGGCATCCCGGTGCTGACCTCCAGCCGGGGCTACACCCTGCTGTGGAACAACCCGGCGATCGGCCGCGTGGAGCTGGCCGGCAACGGCACGCGCTGGGTGGCGGACTCGGCCCGGCAGATCGACTACTGGATCACCGCGGGCGACCCGGCCGACGCACAGCGCCGCTACAGCGCCGTGACGGGCCGTACGCCGATGCTGCCCGAGTGGGCGGCCGGCTTCTGGCAGTGCAAGCTGCGCTACCGCACCCAGGACGAACTCCTCGCCGTGGCACGGGAGTACAAGCGCCGGAACCTGCCCATCGACGTCATCGTCTGCGACTTCTTCCACTGGACGCACCTGGGCGAGTGGAAGTTCGACCTGAGCGAATGGCCGGACCCGGCGGCCATGGTCCGTGAGCTGGACGAGCTCGGCATCAAGCTGGTCGTGTCCGTGTGGCCGTCCGTCTCCCCGCTCTCCGAGAACCACCCGGTCATGGACCAGCGCGGCTACTTCATCGGCACCCAGTACGGCCCGATGGCGCACGCCGACTGGCCCGACAAGGAGGTCGCCTCCACCGTCCAGGTGGCCTTCTACGACTCCACCAACCCCGAGGCCCGTGACTTCGTGTGGTCGCGGGTGAAGGACAACTACCTGGAGCCGTACGGGATCAAGGCGTTCTGGCTGGACGCCTGCGAGCCGGAGATCAAGCCGGGGTTCCAGGAGAACCTGCGTTACTGGGCGGGCCCCGGTCTTGAGGTCGGCAACATCTACCCCGCCGAGAACGCGCGCACCTTCTACGAGGGGCTGAAGGCGTCCGGCGAGGACGAGATCGTCACCCTCAACCGTTCGGCGTGGGCGGGCAGTCAGCGCTACGGTGCCGCGCTGTGGTCCGGTGACATCGGCACCGACTTCCCGACCCTGCGGCGCCAGATCGCGGCCGGGCTCAACACCGCGCTGTCCGGCATCCCGTGGTGGAACACCGACATCGGCGGCTTCCACGGCGGCGACCCGAACGACCCCGCGTACCGCGAGGTGATGGTCCGCTGGTTCCAGTTCGGCGCGTTCTCGCCGCTGATGCGGCTGCACGGGTTCCGTGAGCCGGGTATGCCGCTCGGGCCCGCGATGACCGGGGGACCCAACGAGGTCTGGTCGTACGGGGAGGAGGCGGGGGCCGTTCTGGAGCGGTACCTGCGGCTGCGGGAGCGGTTGAAGCCGTATGTGCTGGACGTCATGCGGGAGGCCCATGAGGAGGGGCTGCCGGTGATGCGGCCGCTGTTCCTGGAGTTTCCCGGGGACGAGCGTGCCTGGTCCGTCGACGACGCGTATCTGTTCGGGCGGGATGTGTTGGTCGCGCCGGTGCTGGAGGCGGGGGCCAGGAGGTGGACGACGTACCTTCCGGCGGGGGCGAGCTGGACGGACGCGTGGACGGGTGAGACGTACGAGGGCGGTACGTCGGTGACCGTGGACGCCCCGCTGGACCGTATCCCGGTGTTCCTGCGGGACGGGGTGTCGCTGCCGATCGCCGAGTAGGGCACCGGTGGGTGCGGCCGGCCGACGGGAGTTCCGCAGCCCGGCGGTTACGAGGTGCCGCCGCGCCCCGTAAGGGGCGCGGGGAACCGCGCGAGCGACCACGCACCACCCGCAGTCGCCGTACGACGCACCCACCCGAGCTAATGGGCGCACCGTACGGCGACGTGGGCGTTCAAGGCCGTCTGGAGCCAGGTCTGGGCGGCGCCCAGCGTAGGGGTGTCGGGGGTGGCCAGGTCGTCGGCCAGGTCCCAGTACCGGGCCATCACAGGGTGCCCCGCGGAGCCGAGCCGCAGGCTCAACGCTCGGCGGAAGTCCGGGGTGTCCCGGGCTCCATGGGCGTGGGCGTAGGCGGAGACGAAGCAGTCGAGGGCCTCGCCCTCGTGGGGTGCCTGCCCGGTGGTGAGGGCCGGGGCGGTCAGGGCGTAGGCCTCGCCCAGGCCGTCGTACAGGACGGTCGGCCGGTACTCCGGGTCCCGTTCCGGCGGTGGTGGTCGCCAGTCGTGGCCCGGCGGGCACGGCATCGTGACGAGGGCGTGCAGCCGGGCGAAGGCCAGTACCTGGTCCGGGGTGGGGTCGGCGGGCGGCTGCGGTACGGCGGCGTCGAGGATCCACGCCACCTGCCGGGCCGGGAGCCGCAGGGGCAGTACACGGCGCCAGAAGCGGGCCAGGGCGGTGGTGTCCGGCGGTATCGCGCCGTCGAGGAACGCGCCGATCAGCCGTAGCCGGGCGGTTCGCTCCTCGGCGGCGCAGTCCCGCACCAGGCGCAGTGCGGCCTGCCGCCAGCGCAGGGCGGCGAGTTGGGAGTCCAGTGCCTTCAACTGCCCGGTGATCGCGTTCTCCAAGGAGTCGTCGAGCCCGTCCTCCTCACCCAGGACTCGGTCGATGGCGCCCACCGGCAGGTCGAGCGTGCGCAGAGAACGGATCAGGCGGAGCCGGTCGACGGCCTCGCGGCCGTACCGGCGGTGGCCGCCGGCGCTGCGGGCGGCCTCGGGCAGCAGGCCGCGGTCGGAGTAGAAGCGGACGGTCTTCACGGTGACGCCCGCGTGCTCGGCGAGCTCCCCGATGCTCCACAACTCGTCTGCGGACACGACTTGAACCTCCCTCAGGGGGAGTTCCTACCGTACCGGCGACCACGGCGGCCGATCAGGCCGCCGGTGGGGACGGAAAACGGTCGAGGAAAACGGGTCGAGGAGGCGTTCATGACGGCGTTCGTACTGGTGGCGGGGGGGTTCACCGATGCGCGGATCTGGCACGAAGTGGCCGACGGGCTGCGGGAGTCGGGGGCCGAGGCGCATCCGGTGACCCTCACCGGCATGGGGGACCGCGGGAGCGAGGCCGGTCCCGGCACCGATCTGGACACACACATCGCGGACGTACTGCGGGTGCTCGACGACGTGGCCGCGCCGGAGGTGGTGATCGTGGGCCATGAGTACGGCATCCATCCCGTGCTGGGCGCCGCCGACCGTCGGCCGGAGCGGATCGGGCGGATCGTGTACCTGGACGCGGGCATGCCCCAGGACGGTGACACGGCACTCAAGTCGGTGCCGGACCAGGAGGTGCACCGGCGACTGCGCGACCGCGCCGGGGACGACAGCTGGTCGCTGCCCGCGCCCGCGTCGGCCGACGAGTGGCGACGCTGGGGCAGCACCGACGGGCTGACGGACGAGGCGCTGGCCCGCCTGACCCGGCTCGCCTCGCCACAGCCGGTGGGGACCCTCACCCGGCCGCTCCGGCTCTCCGGCGCGGGCGCCGGGCTGCCGACCACCGGGGTCCTGTGCACGGGAAGCGGACTGAACATCGCCCTGGTCGAGGACATGGTCGCGACCGGGCTGCCGCAGTTCCAGGTCCTCGCCCGGCCCGAGGTGACCTTCTTCGAACTCGCCACCGGGCACTGGCCGATGCTGTCCTGCCCCGAGAAGCTGACCGCCGTACTGCTCGCCGCCGCCGCGGGCGAGGGCCACCGGATCACCGCGACCGCCGAAACCCCCTCGTATCTGCGTCCCTTCGCGCTGGACGTACCGGAGCGGCCCCGTGAGCGGATCGGGCGGCTCGACCTCTACTTCCCCGACGAGACCGGCGAGGCCATTGGGCCCGGCCTGCCGGCAGCCCTGGCCGGCCCGCGTCCGGCGGTGCTGTTCGTGCACGGCGGTCCGGTCCCCGCCGATCTGCGGCCCACCCCGCGCGACTGGCCGGCGTTCGTCGGCCACGGCAGCCACGCGGCGAGCCTGGGCGTCGTCGGCGCGGTGCTGGACCACCGGTTGCACGGCCTCGACGACTACGGGCGGGCCGCCGAGGACATCGCCGAGGCGGTCGAGGCGCTGCGGGCCGACCCGCGTGTCGACGCCGAGCGCATCGCCCTGTGGTACTTCTCCGGCGGCGGGCTGCTGCTCGCGGACCCGCTCGCCGAGCCCCCGTCGTGGCTGCGGTGCGTGGCGGCGTCGTATCCCGTGCTCGCGCCGCTGCCCTCCTGGGGCGCGGTCGAGCCCCGCTTCCGCCCGGCCGCGGCGGTGAGCGGTGCGGGACGGCTGCCGGTGGTGCTGACCCGGGTCGGGCTGGAGAACGCCGAGATCGCGGCGACGGTGGAGGAGTTCCTGGTCGCCGCGGAGGAGTGCGGGGCCGACGTCGAGGTCATCGACGTACCGGACGGGCATCACGCGTTCGACACCGTCGACCACACCCAGGAGTCCCGCGACGCCGTGAACCGGGCGCTGCGAAGGGTCGTGGCCCACCTGCGCGCCTGACCGTGGCGCCAACTCGGGGGCACCCAGGGCCGATCGCGTCGACCGGCCGGGTCTACGCTATGGCGGCCACGGCCAAGCGTGATCTTCAGGAGTGCACATGAGCAGCCGTACGGGAGACCCCCGCCGGCAGCCTCGCGGGGGACGGCAGGGCCGTCCGGCGCGCAGGCCGGTGCATCGGACGCGTACGACGCTACGCGGCGCGGGGGTTCCGCAGGCCCCGGTGGTGGTCGGCGAGCCGGCGCCCGCCGTGGCCGGACGGGGGCCGGGGAGCATCCCGTCGGGCTTTCTGCCCGGTCCGGCCCGGCACATCGCCGTGTGGAGCGCGCTCACGCTGCTCGTCACCGGTGTGGTCTCGGTGGGGGTGTGGCTGTGCATCACCTTCCAGACCGCCGTCACGCCGGTGTTGCTGGCGCTGCTGGGGACCGCGCTGCTCGGGCCGTTCTACCGGCGGCTGGTGGCGATGAGGTTCAACAAGTCCCTTGCCGCCGGGCTCACTTGCGCGGCGGTGGTCCTGGTGATGGGCGGGGCGGCGTACATCGTGGTGGCGGCGCTGATCGACACCGGGGACCAGATCATCTCCTCGCTGCGGGACGCCGCGAAGTCGCTCAGCGACGACTTCGGCTTCGCCGGGACCTCCCTGGACGACCTCGCCAAGAACGCGAAGGGTCTGCTGTCCAAGTTCGGTGGCACGGCGGCCTCCGGGGTGCTCAGCGGAGTGGGAGTCGTCAGCCAGTTCATCACGATGGCCATCCTGGCGTTGACGCTGATGTTCTTCTTCCTGCGTGACTCCGACCGGGCGGTCGCCGCACTGCACTCGTTCGCGCCCCGCGGCTCCGGTGACACGCTGGAGGTGATGGCCCGGCGTGCCTTCCTGGCGATCGAGGGCTATATGCGCGGGACGACGATCATCGCGTTCATCGACGCCGTCTGCATCGCGGTCGGTCTGCTGGTCCTCAAGGTGCCGGGCGCCCTGGGGCTGGGTGCGCTGGTGTTCATCGGCGCGTACATCCCGTATCTGGGCGCCTTCCTCTCGGGCGCGGTCGCCATCCTGGTCGCGTTCGCCGACCGTGGCCCGGTGACGGCGCTGTGGGTGCTGGGCGTGGTCGCGGCGGTGCAGTTCCTGGAGGGGAACGTGTTCCAGCCGATGATCCACAGCCGGACCGTGCAGATGCACCCGGCGGCGATCCTGCTGGCGCTCACGGCGGGCGCCTCGATCGCCGGCATCCTCGGCATGCTCCTCGCCGTGCCGCTCGTCGCGGCGGCGTCCGGGGTGCTGTCGGAGCTCCGGGCCCGGTACGGCGAGGGGACGGGCGCGGCGCCGGAGGCCACGGCCCCCGTCGCGACCCCCCGGGAGACGTAGGAAGTCGCCGGGGCGGCAGGATGATCACCGGCGCCCGCGGCACGCGCACCACCCCAGCACCCCGTGCCCGCACCACACCCGGCATCCGCGGTCCCGCGAGTGCGCCGACCGCAGCCGCAGCCGTACCCGGCCGTACCGGAAGGAAGCCACCCCGTGTCCTTCACCCCCCTCTCCCTGACGCTGGCCAATCTGTTACTCCGGCCGGCGGCGGGTTCCCGGCGCGACCCGGACCGGGTCTTCGACCGGATCCTCGCCAAGTCCGGCCGGGCGGAGGGGGATGAGGAGTTCGTCGACGGCTTCCGGTCGCTGCTGCGCGAGTGGGCGGCCGACGCCGACCTGTCTCCGGTCGGCCGGCAGTCCGCACAGGGCCATATACGCAGACATCTCACCAACCGGGCCCGCGTCCGGCAGCTGATCGCCGAGAACCCCGCGATCGAGCGGGAGCCCATCGAGAAGCCGGTGTTCGTGGTGGGGCTGCCGCGGACCGCCACCACGCTCACCCACGGTGTGCTGTCCCTCTCGGACGACCACCGCTGCCCGCTGCTGTGGGAGTTGCTGGCCCCGGACCTCGAACGGTCGTCCGAACTGCGGCGCAAGGCGATCACGAACGCGCGGTGGTGGGTCAACGGCATCAACTGGTTCGCCCCGCTGTTCCGTCACATCCACCCCATGACCGCCGAGGGCCCCGAGGAGTGCACCTTCGTCCTGCCGCACGCCCTCGTGCCCATGTCCCAGGCCCGTCTGCCGAAGTACCAGGCCTGGCACTTCGCGCGGGACTTCGTCCCCGACTACCGCTATCTCAAGCAGGTCTTCCAGGTCCTCCAGTACGGCCGCCCGCGCCGCCGCTGGATGCTGAAGTCCCCCATGCACACCGGGAATCTCGACGCGCTGCGCGCCGTCTTCCCCGATGCCACGATCGTGTGGACCCATCGCGACCCGGTGACCGCCCTGGCCTCGTTCTGCAGTCTGGTCGAGCAGGGCAGGATCGGCGCCCTCCGCACCGTCGACCTGCACGGTATCGGCGCCCAGTGGCTCGACATCCTGAGCCTCTCCGTGCGGCGCGCTCTCGCGGTCCGGGCGTCCGTCCCCTCCGAGGCGCTGGTGGACGTCCCGTACTCCTGGCTCGGTTCGGATCCGGCCACGGGCGCCCCGAAGCTGTACGACGCCGTCGGCGCCCGCTGGACCGACGCCGACGCTGCCCGGCTCCCCGAGGTCGCCGCCCGCCCCAAGGGCTCCCGCCCCCACCGCTACGACCTGGCCCGCTACGGCCTGACCCGCGACGAGGTCGAGTCGGCCTTCGCCGAGTACAACGCGCTGCGGCAGGACGTGGACCGGCCCTGAGACGGCAG
>NZ_AEJC01000178.1 GCF_000317595.1 Streptomyces ipomoeae 91-03 | reverse complement strand
CCTCTTGGTTTGAGGGCACGGGTGTGCTTTGGGACGGGCCATCGGTCGGCTCGGTGGGATCGGCGTGAAAAGGCCCCGGCGGATTGAGCGCCGGGCCTTTTCGGGACTTGGGGCCTACGTCGTCGCGCAGGTGGGGCATACGCCCCTGTATGTCACCTCTACGTCCGAGACGGTGAAGCCGAAGCGTTCCGAGGAGGGGAGGTCGGCGAGGGGGTTGCCGGTGGGGTGGACGTCACGGATGGTGCCGCACTGGGCGCAGACCAGGTGGTGATGCGGGCGGTGCGCGTTGGGGTCGTACCGCTTGGCGCGCCTGTCCGTGGCGACCTCCAGCACCTCGCCGAGGGAGACCAGCTCACCGAGCGTGTTGTAGACCGTGGCCCGGGAGATCTCGGGCAGCTTGGCGACAGCGAGGGCGTGCACCTCGTCGGCCGTCAGATGGACATGTTCGCCGTCGAGGACCTCGGCCACGACGCGCCGCTGCGCGGTCATACGCCATCCGCGTCCGCGCAGCCGCTCCAGAAGGTCACTCATATGAGCCAGACTAACAGCTCAGGGAACAGATTCCGAACAGATGTGACTTTGGAGCATGACTTGAATTAGACTCGATCCAACTTCCGCGCGGTCAGGTGGGCGGAGGCTTCGGCAAGCGCCTGGGAGTCGCAGTCCAGGCCCTGTGCGGCTGACCGGGGTTGGACCGCTTGTCGTAGGGGGGGCGGGTCGGGGCTCTGCTTCTTCGCGGGGTTCCGGCCCGTCTTTCTTTGGTGTGCTCCGGTTCGATCGCGTGTGCGGGGTGGGCTACGCCGTCGCCGGCTGCCGGGCCCGGGACCAGCAGCGGATGATGTCGCGGACCGAGACGATGCCTATGGGGGCGCCCTGGTCCAGCACGATCAGGTGGCGGAAGCCGCCGTGGGTCATGGCGCGGGCCGCCTCCTCCAGGGTCCACGACGGTGCGGCGAACACGACGTCGGTGGTGGTGTGGTCGTGGGCCCGCTCGATGTCCGGGCTCTGGCCCAGACCCACGGAGTTGAGGACGTCGCGTTCGGTCAGGATGCCGAGTCCCCCGGCGTCCGGGTCGAGGACCACGGCCGCGCCCACCCGGCGTGCGGACATCAGGGCGGCGGCCTGGCGGAGGGTGTGGGTGGGGCCGATGGTGAGGACCACCGTACTCATGGCGTCGCGGACGAGCATGGAGTCAGCCACCTCCTAGGGGATCCCTGGTGGTAGTTGGTTCAAGGCGGGGGAGTGGTGGGGTCAGGCTCGGCGCCAAGGCGTCTGTTGAGCACTGCACAAGTTCACAAGTGGGGGGACTGTCAGCTTCGCAGGTAAAGAGGGGGTCAACAAGAGGGCGTGCGTGGGTAATTGGGGGCGCCTCGGGATCAAGCCGGTGCCCCGTACGTATCGGTGCGCGTCGATACGTACGCGCGCATCGATACGTAACTCCTGGGGCGCTTCAGTAACGCTGGTTCAGGTATCCCAGCAGCTCGTCGTGGAGCAGGCCGTTCGAGGCCGCCGCGTTGCCGCTGTGGGGGCCGGGGCGGCCGTCGAGGCCGGTGAAGGTGCCGCCTGCCTCGGTGACGATGATCGCGCTGGCGGCCATGTCCCAGAGGAAGAGCTCGGGTTCGGCGCAGATGTCGACGGCGCCCTCGGCGACCATCATGTACGGCCAGAAGTCGCCGTACGCGCGCGTGCGCCACACCGCGCGGGTCAGGTCCAGGAAGCCGTTCAGGTGGCCGCGGTCCTCCCAGCCGGTCAGCGACGAGTACGCGAAGGAGGCGTCCGACAGCTTCGCGACGCGGGAGACGCGGAGGCGGGTGGAGGAGCTGAGGCTGCGGCCGGTGAAGGCGCCGTGGCCCTTCGCCGCCCACCAGCGGCGGCCCAGGGCGGGGGCGGAGACCACGCCGACGACGGGCTGGTAGCCGCCCTCGCCCGCCTCCATCAGGGAGATCAGGGTGGCCCAGACGGGGACGCCGCGGACGTAGTTCTTGGTGCCGTCGATCGGGTCGATGACCCAGCGGCGGGGTCCGGTGCCCTCTACGCCGTACTCCTCGCCGAGGATCGCGTCGCGGGGGCGGGCGCGTTGGAGTTGGCTGCGGATGAGTTCCTCGGCGGCCTTGTCCGCCTCGCTCACCGGGGTCATGTCCGGCTTCGTCTCGACCTTGAGGTCGAGGGACTTGAAGCGGTCCATGGTGGTCGCGTCGGCGGTGTCCGCGAGGACGTGGGCGAAGCGGAGGTCGTCGAGGTAGTCGGGCATGTGACGAACGGTATCTGCCGAGGTCGGTACGGGGCTACAGGGGGGCCGGGGGTGCCTGGAGGCATACGGGGTGGATGGGGGTGCCCGGGGTTGGTGCCGGGCGGGTCCTTGGTTGCGGGGTGCCCGGCGCTGTGGTTGGGCGGGGGTGGGTTTCGCTCGCCGGCGCGTGCAGGGTGCCGCTGCGCCCACCCTTCCCCCACTCTCGACTTCTCCCCCACTCTCGATTTCGCTCGAGCAGGAGGGCCCCATGACAGGAGGGGCCCCATGAGCGGGAGGTACCCCCATCGCCCCAGCGGCACGACTGCCCGCAGCTATGTGGCACGAGCGTCCGCAGCCATGGACGGTGATGGCGACCGCGTCCGGCGCCGCTGCTTGGGTGGGCGGTTGCTTCGGGGGTATGGCTGGGCGCGGTTGAGTAGGGCGAGTGCGGCTGCGACGGGGCCCGTGGTCACGAAGGCCGTGGTGGTGGTGTTCGGTTTGGGGCGGTGCGTGTGTTGGCTGGTGTGCGCCCCTTGGTGCTGTCGTGGGCCCTTGACAGGGGGGTTGGGCGCGTCAAATGTGTGGGCCAGGGGCGCCCGTCGGGTTAGGGAGGCGATGATGCCTGCAGCGCGGGAATCCTTGTTGGACGCCGCTTATACGGCGTTGGTGCGTCGGCCGTGGTCCGCTGTGCGGATGGTGGACGTGGCGGCGGTGGCCGGAGTGTCCCGGCAGACGCTGTACAACGAGTTCGGCAGCAAGGACGGGCTCGCGCGGGCCCTGGTCCGCAGGGAGGCGGACGGCTATCTGGCGGGCGTGGACCGGGCGCTGGCCACACCCGCTGACACCCGGGAGCGGTTGGCCGCGACCGCCGAGTGGACCGTGGCGGCCTCCCGCAACAACGCGCTCGTTCGCGCCATGCTCACCGGTTGCTGGAGCGAGCGCCTGCCCTCGCCGACGCTTTCGGCGGTGCCTTCGTCCACCGCGGTGCCCGCGCAGCGTCGCGCCGACGGACCGCTGCCCGCGCCCTCCGACTTCGTGGCCCTCGTCCGCGACCGCGCCGTCGCCATTCTGTCGCCGCCCGGCACCCCCAAGTCGGACACGGTCGAGCTGGCCCGTTCCTGCGAACTCGCCGTCCGGCTCGCCCTGTCCTGCGTCGCGGCGCCCCCCGGCGAGGGCGGCGTCACCGACCTCGTACGGACCGCGTTGCCACGCCAGTTGAGCCGATCCTTCAACTAATGGGCGACCAATGGGCAGCTACGGGGCCAACTAGTGGGCCGAGCCCGACAGTTGTAGGCCCACCACGCCCACGATCACCAAGGTGATGGAGACGATCTTCAGCGTGGAGACGACGTCGCCGAGGAAGATCATCCCGTAGATCGCCGTGCCCGCCGCTCCGATGCCCGTCCAGACCGCGTACGCGGGGCCGACGTCGAGCTTCCTCAGGGACAGGGTCAGCAGGCCGAAGCTGCCGAGGGCGAAGATGCAGAACGCGACGGTCGGCCAGAGTCTGGTGAATCCGTGCGAGAGCTTCAGACAGACGGCGAACCCGGTCTCCAGCAGCCCCGCCACGACAACCAGCAGCCACGCCATGTCTCGTCCTCCCGTGTCCCCGCGTTCCGTGACCGCTTCGTACGACCTCGGCGGGTCTCGTACGATCTCGACAGCTGTCGTCTGGTCTCGTGTGGTCTCGTCTGGTCTGGATCCGACTTGGTGCGATTATGCACTTACCGGGTGGACAGGGAGGCAAACAACGCGGAGGTCAGTCGCCTTCCCGGCGTTCGCGCGTCGACAGGAGCCGACGCAAGGAGTAGAGGCGGGCCGGGTCCGCGTGCCCGTCGGCCACCCACTGGTCCAGCGCGCAGTCCGGCTCGTCGTGGCTGCAGGCGCGCGGACAGCCCTCGGTGCCCGACGCGAGGTCGGGGAAGGCGTGGATGACGCGGGAGGGATCGATGTGGGCGAGGCCGAAGGAGCGTACGCCGGGGGTGTCCACCACCCAGCCGCCCTCGGAGTCCGCCAGGGGAAGGGCCAGCGCCGATGTCGTGGTGTGCCGGCCTCGGCCCGTCACCGCGTTCACATGGCCCGTCGTACGGCGCAGGTCCTCCGGGACCAGTGCGTTCACCAATGTCGTCTTGCCCACGCCCGAGTGGCCGACGAACGCCGTGATCTTGCCGTCGAGGTGTTCGCGTACGCGGTCGGCGGCGTCGCCCGTCTCCAACTCCTCGCGGCTCGTCACGACGTACGGGATGTCGAGATCGCCGTAGAGCTCCAGGAGTTTGTCGGGGGAGGCCAGGTCCGACTTGGTCAGCACCAGGAAGGGTTCGAGGCCGCCGTCGTACGCCGCGACCAGGCAGCGGTCGATCAGGCGGGGGCGGGGCTCGGGGTCGGCGAGGGCGGTGACGATGGCGAGTTGGTCGGCGTTGGCGACGACGACGCGCTCGTACGGGTCGTCGTCGTCGGCCGTGCGGCGCAGCACCGACGTACGGTCGGCGATGCGGACGATGCGGGCGAGGGTGTCCTTGTCGCCGGAGAGGTCGCCGACGAGGGCGACCGTGTCACCGACGACCGCTGCCTTGCGGCCCAGTTCGCGGGCTTTCATGGCCATGACCACGCGATCCTCGACCAGGCAGGTCAGGCGGCCCCGGTCGACGGTGAGGACCATGCCCTCGGCGGCGTCCTCGTGCTTCGGGCGGATGTTCGTACGGGGACGGTTGCCCTTGCGGTTCGGGCGGGTACGGATGTCGTCCTCGTCGGTGTGCTTGCCGTAACGGCGCATGATCCCGGTCCGCCCGTCAGTTCTTCCCGAGCATCCCGGTCCACAGCTCGGGGAAGTCCGGCAGGGTCTTGGCCGTCGTCGCCACGTTCTCGATGCGTACGCCCTCCACGGCCAGGCCGATGACCGCGCCGGCCGTGGCCATGCGGTGGTCGTCGTAGGTGTGGAAGACGCCGCCGTGCAGCGGGCGCGGGCGGATGTGGAGGCCGTCGGCGGTCTCGGTGACGTCGCCGCCGAGCTCGTTGATCTCCTTGGTGAGCGCGGCCAGACGGTCCGTCTCGTGCAGGCGGAGATGGGCGACGCCGCGCAGGGTGGAGGGGGAGTCGGCCAGTGCGGCGACCGCCGCGATGCCGGGGGTCAGTTCGCCGACCTCGCTCAGATCCACGTCGATGCCGTGGATCGCACCCGAACCGGTGAACACCAGTCCGTACTCCGTCAGTTCGCAGATGCCGCCCATCTCGGTGAAGATCTCGCGGAGCTGGTCGCCCGGCTGGGTGGTGTGCTTGGGCCAGTCGGGGATGATCATCTTGCCGCCGGTCACCAGGGCCGCCGCCAGGAAGGGCTGGGCGTTCGACAGATCCGGCTCGATCGTCAGGTCACGGCCGAGCAGGGCGCCCGACGTGACCCGCCAGACGTTCGGCTCGCCGCCCGACTCCGGCGTGTCCACCTGCGCGCCGACCGAGCGCAGCATGTCCACGGTCATCCGGATGTGCGGCAGGGAGGGCAGCGTGGAGCCGGTGTGACGGACCTCCACGCCCTGGTTGAAGCGCGCCCCGGACAGCAGCAGCGCCGAGACGAACTGCGACGACGAGGACGCGTCGATCGCCACCGGGCCACCGTCGAGCGCGCCGCTGCCGTGGACCGTCAGCGGCAGCGCGCCCCGGCCGTCGTCGTCGATCCGGGCGCCGAGGACGCGCAGGGCGTCGATCACCCCGTTGAGGGGACGCTCGTACGACCTCGGGTCGCCGTCGAAGCGGATGGGGCCGTTGGCCAGGGCCGCCACCGGGGGCAGGAAGCGCATGACCGTGCCGGCGTTGCCGACGTCGACGGTGGCCGGGCCGTGCAGACCGGTGGGGAGGACTCGCCAGGCCTCGCCGGAACCGTCCGGGCCGACCCCTTCCTCGATGGCCACGCCCATCGCGCGCAGCGCCGCCGCCATCAGGAGGGTGTCGCGGGAACGGAGGGGGCGGCGCAGCCAGCCGGGTTCGCTCGCGAGGGCGGCGAGGACCAGGGCGCGGTTGGTCACGGACTTTGACCCCGGCACGTGGACCGTCGCGTCGACGGCTCCGCTCGCGAGGGGGGCGGGCCAGAGGGCGGTGTGGGCGGGGTTTACGGCCATGGGGCCCACTTTAGTGGCCGGGCGCGGGAGGGGCGGCCTCTTGATCGCCGTGGGCGGGTGCGGGTTTGTCGTGGCTGGTCGCGCCCCGCGGCGGAGCCGCAAACAGACGCAGCCCCGCGCCCCTGAAGACGACCGGGGGTCACAAGCTCAGCAGCCACCTGCCTCCGCCCAGCAGTGCGCACAGGCTCACCACGTGGAACATCAGCAGCCACACCGTCGCCGGGACGTGGGTCAGGCGGGACAGCTGGTCCGCGTCCGAGTCGCCGGCGCCGCCCCTTCTGCGCTTGGCCTGGAGTTCGAAGGCCGGGCGTACGCCGCCGAGGAGGAGGAACCAGACCACCGCGTACGCGAAGGCCGCCTGGACCTGGGGGCCGGCGAGCCAGGAGACGATCACGAAGGTGCCGCCGGTGAGGACGACCGTGAGGGCGCCGTAGGCGTTGCGGATCATGATCAGCATGGCGGTCAGCAGGATCGTGGCGAGCCACAGGAGGAGGGTGATGCGGCCGGTGCCGAGGAGGGCGGCGCCGCCGAGGCCCAGGAGCGGGGGCGCGGTGTAGCCGGCGGCGGCGGTGAGGATCATGCCCAGGCCGGTGGGCTTGCCGCGGCTGACCGTGAGGCCGCTGGTGTCGGAGTGGAGGCGGATGCCGGTCAGGGTGCGGCCGGTGAGCAGCGCGACCAGGCCGTGGCCGCCCTCGTGCGCGATGGTGATGGCGTTGCGGGTGAGACGCCAGACGGCGTGCGGGACGATCGCCGCCAGCGCGGCGACCGCCGTGGCTATGACGACCCAGGTGTCGGGGTCGGGCTGGGTGCCGACGAGCTCGTCCCAGAGGGAGGCCAGGGAGGTGGCTGCGGTGCTTTCCATCGTTGGTGGTGGCTCCTCGGGGTCGCGATGGGTGGGGGCCGGCGCGTAGCGCCGGCGTTGGGGAGTGCTGGTCGGGTGACGGGTGGGCCTGGCAGTGTGGCACTCATGTGCGGACGATATGCGGCGAGTCGTAGGCCAGAGGATCTCGCAGGAATCTTTGAGATCGAGAAGTGGGAGCCGGAGGAGACACTGGAGCCCGATTACAACGTGGCTCCCACGAAGGAGGTCTACGCGGTTCTCGACCGCCCTCTCAAGGACGCCGACGACAAGAGGCCGGTTCGCCAGCTGCGCAAGCTGAAGTGGGGGCTCGTCCCGTCCTGGTCCAAGTCGCCCGAGGGCGCCGCCCGGATGATCAACGCCCGCGCGGAGACCGTCCACGAGAAGCCGTCGTACCGGCGTTCCTTCGCCACCCGGCGCTGCATCCTGCCCGCCGACGGCTACTACGAGTGGGTCACCGGCAAGCAGGAGCGCGAGCTGGAGGTCGACGGCAAGAAGAAGCGGCCACGCAAGCAGCCGTACTTCGTGCTGCCCGCCGACGGGTCGGTCTTCGCGATGGCCGGGCTGTACGAGTTCTGGCGGGACCGGACGCTGCCGGACGACCATCCGCAGGCCTGGTGGGCCACCTGCTCGGTGATCACGACCGAGGCCGAGAAGACCCCGCTGGCCGTGGCCCCGGCGGACGGCCCGCACAGTCTGGCCGAGATCCATCCCCGGATGCCGCTGATGCTCACGCCCGACCGCTGGGACAGCTGGCTCGACCCGGCCCGCACGGACCTCGACGATCTGCGCGGGCTGCTCGAACCGCCGCCCGCCGGGCTGATGCGCGCGTACCCCGTCTCCACGGCCGTCAGCAACGTCCGCAACAACTCCCCGGAGCTGTTGAAGGAGCTGGAGGGGCCCGAGGAAGGCACACTCTTCTGACGTGACCGAGATCATGGCAGCGACAGAAGAGATCGACACCGAGGTCGGTACGGCTCGCCTCACCTGGTACGAGGCCGAGGGCGCCGCATGGGTCCTCGGCGTCGGCCATGGTGCCGGGGGCGGCATCGAGGCGCGGGACCTCAAGGCCCTCGCCGCCGTGCTGCCGGCGCACGGGGTGACCGTGGCCCTCGTCGAGCAGCCCTGGCGGGTGGCCGGGAAGAAGCTGGCGCCCGCGCCGAAGACGCTGGACACCGGGTGGCGGGGGCTGTGGCCGGCGCTCGCGGAGCCGGGGCTGCCGGTGATCGCGGGCGGACGGAGCGCCGGGGCCCGGGTGGCCTGTCGTACGGCGACGGAGCTGGGTGCGGCGGCCGTACTCGCGCTGAGCTTTCCGCTGCATCCGCCGGGCAAGCCGGAGAAGTCGCGGGCCGACGAGCTGCTCGGGGCCGGGGTGCCCACGCTCGTCGTACAGGGCGGGAACGATCCGTTCGGGCGGCCGGAGGAGTTTCCGGGCGGAGCCGAGGGGGCGTACCGGCTGGTCGAGGTGCCGTACGGCGATCACGGGTTCGCCGTGCCCAAGCGGGCGCCGCTCGGGCAGGAGGAGGCGCTGAAGGTGATCACCGACGGCGTAGTGGAGTGGATCGCGTCGCTTCGGTGAGGGAGGGACGGATTCGTTCGCTCCGGTGGGCGGTGGGTGAAGTGGAGTGCGTCACGGTAAGCGGAGTGGAGTGCGTCACTCGGTAAGGAGTCGGTGGGAGCACGGGAATGTTGCGTGACGGTCCTCTGTTGTGTGGATCAGAGCAGCGCGAGAGCCTGCCGACCGCTCGTAGAGAGGAAGTCCGCCGCATGGGTTCGACCATCTGCCCGACCCGCAGCAGCCGCGCTGACCTGGACTGGACGGTGCTGCACGCGGCCAAGAGCGCCCCTGTTCGGGCGGCGGCGGGCAAGGATCGTCGTCTATCCTCCGAATCCGGTGGTACCGGTCTCGGTATCGCACAAACGCTGGAGGAGGTGGGTCCGGTCACTGGGACCGACGCAGGGACCGAACGGGGCCAGGCGGAGCAGCCCGAGGGCACGGAGACCGCCGCGGACCGTAGCGCCCGTTTCGAGCGGGACGCGCTGGAATTCCTCGATCAGATGTACTCGGCCGCGCTGCGCATGACGCGCAACCCGGCCGACGCCGAGGACCTGGTGCAGGAGACGTACGCGAAGGCGTACGCGTCCTTCCACCAGTTCCGTGAGGGCACCAATCTGAAGGCCTGGCTGTACCGCATCCTCACGAACACGTTCATCAACTCGTACCGCAAGAAGCAGCGCGAACCCCAGCGCAGCGCGGCCGAGGAGATCGAGGACTGGCAGCTGGCACGCGCCGAGTCGCACATGTCGACGGGCCTGCGCTCCGCCGAGTCGCAGGCGCTCGACCACCTGCCCGACTCGGATGTGAAGGAAGCGCTGCAGGCGATCCCCGAGGAATTCCGCATCGCCGTCTACCTCGCCGATGTAGAGGGCTTTGCGTACAAGGAGATCGCCGACATCATGGGGACACCCATCGGTACGGTGATGTCCCGGCTGCACCGGGGCCGCCGTCAACTGCGCGGCATGCTGGAGGACTACGCTCGCGACCGTGGGCTGGTCCCGGCCGGCGCCGGAGAGTCGAACGAAGCGAAAGGCTCGGGCTCATGAGCTGCGGAGGGCCGCACGAGACGGATTGCAGCGAAATCCTCGATCATCTCTACGAGTTCCTTGATCGTGAGATGCCCGATGCCGACTGCACCAAGTTCGAGCATCACTTCGAGGAGTGCTCGCCGTGCCTCGAGAAGTACGGGCTCGAACAGGCCGTCAAGAAGCTGGTCAAGCGGTGCTGCGGGCAGGACGACGTGCCCAGTGATCTGCGGGCCAAGGTGATGGGGCGGATCGAACTGATCCGCTCGGGGCAGACCGTGCCCGAGCACGATGTGACGGCCGCCGGTCCGGTGACACCGCAGGAGTCCTGAGTTCCGTTTTCGCGTCCTG
>NZ_AEJC01000177.1 GCF_000317595.1 Streptomyces ipomoeae 91-03 | reverse complement strand
CGGCGTGAACCACCGGCTTACGCCCGCGGCTTCTCCCGCATCTCGTACGTCGCGATGACGTCGTCCACCTTGATGTCGTTGAAGTTTCCGAGGTTGATACCGCCCTCGAAGCCTTCGCGGATCTCGGTGACGTCGTCCTTGAAGCGACGCAGGCCCTCGATGGTGAGGTTCTCCGCGACGACCTTGCCGTCGCGGATGAGACGGGCCTTGGTGTTGCGCTTGACCTCGCCGGACCGGATGAGGACACCCGCGATGTTGCCCAGCTTGGACGACTTGAAGACCTCGCGGATCTCCGCCGTACCGAGCTCGACCTCTTCGTACTCCGGCTTGAGCATGCCCTTGAGGGCCGCCTCGATCTCCTCGATCGCCTGGTAGATGACCGAGTAGTAGCGGACGTCCACGCCCTCGCGCTCCGCCATCTGCTGCGCACGGCCGGCTGCCCGGACGTTGAAGCCGATGACGATGGCGTCGGAGCCCATCGCGAGGTCGATGTCGGACTCCGTGACCGCACCGACGCCGCGGTGCAGGACGCGGATGTCGACCTCTTCGCCGACGTCCAGCTGGAGCAGGGAGGACTCCAGGGCCTCGACGGAACCAGAAGCGTCGCCCTTGATGATCAGGTTCAGCTGCTGGACCTCGCCGGCCTTGAGCACCTTGTCCAGGTCCTCCAGCGAGACGCGGCGCGTGCGCTTGGCGAACGCGGCGTTGCGCTCACGGGCGGCGCGCTTCTCGGCGATCTGACGGGCCGTACGGTCCTCGTCGACGACGATGAAGTTGTCGCCCGCACCCGGGACGTTGGTGAGACCCAGGACCTGCACCGGCGTCGACGGGCCGGCCTCGGCCACGTTGTTGCCGTTGTCGTCGAGCATCGCCCGGACTCGGCCGTACGCGTCGCCGACCACCATCGTGTCGCCGACCCGCAGCGTGCCTCGCTGGACGAGGACCGTCGCCACGGCACCACGGCCGCGGTCGAGGCGGGACTCGATCGAGATGCCCTGCGCGTCCTGCTTCGGGTTGGCCCGCAGGTCGAGCGAGGCGTCGGCGGTCAGGATGACCGCTTCCAGCAGCGAGTCGATGTGCAGACCCTGCTTGGCGGAGATGTCGACGAACATCGTGTCGCCGCCGTACTCCTCGGCCACCAGGCCGTACTCGGTCAGCTGACCGCGCACCTTGGTCGGGTCCGCGCCCTCGACGTCGATCTTGTTGACCGCGACGACGATCGGGACGTCGGCCGCCTTGGCGTGGTTGAGCGCCTCGACCGTCTGCGGCATGACGCCGTCGTTGGCCGCGACGACCAGGATCGCGATGTCGGTCGACTTGGCACCACGGGCACGCATGGCGGTGAACGCCTCGTGACCCGGGGTGTCGATGAAGGTGATCGCGCGATCCTCTTCGTTGACCTCGGTCGTGACCTGGTAGGCACCGATGTGCTGGGTGATGCCGCCGGCCTCGCCCGCGATGACGTTCGTCTTGCGGATGGCGTCGAGGAGGCGGGTCTTACCGTGGTCGACGTGACCCATGACGGTGACGACCGGCGGGCGGACGACCAGGTCGTCCTCGTCGCCCTCGTCCTCGCCGAACTCCAGGTCGAAGGACTCGAGCAGCTCGCGGTCCTCCTCCTCCGGGCTGACGATCTGAACCGTGTAGTTCATCTCGTCGGCGAGGAGCTGGAGCGTCTCGTCGGAGACGGACTGGGTCGCGGTGACCATCTCGCCGAGGTTCATCATGACCGCGACGAGCGACGCCGGGTTGGCGTTGATCTTCTCCGCGAAGTCGGTGAGCGAAGCACCGCGCGACAGGCGAATGGACTCGCCGTTGCCGCGAGGCAGCATCACGCCGCCGACCGACGGGGCCTGCATGGCCTCGTACTCCTGGCGCCTCTGCCGCTTCGACTTGCGGCCACGACGCGCGGGACCACCGGGACGACCGAAGGCGCCCTGCGTGCCACCACGGGCACCGGGACCACCGGGACGGCCACCGAAGCCGGGACGGCCACCGCCGCCCGCTCCCGCGGGACCGCCGGGACGACCGGCGAAACCGCCGCCACCGCCACCGGGACCACCGGGACGACCGGCGAAGCCGCCGCCGCCACCCGGACGACCGGCGAAGCCGCCGCCACCCGGACGACCGCCGCCGCCACCGGGACGACCGCCGCCACCGGGGCCGCGGCCACCGGGGCCACCACCGCCGGGACGGGGGCCGGCAGCGGGACGCTGCGGCATCATGCCGGGGTTCGGACGGGGGCCACCGGGGCCGCCGCCGGGACGGGGACCGCCGCCCTGCGGACGGGGCATGCCGCCCGGGGTCGGACGGGCGCCGCCCGGAGCCTGCGGACGCGGACCGCCACCGGCCGCACCCTGCGGATGGGGCGCCTGACCGGGAGCCTGCGGACGCGGACCCGGGGCACCGGGGCCACCGTGGCCGCCGGGTCGGGGCGCGCCGCCCGGACGGGGCGCCTGCGGGCGGCCCATGCCGGTGGAGCCACCGGAGGTGAAGGGGTTGTTACCCGGACCCGGACCCGAGGGACGGGCACCGCCGGGCTTGGGCGCACCGGCACCGCCACCGGGACGTGCGCCCGGACGCGGGGCCTGACCCTGCCCCTGGCCGGGGCCGGAGGGACGGCCACCGGGACGCGGCGCACCCTGGCCGGGACGTGCGCCCGGACGCGGGGACGGAGCGGCCGGAGCCGACGGGGGTGCCTGGAACTCGGGGACGCTCGGGGCCGGGGACACCGGAGCGGGCTTCGGCGTCGGCGGCTTGGGGCCGGGCGTGGGACGCGGACCCGGGGCCGGGGCCGCGGGCCTCTCCGCTGCGGGCGCGGCGGGCGGCTTCGGCGCGGCCGGACCCGGACGCGGGGCGGCCGGACGCGCGACCTGCGCGGGGGAGGGGGCCGCCGGACGTGCCGGGGCGGCCTTACGGGGGGCGGCGGGCTTGCCGCCTCCGCTGCCCTGCTGGAGGGCGTCAGTCAGTTTGCGTACAACGGGCGCCTCGATCGTCGAGGACGCCGAACGGACGAATTCACCGAGCTCTTGGAGCTTGGCCATGACGACCTTGCTCTCAACCCCGAACTCCTTGGCGAGTTCGTATACCCGGACCTTAGCCACTTCGCTCCTTTGAGGTCCGGGTTGCCTCCGGACCGTTGCTACTTCATGGGCGTACTCATCGCGTGCTCATCGAGTGCTCATCGCAATCTCGACCTACTTCCAACTCGCGGGGTACCAGGGCCGCACGGAGGGTCCGTGCGACGCGTCTTACGGTGTTGCCTGCTCAGCAACTGTTGTCTGCTCCACGTAATGGCGCAACGCCTTTGTGTCGAGCGGACCCGGGGCACGCAGCGCCCGCGGGAGAGCCCGACGGCGAACCGCCAGATCGAGACAGACCAGGGCGGGGTGTATGTACGCACCCCGGCCGGGCAGCGTACCGCGATGATCGGGGACACATTCGTCCTCGATCGCCACGACGCGCAGCAGCTCGGTCTTGGCCGTTCGCTGCCTGCACCCCACACAGGTGCGCTCAGGGCATGCGCGGGCACGCGTCCGGCCAGACACTGCTAAGTCTACCTCCCCGCACCGACCTCACCCCTTTGGGGCAAGAATCGAACGGTTGTTGTCGTGATCTAAGCGACCTGCGGCTTGGATCTATTCCCCGGCCGCCGAGAAATACCCGGACGACCCTGTTCGGACGTCTGGTCGAGTGGTTACGCCGACGGCTGCTCGGTGTCCGGGCGGATGTCGATCCGCCAGCCGGTGAGGCGGGCGGCGAGGCGGGCGTTCTGGCCCTCCTTGCCGATCGCCAGCGACAGTTGGTAGTCGGGCACCGTCACGCGCGCGGAGCGGGCCGCGAGGTCCACCACCTCGACCTTGGAGACCCTGGCCGGGGACAGCGCGTTCGCCACCATCTCCGCCGGGTCGTCCGACCAGTCGACGATGTCGATTTTCTCGCCGTTCAGCTCGCCCATGACATTGCGCACACGACCGCCCATGGGGCCGATGCAGGCGCCCTTGGCGTTCAGACCCGAACGGGTGGACCGGACGGCGATCTTCGTACGGTGGCCCGCCTCACGCGCGATGGCGGCGATCTCGACGGAGCCGTCGGCGATCTCCGGCACCTCGAGGGCGAAGAGCTTCTTGACCAGATTCGGATGCGTGCGCGACAGGGTGACGGACGGACCACGTACGCCCTTCGCCACTCGCACGACGTACGACCGCAGCCGCAGGCCGTGCGGGTACGTCTCGCCGGGGACCTGCTCCTGCACGGGCAGGATGGCCTCCAGCTTGCCGATGTCGACGAGCACGTTCTTCGGGTCGCGGCCCTGCTGGACCACACCGGTGACGATGTCGCCCTCGCGGCCGGCGTACTCGCCGAGCGTGGCGTCGTCCTCCGCGTCGCGCAGCCGCTGCAGGATCACCTGCTTGGCGGTAGTGGCGGCGATACGGCCGAAGCCGGACGGGGTGTCGTCGAACTCGCGCGGCTCCTGCCCCTCCTCCAGGTCCTCGGGGTCCTCCTTCGCCCACACGGTCACATGGCCGGTCTCCCGGTTGAGCTCCACGCGCGCGTGGCGGCGGCTTCCCTCGGTGCGGTGGTAGGCGATGAGGAGGGCCGCCTCGATCGCCTCGACGAGCAGGTCGAAGGAGATCTCCTTCTCCCGTACCAAGCCCCGCAGGGCACTCATGTCGATGTCCACGGCTACGCCTCCTCCTCTTCCTTCATGTCCTTCTTGTCCTTGCGGCTGAACTCGACCTGGACGCGCGCCTTGTCGATCTCGTCGAAGGCGAGCCTGCGGGTGGTGGCCTTGCGGCCCTTCACCCCGGGCACCTCGACGTCGACGCCGTCGTCGTCCACGGTCAGAATGCGGGCCACCAACTCACCTCCGCCGTCGCGCAGTTGGAACTTCACCAGCCGGTCCACGGCTCTGCGGTAGTGACGGTGCTCGGTGAGGGCGCGCTCGGCGCCCGGGGTGCCGACTTCCAGGGTGTACTCCGCCTGGCCCATCGCGTCCGTCTCGTCCAGCTTGGCGGAGAGCGCGCGGCTGACATCGGCGACCGTGTCCAGGTCCGCGCCCTCGTCGGAGTCGACGACCACGCGCAGCACTCGCTTGCGTCCGACCGCGTCCACCGCGATCTCTTCGAGGTCCAGGCCCTGGGAGCGTACGAGCGGTTCCAGCAGTTCTCGCAGCCTCTCGCTCTGGGTGGTGCTCATCCGGGTGACTCCTCGGCCGCGTGTGCTGTTGTGGGTAGGGCGTGTGTCAGGTCAAAGGGTATCCGCTCCACGGGGGTGTTGCCGTCCATGTCGGCTCCGGTCGGTGGGGACACGGCCCACGCGGCGGAGCCGCACATCGCTACGGCCCCGCGCCCCTATCGGGGCTGAGGCACGTTCACAGGTACCGTGATCACGCCGCTCTTTTGTTCGTACGAACCCCCTTAGGACGTCTGCCTTGTCGTTCACCGTGCCGTCGCGTACCCCGTCCGGGTTGCGCAGGAGGAGTCTGTTTGTCGGGGCCGCGGGTGTGGGCCTGGTCGTGGGGTGTTCGGCCGGGGGTGAGGGGTCGGACGCCGCCGAGGGCGGTGCTTCGGCCGAGGAGCGGGCGCGGGACCGGGCGGCTCGGGACAGCGCCGTGCTCAGGGAGCGGTACGACGCCGTGATCGACGCCCATCCGGATCTGGCCGCGCTGCTCGGTCCGTTGCGGGCCGAGGTCGTACGGCATGCCGAGGCGTTCGGGAGCGGGACGGGCACGGCGACCGCTTCGCCGTCCGGGTCCCCCTCCGCCTCGGCATCCCCTTCCGCCTCGGCCTCCCCCGCCGTCGTGCCGGCGGACCCGAAGGCCGCTCTCACCGAGTTGGCCGCCGCCGAGCGCGGGCTCGCCGACAAGCGGGTGAAGGCGCTGCTGGAGGTGCCGGGTGAGCTGGCGCGGCTGCTGGCGTCGGTGGCGGCTGCGGGGGCCGGGCACGCGTACTTGTTGACGGAGGGTGCGAAGTGAGCAGCGCGGAACTGAAGGCGGTACAGGCGGCGCTCGGGGCCGAGCACGCAGCCGTGTACGGGTACGGCGTCGTCGGCGGGAAGATCGGTGCGGCCCGGCGGAGCGAGGCGCGGGAGGCGTACGACGCGCACCGGGCCCGCCGGGACGCGCTCGCCCGGACCGTACGGGACCTGGGCGGCGAGCCCGCGGCGGCGGCTGCCGGCTACGCGCTGCCGTTCCCGGTGGCGGACACCGACTCCGCCGTACGGCTCGCCGTCGAGTTGGAGGAACGGGTGGCCGGGGTGTACTCCGACCTCGTAAGGGCAGCCAAGGGTGAGCGGCGCGGTGCGGCGGCCGAGGCGCTGCGGGAAGCGGCGGTGCGGGCGGTGCGCTGGCGGGGAGGAAGCGTAGCCTTCCCTGGTCTCGCCGAGCGGGCGGCGGCGGCCGGTGCCACCCCTTCGGCGGCACCGCACACCTGATCACGGCCTGGAAGGAACGACTCGCGCATGACTCGCAAGGCTTTCGAGGCGTCCGAGGCGTTCGAACCCCCGCAGCGACTGGTACGCGCGCTCGCCGAGGCCCGGCTGGTCGGGGGCGACGGGGTCGACGAGTGGCTGGAGCAGCTGCCCGACCTGGTCCAACAGGCCGTTGCTCTACGCGAGTTGACCGTCGAGCGGGTGCAGGCACCCGGCGGTCGCAGCAGTCTGGTGCTCCTTGTACGGCAGATCGACGGCACCCCCGCCGTACTGAAACTGGCGCCCGAGCGGGCGCGGCCGGAGAGCGAGCGGGCGGCGCTGGCGCACTGGGACGGGCGGGGTGCGGTGCAGTTGCTGAACCCCGGTGACAGTCATGGCGTACTGCTGCTGGAGCGGCTGCATCCCGATCTGTCCGTGCGGTCGTTGCCGGAGGCGAAGGCCCTGTTGGAGGCGACCGCGACCTTGCGGCGGCTGTGGGTCGAGCCGCCCGAGGCACATGTCTTCGAGACCGTGGCCGAGCGGACGGGACGGCAGGCGGAGGCCATGCGGGTCGGCGCCGAGAATCATGCCGAGGTTCGGGCCCTGGTCGACGCGGCGCTCGGCGCCCGTGAGGAGTTGCTGGGGGCCGCGTCCGAGGAGCGGTTGCTGCATGGGACGTTTCGGCAGAGCAAGGTGCTGGCGGGCGAGCGGCTGCCGTGGTTGGCCGTGGGGCCTGATCCGGTGGTCGGGGAGTGTGCGTTCGATCTGGCTCGGCTGGTCCGGGACCGGGTGGAGGATCTGATTGCCTCGCCGTCCGGGGCCGCGGTTACTCGGCGGCGGGTGAAGAGGCTTGCCGAGTCGTTGGACGTGGATCCGGAGCGGTTGCGGGGGTGGACGTTGTTCCGGGCTGTGGAGTCGGGGGTGCGGGCGCGGCGGGTTGGGCGGCCGAGGGATGCGGAGTTGTTGTTGGAGTTTGCGGGGTGGCTTTAGCTCAAGACCGGGAAGTTAAGGGGTGTTGTGGCTGGTCGGGTGGGTTGACATGAGAACGGAGCCCGGCGCGGACTGTGAGTGTCAAGGTCACGGTTCGTGGGGGCTCCGTTGTCTGTTCAGTGTGCCACCGCTGGGGCGGTTGGAGGCCGGTCGTGGGTGTGGTTGCCGGGTCATTTAGGGGCGTTGACGCGGTGGGTTCCGCCGTCGTTGGTGGACGAGGTGGTCCAGGCGGCGGGCTGTGTGGAGCGTCGGGTGCGGCTGCTGCCGGCCCGGGTGGTGGTGTATTTCGTGCTGGTCCTGGGCCTGTTCGGGGAGTGCGGGTATCGCCGGGTGTGGTCAGCGATGACGGCCGGGTGGCCGCGCGGGATGGTGGCTGATCCGTCGGCGGCGGCTCTGCGGCAGGCTCGTCAGCGGTTGGGGGTGAAGCCGCTGATGATGCTGTTCGACCGGCTGCGCGGGCCGGTCGGCACGGCCGCGACGCCGGGGGTGTTCTGGCGGGGGCTGCGGTTGGTGGCCTGGGACGGCACCTGCCTGGAGGTGGCCGACAGCCCGCAGAATGTGGCGTGCTTCCGGCGGCATGCGGCCCGCACCAGCCGTCCGGCCGGCTATCCCCAGCTGCGGCTGACCGCGCTGGTCGAGTGCGGCACCCGCGCGCTGATCGATGCGGTCTTCGGATCCCAGCAGTACACCGAGTTGCCGCAGGCCCGGTGCCTGCTGGCGTCGCTCAGGCCTGGGATGCTGCTGCTGGCCGACCGGGGCTATGACGGCTTCGAGGCCTTGCGGGACGCTGCCGCTACAGGAGCCGACCTGTTGTGGAGGGTGCAGTCCGGACGTCTGCTGCCGGTGATCCGCCCACTGCCCGATGGCACCCATCTCACCCTGGTCACCGACCGCCGCTCCGCTGACCGGCTGGCCAAGTGGCAGCAGCGCGGCCGCCGCACCGCGATGCCCGCGCTGACGGCTCTCACCCTGCGCGTGATCAGCTACCAGATCACCGTGACGCGCCCGGACGGCACATCCTGCGCCGGCACCGTGCGACTGGTCACCACGCTCCTGGACCCCAAGCGGTATCCGGCCGCGGAACTGGCCGCCCTCTACCACCAGCGCTGGGAGATCGAGACCGCCTTCTACGGGCTGAAAGTCACCCTGCGCGGAGCAGACCGCGTCCTGCGCTCACGCACCCCGGCCGGGGTCGAGCAGGAACTCTTTGCGCTGTTAGCGCTCTACCAGGCCAGCCGCCGGGCCATCTCCGAAGCTGCCACCAGCGCTCACCTCGACCCCGATCGGCTGTCCCTGACGATCGCCCTGCACACGATCCGGCTCACCGTGATCAACGCCAGAACATCGGATCCGGCCAACCTCGTCGCAGCTCTGGTCCACACCCGCAACCTCGCACCCGCCAGACGTCGTTCCCGCACCAGCCCGCGCCGCGTCAAGCGCACCCTGTCGCCCTACGCCTACAACAAGATCAAAGACAGCGTCGGGCACAAGACACCCGTGATCACCACCATCACCCTGACCAGCCACCCGACCACGACCGAACCGCCTTAACTTCCCGGTCTTGCCCTTTAGACGACTGGACGACTCGAACGGCTCAGACGACTCAGAACACTCAGACGGCTCGGGCGGCCGTCAGGCGCGCGATCGCCTCGTCGACCGTCAGCTCCTCGCGCTCGCCCGTCCGACGGTCCTTCAGTTCCAGGACGCCCTCGGCGGAACGGCGGCCCGCCACCAGGATCTTGGGGACGCCGATCAGCTCGGAGTCGGTGAACTTCACGCCCGGGGAGACCCCGGCCCGGTCGTCGACCAGGACGCGCAGGCCCGCCTCGCGCAGCTTCTCGGAGACGTCGAGGGCCAGTTCGATCTGGAGGGCCTTGCCGGCGGCGACGACGTGGACGTCGGCCGGGGCGACCTCCTCGGGCCAGCACAGGCCCTTGTCGTCGGCGGTCTGCTCGGCGAGGGCCGCGACCGCGCGGGAGACGCCGATGCCGTACGAGCCCATGGTGACGCGGACCGGCTTGCCGTTCTGGCCGAGGACGTCGAGCTTGAGGGCGTCGGCGTACTTGCGGCCGAGCTGGAAGATGTGGCCGATCTCGATGGCGCGGTCCAGCTTGAGGCCGGTGCCGCAGTTCGGGCACGGGTCGCCTTCCTGGACGACCACGGCGTCGACGTACTCGCCGACCTCGAAGTCACGGCCCGCGACGACGTTCTTCGCGTGCATGCCGTCCTTGTTGGCGCCGGTGATCCACGCGGTGCCGGGGGCCACGCGCGGGTCGGCGATGTACTTGATCTTCTCCCCCAGGCCCTGCGGGCCGACGTAACCGCGGACCAGCTCGGGACGGGCCGCGAAGTCGTCCTCGGTGACCATCTCGACGACCGCCGGGGAGAAGTGCGCCTCGACCTTGCCCATGTCGACCTCGCGGTCACCGGGGACACCGACGGCGACGATCTCGCCGTCGACCTTCACGAGGAGGTTCTTCAGGGTGGCGGAGGCCGGGACGCCGAGATGGGCGGCGAGGGTCTCGATGGTGGGGGTGTCGGGGGTCGGGATCTCTTCGAGCGCGGGCACGCCGTCGGCGTCCACCGGCTTCAACTCGTACGTGATCGCCTCGGTGTTGGCTGCGAAGTCGCAAGTGGGGCAGTCGGCGAAGGTGTCCTCGCCGGCGCCGGCCGGGGCCAGGAACTCCTCCGACTTCGAGCCGCCCATGGCGCCCGCGGTGGCGGCGCAGATGCGGTAGTCGAGGCCCAGGCGCGCGAACACCTTCTGGTACGCCTGACGGTGCAGGGCGTACGACTGGGCGAGGCCCTCGTCCTCCAGGTCGAAGGAGTACGAGTCCTTCATCAGGAACTCACGGCCGCGCAGGATGCCGGCGCGGGGGCGGGCCTCGTCACGGAACTTCGTCTGGATCTGGTAGAGGATGACCGGCAGATCCTTGTACGAGGACGCCTGGTCCTTCACGATCAGCGTGAAGATCTCCTCGTGGGTCGGGCCGAGGAGGTAGTCGCCGCCCTTGCGGTCCTTCAGCCGGAACAGCTCCGGGCCGTACTCGTCCCAGCGGCCGGTCGCCTCGTACGGCTCCTTCGGCAGCAGGGCGGGGAGCAGCACCTCCTGGGCGCCGATCGCGTCCATCTCCTCGCGGACGATCCGCTCCACGTTGGCGAGGACCTTCTTGCCGAGCGGCAGCCACGTCCATACTCCGGCCGCGGTGCGGCGGACGTAACCGGCGCGGACGAGCAGCTTGTGGCTGAGGACCTCGGCGTCCGCCGGGTCGTCGCGCAGCGTCTTCGCCATCAACTGGGACATGCGCTGGACCGGTGCGTTGGCCATGGTTCTCGTACTCCTGCTGATGGGGGTCCCCCCGCTCAGCGATGCCGAGAGTGGGGGAGGGTGATGGCAGGAGGTTAGCCGGGCGGTGCGGGAGCGTGGAAATCCGTCGGGGGGCGGGTGCGCGGTTACGGCCGCCGCTTGCGGCGCAGCGGCAGGTGGGCGCCCATGACCGCGTACGGCTTGGGGGCGCTGGGGAACAGCACCTGGCGGGCCAGGTCCTGGTAGCCGAGGGAACGGTAGAGGGCGCGGGCCGGGCTCTCGATGTCGATCGCCGAGAGGATCGAGCGGGGTTCGGTCGCGCTGTCGGTGATCGTGGTGATCAGTGAGCGGCCGACGCCTCGGTTCTGGTGGGCCGGGTGGACGTGGAGTTCGGTGATGACGAACGAGTCGTCCAGCCAGCCCTCGTGGCCCTGGGCGCGGAGATAGGGTTCGACCACCGTGGACCACCAGTGGGCGCGGTCGTTGGGCATGCCGTAGACGAACCCGACGAGGCGGCCTCCGGCCGTGGCGCCGAGTGCGCGGGCGCCCCGCTGGGTCATGTGGCGGAGGACGATCTGTCGGCGTACGGCCACCTCGTCGGGGCCCAGACCGAAGGCGACGGCTTGGACGGCCAGGGCCTCGTCCACGTGGGCGGAGAGATCCAGGGGGCCGATGGCGAGGTCCATGCCGGGAGCGTACAGGGGGGTCGCTGTGTGGTGTCGGGCGCGGGTTGTACGTCAGAAGAGGACGCTCATGAACGCGCCTATCTCCTGGAAGCCCACCCTTCTGTACGTGCGCCTCGCCGCCGTGTTGAAGTCGTTCACGTACAGGCTCGCCACCGGGGCCACATCGGCCAGGGCGTAGCGGAGCACCGCCGCCATGCCGGGGGCCGCGAGGCCCTGGCCTCGGTACTCGGGGGCCACCCAGACGCCCTGGATCTGGCAGGCATGGGGCGTTGCCGCGCCGATCTCGGCCTTGAAGACGACTCGGCCGCGGTCGTCGAGGCGGGCGAAGGAGCGGCCGGAGCCGACCAGTTCGGCCACTCGGGCCTGGTAGAGGAGGCCGCCGTCGCCGGCCAGCGGGGAGACGCCCACCTCCTCCGTGAACATCGCCACGCACGCCGGCATGATCGTTTCCATCTCGTCCTTGCGGATGCGTCGGACGTACGGATCCGGGGTGACCTCGGCGGGGTCGGGCAGCCGGTCGGTGACCATCAGCGGCTGGTGCGGGCGGACCTCGCGGGCCGGGCCCCAGCTGGGTTCGAGGAGGCGCCAGAGCTGGGCGGTGGATTCGGCGGGGCCGACGAGCGAGGAGCAGCGGCGGCCGGCTCGGCGGGCGCGGTCGGCGAAGCGCGGACGGCTCGCGGGGTGGCGCAGATGGGGACAAGGTTGGCGCCGGCGTAGCAGAGGGAGGTGAGGGCGCCGCCTTCGTACCAGCCCCACATTTCGCCGCCGAGTCGCCAGGGGTCCAGACCGGCGACCTGGACGCGGGACGTCACGAAGGCGTTCGCGACGGGCTCGCGGTCCAGGACGGCGAGTGCGGCGTCCAGGTCACTCGGTTCGAGGACCCTGGTGGTCGTCTGGGTCAACACGTGCGGGGGCCTCACCCTGGGGTATGCGCTGGTTCCCGCACTGTACCTGGCGATTGTGTGGGATGCCGAGGGCGTCGTGCGGGGCTGGGTTTTTCGCCCTCGCCGCCCCCTACCCGTCCCTCCCCCGCCAGGGACTGCGCCCCTTCGACCCCCGCCCACCGGCTCGGGAGGTGAGGATGTGTTGCGGGTGCGGGTGGGTGGGGGCTGGTCGCGCAGTTCCCCGCGCCCCTCAGCCCGCTACCGCCACCGTCGGTTCGCCCGACGTGACGCCGGCCTCCTCCATCTCGGCGGCGATCTTCATCGCCTCCTCGATCAGGGTCTCGACGATCTTGGATTCGGGGACGGTCTTGATGACCTCGCCCTTGACGAAGATCTGGCCCTTGCCGTTGCCGGAGGCCACGCCGAGGTCGGCCTCGCGGGCCTCGCCGGGGCCGTTGACGACGCAGCCCATGACGGCGACCCGGAGGGGGACCTCCATGCCGGTGAGGCCGGCGGTGACTTCCTCGGCGAGCTTGTAGACGTCGACCTGGGCCCGGCCGCAGGAGGGGCAGGAGACGATTTCGAGGCCGCGCTGGCGGAGGTTGAGGGACTCCAGGATCTGGGTGCCCACCTTGACCTCTTCGACAGGGGGCGCGCTCAGCGAGACGCGGATCGTGTCGCCGATGCCCTCGGAGAGGAGCGCGCCGAAAGCCACCGCCGACTTGATCGTGCCCTGGAACGCCGGGCCCGCCTCGGTGACGCCGAGGTGGAGGGGGTAGTCGCACTGGGCGGCGAGCTGGCGGTAGGCGTTGACCATCACCACGGGGTCGTTGTGCTTGACCGAGATCTTGATGTCCCGGAAGCCGTGCTCCTCGAAGAGGGACGCCTCCCAGAGGGCGGACTCGACCAGGGCCTCGGGGGTGGCCTTGCCGTACTTCCGCAGCAGCCGCCTGTCGAGCGAGCCGGCGTTGACGCCGATCCGGATCGGGGTCCCGTGGTCCTTCGCGGCCCGCGCGATCTCCTTGACCTTGTCGTCGAACTGCTTGATGTTGCCGGGGTTGACGCGGACGGCCGCGCAGCCCGCCTCGATGGCGGCGAAGACGTACTTCGGCTGGAAGTGGATGTCGGCGATGACCGGGATCTGCGACTTCTTGGCGATGATGGCGAGGGCGTCGGCGTCGTCCTGGGTGGGGCAGGCGACGCGGACGATCTGGCAGCCGGAGGCGGTCAGCTCGGCGATCTGCTGGAGCGTGGCGCCGATGTCCGATGTACGCGTGGTCGTCATGGACTGGACCGAGACCGGTGCGTCCCCACCGACCGCCACGGACCCGACCTGGATCTGCCGGCTCTTCCGGCGCTCGGCGAGCTTGGTCGGAACGGACGGCATGCCGAGAGAAATCGCAGTCATCTGCTGTGCAACCCCAAGTCGTGGATCAGGATCGGGTCCCGGAAAACAGGCGGGCTCCAGGCTCCGAGATTACGGCACGGTCGTACGCCCCAGCACATCACCGGCCGTAAACCCACCCGTAAGGGAAGCGGTCCCTCCGGACAAGGAAGCGGCCGGGCACCTCAGGGTGCCCGGCCGTCATGAACGCCGTATGACTACGAGATGCGCACCGGGTTCACGAGGTCCGCGATCAGCACCAGGAGTGTGAAGCAGACGAAGATCCCGGCCACCACGTACGCGATGGGCATCAGCTTCGCCACGTCGAACGGGCCGGGGTCGGGACGGCGCAGCACCTTGGCCGTGTTGCGGCGCAGCGACTCCCACAGGGCGCCCGCGATGTGTCCGCCGTCGAGCGGGAGGAGCGGGAGCATGTTGAACAGGAACAGGGAGAGGTTGAAGCCGGCGAGCAGGATGAGGAAGTTGACCAGCTGCTGGGTGGCGGGGATGTCCATGGTGAAGATCTCGCCGCCGACGCGGGCCGCGCCGACCACGCCCATGGGTGAGTCCGCCTCGCGTTCGCCGTCGCCGAAGGTGGCGTCCCACAGGGCGGGGATCTTGCCGGGCAGGGAGAGCAGGGACTCGACGCCGTTCTCCATCATGTCGCCCATGCGGTCCACGGACTCGCCGAAGGAGAGCGGGACGACGGCGCCGGCGGGGGTGAAGCCGAACCAGCCGGCGTAGTCGTACTTGCCCTCGACGTAGCCGCCCTCGCCGTCGGTCCTGCTGACCTGGTTCCTGACGAGGGTGGCGGTGAGGTCGAGCTTCTCGTCCCCGCGTTCGACGGTGACGGTGACTTCCTTGCCGGGGTTGGCGCGGATGTCGGACTGGAGGGAGGACCAGTCGTCGACGGGGGTGCCGTTGAACGCGACGATCTTGTCGCCGGGCTTCAGACCCGCGGCCTTGGCGGGGGCGGTCTTGTCGCCGGCCTCGCACTTGGAGCGGTTCTCGCTGGCCTCGATGACGCAGTCCGAGACCTTGCTGACCGTGGTGGTCTGCGTCTGGGCGCCGAAGGTCATCATCACGCCGAGGAAGATCGCGACGGCGAGGACCAGGTTCATGAAGGGGCCCGCGAACATCACGATGACGCGCTTCCAGGGCTTGCGCGTGTAGAAGAGGCGGGTCTCGTCGCCCGGCTGGTGCTCCTCGAAGGAGGCGGCGCGGGCGTCTTCTATCATCCCGCGGAACGGGGAGGTGGAGCGGGCTTCGATACGGCCGTCCGGGCCGGGCGGGATCATGCCGATCATGCGGATGAAGCCGCCGAGCGGGATCGCCTTGACGCCGTACTCGGTCTCGCCCTTCTTCCGCGACCAGAGCGTCGGGCCGAAGCCGACCATGTACTGGGGCACGCGGATGCCGAAGAGCTTGGCGGTCGACAGATGGCCCAGTTCGTGCCATGCGATCGAGAACGCCAGGCCGATCACGAAGACCACTATGCCGAGGATGAACATCAGGGTCGTCATGCACGGGCCTCCGCGGTCGTCCGCTCGGTGGGTTTGCCTGATGAGGTGGTCAGCTCACGGGCTCGGGCGCGCGCCCAGGTCTCCGCTTCGAGGACGTCCGCCACGGTGAGGGAAGTTCCCGTTCCGGGTGTGCCGTGCTCCTCGACGACCCGCGTCACGGTCTCCGTGATCGCGTCGAACCGGAGGCCGCCGTGCAGGAAGGCGTCCACGCACTCCTCGTTGGCCGCGTTGAACACCGCCGGGGCGGTGCCGCCGAGTTGTCCCACATGCCGGGCGAGTCCGACCGACGGGAACGCCTCGTTGTCGAGGGGGAAGAACTCCCAGGTGGACGCCTTGGTCCAGTCGAAGGCGGGTGCCGCGTCGGGGACGCGCTGCGGCCAGCCGAGGCCGATGGCGATGGGCCCGCGCATGTCCGGGGGCGTCGCCTGCGCCAGTGTCGATCCGTCCGTGAACTCAACCATCGAGTGGACATACGACTGCGGGTGCACGACCACCTCAATGCGGTCGAAGGGAATGTCGTAGAGGAGGTGCGCCTCGATGACTTCCAGGCCCTTGTTGACGAGGGTCGCGGAGTTGATCGTGATCACCGGCCCCATGGCCCAGGTGGGGTGCGCGAGCGCGTCGGCCGGTGTGACGTCCGCCAGCTGCGCCTTCGTACGGCCCCGGAACGGACCCCCGGAGGCGGTCACGACCAGTTTGCGCACATCGGCGCGGGTACCGGAGGCGAGGGCCTGGAAGAGGGCGGCGTGCTCGGAGTCGACCGGGATGATCTGGCCCGGCTTGGCCACCGCCTTCACCAGCAGGCCGCCGACGATGAGCGACTCCTTGTTGGCGAGCGCGAGGGTGCGGCCCGCCTCCAGGGCGGCGAGGGTGGGGGCGAGGCCGATGGAGCCGGTGATGCCGTTCAGAACGGTGTGACACTCCGAGGAATCGGCCGCCGCCAGCTCGGTGGCCGCGTCGGGCCCCGCGAGGATCTCGGGAAGCGGCTCCCCTGCACCGTACGCGGTGGTCAGGGCCTCCCGCAGCGCCGGTACGACGTCCTCCCGGGCGACGGCGACGGTCCGCACCCGCAGGCGGTGCGCCTGCTCGGCCAGCAGCTCCACCCTCCCTCCGGCGGCGGAGAGCCCGGTGACGCGGAAGCGGTCCGGGTTGCGCAGGACGAGATCGATGGCCTGGGTGCCGATCGAGCCGGTCGATCCGAGGATCACCACGTCCCGTATCCCGTCGACGGGGTCGAAGACGAGATGCGGATCGGCGAGAGGGGCTGGACTGTCGCTCATCCCCCCATTGTTGCCGCATCCGGTGTCCGGCAGGACCGCGCGTCCCCCCGTTGACCCGCTTCGTGCCGTGTGTGGTCGACGAGGGCATTTCTCCGTTTGTGAAGCACGAGTGAAGGGTGAGGTGGTATGACTTCTCCCCTGAAGATCCGATGATCGGATCAACCGATCGCCACTGATCGACGGCGATCGTGAACGAGGACCCTGGGGGGATCTCCATGCACCAGCGCATACGCGCCGCCCTGCCCGCGCTCGCCGGAGCCGTGGCCCTGACCGGCACCCTGCTCAGCTCTCCCGCCGAGGCCGCCGGCGGCGTGATCATCTACCGCGTGTACTTCGACAGCCCCGGCAAGGACACGAGGACGAACGCGAGCCTCAACGGTGAGTGGGTGCAGCTCAAGAACACGGGCTCCAAGGCGGTCTCGCTGAAGGGGTGGGTGCTGAAGGACCCCGAGAACCACAAGTACACGTTCCTGAACGTGAAGATCGCGGCAAAGCAGACCGTCAAGGTCCGCACCGGGTCGGGCAAGGACACGACCGCGACGAAGTACCAGAACCGCAAGGCGTACGTGTGGAACAACACCAGCGACACGGCGACGCTGCTGAAGGCGAACGGGTCCAAGGCCGACTCGTGCTCGTGGACGACGCGGGACGGCAGCGACAAGTACTGCTAGGGTGCGTTTTGAAAGTGCTGGTCACAGCCACTCGTTGATGGCTGCGACCAGCACGGTCGCCTCGTAGCGAACTGCCAACTTGTCGTATCTCGTGGCGACAGCGCGGTGCCGCTTGAGGCGATTGATTCCGCACTCGACCGCGTGGCGCTCCTTGTAGTCGGCCTTGTCGAACTTAGGTGGCCGGCCGCCGTGGGAGCCGCGGTTCTTGCGGTTGGCGATCTGGTCGCGCTTCTCCGGGATCGTGCAGCGGATACCGCGCTTGCGCAGGTAGGCACGGTTCGCGCGGGAGCCGTACGCCTTGTCGGCACGCACCTTGTCCGGCCGGGTGCGCGGGCGGCCCGACCCGAGCCGGGGCACCCGGATGCGGCCCAAGACCACCTGGAACTGCGGGGAATCACCGCGCTGTCCTGCCGTGATGACCAGCGACATCGGTTTCTGGGCCTGCTCGACCGCCAGGTGGAGCTTGGTTGTCAGCCCGCCCCGGGAGCGTCCGAGCCCGTGGTCGTCGGGCTCGATGAACACACCGCCTGGCGGCTCGATCTGCAGATCCCCTTTTTGCGGGCGCCGGCCGCATGCTGGTGGGCGCGGGCGATGGTCGAGTCCACCGAGACGTCCCAGGTGATCAGTCCCTCGGCGTCGGCCTGGGCCTGCAGCTGTTCGAAGATGCGGTGCCAGGTGCCGTCCCGCTGCCAGCGGCGGAACAGGCCGTAGACCGTCTCCCACGGGCCATAGCGCTCGGGCACGTCCCGCCAGGGAGCACCGGCGCGGGTGCGCCACCGTATGCCGTCTATCAGTTGCCGCTTGGTGTGCACCGGTGGCCGTCCAGGCTTCTTGCCGACCGGGAGCAGGGGCTCCAGCTTCGCCCACTGTGTATTCGTCAGATCATGCCGCCCCACGAAGTGGGATCTTGACACATCAAGATCCACATATGAAACGCACCCTAAAGGGTGTTGCAGAAGGTTCTCCTCGGGCAGGTCGAAGTGGTGCTTGACCTGGTGTTTCACCCGGCGAGGGCGAGGTTGTGCATGGTGGCGACGGCCTGGACGGCGTGGTGAAGGCCGTCGCCTTTCTGACGGCAGTCGCGGAGGATCTTCCAGTTCTTCATGCGGGCGAAGGTGTGCTCGACGCGGGCCCTGACGCGTCGGTGTTCGGCGTTGTCCTCCTGCTGCCCGCGCAGCAGGGGGCGTCCGGCTCTTCTGCGGTGCGGGACGATGAGGCCGGTGCCGAGGTAGGCGCCGTCCGCGAGCACCGTGGTTCCGGTCGCCACGGCCGGCAGGTCGGACTCCCGCCAGACGTGAGCGTCGGCCTTGTTGCCCGGGGCCGGCCGGGCCGAGGCGATGACCAGGCGGGTGTCGGCATCAATGATGACCTGCACGTTCGCCGAGAACCGGTAGTTGCGGCTCGAGGCACCCACGCTGCGGTCGCGGACCGGGATCAGGGTGCCGTCCACGATCCACAGCCGGTCCGCCTCGGCGACCGGCCGTGGGGCGGGCTCCAGCGCGAGCAGCGGTCGCAGGCGCTGGATGACCCGGCAGACAGTCGCCGGGGAGATGCCGAAGAGCGGGGCGAGCTGCCGCATGGTGAGGTTGGTGCGGTAGTAGACGGCCACCAGCAGGACCCGGTCCGCCAGCGGCAGGCACCACGGACGGCCTCCACCGGGCCCGTCACCGCCCTGCTCCCGCACCACCTTCACCAGCTTCACGAACCGATCCATCCGCAAGCCCGTGAACGTCTCCACCCACACCGACTCAGCCCGCAACACCCCACCCATACAGGCAAAATGCCCTGAACCGAGCCTTCTGCAACACCCTTTAGGTGCTCCGCGGGTGAGTCAGGCCCCGCGCCCCTTTCGGGGCGCGGGTGTCGCTCAGCGGATCGGGCGGTGGACGTTCTCCTTCTCGCTTTCGCCCGGGGTCGTGTCCGCGATCCACGGGCCCCCGCCCGACGGGTCGATCACGCCCTCCTCCAGCCATTCGTAGGCGCCGCCCAGCACGCCCTTGACCACCTTGCGGTCGATGGTGTCGGTGTTGCTCCACAGGCGGGTGAAGAGTTCCTCCACACGGAGGCGGGACTGGCGGCAGAAGGTGTCGGCGAGCTGGTAGGCCTCGCGGCCGTGATCGGTGGTGGTGCGCAGGAGTTCTGCGCGTACGACGGCCGCGCTCATCGCGAAGAGCTCGGCGCCGATGTCGACGACGCGGCCCAGGAAGCCCTGCTTGGTCTCCATCCGGCCCTGCCAGCGGGACATGGCGTAGAAGGTGGAGCGGGCCAGCTTGCGGGCCGAGCGTTCGACGTAAC
The DNA here is from genome assembly GCF_000317595.1 of Streptomyces ipomoeae 91-03. GTDB lineage: Bacteria > Actinomycetota > Actinomycetes > Streptomycetales > Streptomycetaceae > Streptomyces > Streptomyces ipomoeae. The sequence goes on along the minus strand of NZ_AEJC01000177.1, from coordinate 1,668 downwards.
GCAGGTGGCCGGACAGGTCCGGGTGTCCCGCCGGGTGGAAGTCGCCGTACGCGCGCGGGAGCTGGCCGGTGCCCGCGACGAGTTTCGGCAGCCACTTGGCGTAGAAGACACCCGCGTTCGCGCCCGCCTTGGCCTTGTCGGAGAGGGACTTCTCCGGGTCGATGAGATCGCCGGCCACGGAGAGGTGGGCGTCCACGGCCTCACGGGCGATCAGCAGGTGCATGATCTCCGTGGAGCCCTCGAAGATGCGGTTGATGCGCAGGTCGCGCAGTACCTGCTCGGCGGGGACGGCCCGTTCGCCGCGCGCCCGTAGCGAGTCGGCGGTCTCGAAGCCCCGGCCGCCGCGGATCTGGACGAGTTCGTCGGCGATGCGCCAGCCCATCTCGGAGGCGAAGAGCTTGGCGAGGGCGCCCTCGATGCGGATGTCGTTGCGGTCCTCGTCGGCCATCTGCGAGGACAGGTCCAGTACGGCCTCCAGGGCGAAGGTGGTGGCCGCGATGAAGGAGATCTTGGCACCGACCGCCTCGTGGTGGGCGATCGGTTTGCCCCACTGTTCGCGGGCGGTCGACCACTCGCGGGCGATCTTCAGACACCACTTGCCGGCGGCCACACAGGACGCGGGCAGCGAGAGGCGGCCGGTGTTGAGGGTGGTGAGGGCGATCTTCAGACCGGCGCCCTCGGGGCCGATGCGGTTGGCGGCGGGGACCCGGACCTGGTGGAAGCGGGTGACGCCGTTCTCGATGCCGCGCAGGCCCATGAAGGCGTTGCGGTTCTCGACGGTGACGCCGGGCGAGTTCGTCTCGACGACGAAGGCGGTGATGCCGCCCTTGTGGCCCTCGCTCTTCGGGACGCGGGCCATGACGACGAGGAGGTCGGCGACGACGCCGTTGGTGGTCCACAGCTTCACGCCGTCGAGGACGTAGTCGTCGCCGTCGGGCACCGCGCTCGTGGCGAGGCGGGCCGGGTCGGAGCCGACGTCGGGCTCGGTGAGGAGGAAGGCGCTGATGTCGCTGCGGGCACAGCGCGGCAGGAACTTCTCCTTCTGCTCGGGGGTGCCGAACAGCTTCAGCGGCTGGGGTACGCCGATCGACTGATGCGCGGAGAGCAGCACACCGATCGCCGGGCTGGCCGAGCCGACCAGGGCCAGCGCCTTGTTGTAGTACACCTGCGTGAGGCCGAGACCGCCGTACTTGGGGTCGATCTTCATGCCGAGGGCGCCGAGTTCCTTGAGCCCCTTGATCACCTCGTCGGGGATCCGGGCCTCGCGCTCGATCAGGGCGCCGTCGACCTTGGTCTCGCAGAACTCGCGGAGCTTGGTCAGGAACTGCTCGCCGCGCCGTACGGCCTCGTCGGTGGGGAGCGGGTGGGGGTGGATGAGGTCGAGGCGGAACCGGCCGAGGAACAGTTCCTTGGCGAAGCTGGGCTTGCGCCAGTCCTGCTCCCGGGCGGCCTCCGCCACCTGGCGGGCCTCACGTTCGGTGACAACGGGCTTCTTGAGGGGTGGTGCGGACATGAGGCTCACCTCGCCGCGAATCGGGATCTTGGGCCCATCGGTTACCGATGGGTGCTACTCGATCGTTGGTACCCGATTCGTGATGCCCCCGCCACCCCTCGCGCTCGCACACTTCGCCATGCGAGTGAGCCGGAAGACAGAGGGCCACCCTCGGG
>NZ_AEJC01000176.1 GCF_000317595.1 Streptomyces ipomoeae 91-03 | reverse complement strand
GCCCTTTCGCACATCCCGGCCTTCCCCACGTCACTCGGAGGCCAGGCGGGTCATCACCGCCTCGAAGATCTCGGAGAAGTCCGAGTCGCGATGCAGGTCGGGCGACAGTGTGTTCATGTCGCGCAGGATGTCGGCCAGCCGCGGCAGATGGGCGCGGATTTCCGTGTAGAGGTCGATGTCCTCCCGGAAGCCCTGGAGATTGGCCGCCGAAACGGTCTTCAGCTCCTCGTCCAGCTCGCGTATCTGCTCCTCCCAGTACCGCACGTAGCGGATGCGGTCCTGCGGCCGGTAGATCCGGGCGTCGGGGAGCACCACGGGGAACACCCGGTCGGCGAACTCTCCGTGCTTCGCCGTCTCCAACAGCTCGAAGAGACAGTTCTGCGACTTCAGGTAGGCGTCGCTGATCACCAGGATCACGCACTTGCCCTGCCCGAGGCGGGCCATGAACTGCTTGATGGACGCCTTGTAGCCGATGTCCCGCCGGTCACGCACCACCGTGACGCCCCTGGCCTGGAAGGCGAGGTCCAGTTCGTCGGCGACGGCGTTGCTGGCCTCGCTCCAGGAGTACGACAGGTAGACCTCTGTGTCGGGTTCGGCCGACGACGGCGGCAGCGCCCCCGCGCGCTCACCCATGTGTGTTCCCCACTTCCTCTGCAACGCCGCCCGCAGCGGCTGGAACGCCGGATGGTTGAACGGGATGGCGTACAGCGTCAGTACCAGGTCGAACAGGGCGACGGCATAACG
>NZ_AEJC01000175.1 GCF_000317595.1 Streptomyces ipomoeae 91-03 | reverse complement strand
AGGCCACCAGCAGCACCACATCGCGGTGCCGGGCGGACAGCCCGGCCAGCGCGGCGGCCAGTTCCCGGCGCACCCCCGTGGCACCGGCCCTGGCCACCGCCCTGTCCGCGACCGGCTCCTCGTGCTCCACCGGCTCCGTCAGCCGGGCGAGCGCCTTGAACCGGCGTGCCTCGGACCGGCGGTGCCGGCCCACGAGGTTCGTCGCGATACCGAACAACCAGGGGCGGGCGTCGGCCCGCTCCAGGTCGTAGGTGTGGCGCCGCTGGAAGGCGGTGATGAACGTCTCCGCCATCAGGTCCTCCGCCGCCTCCGGACCGAGCCGCCGGGCCGCGTAACGGTGCACGGCGTCGGCGTACCGGTCGTAGAGCACGGCGAACAGCTCGGGCTCGTCCCGGGACCGCGCGATCACGCGGGCATCACTCTCCTCGCGATCCTCGTCGCGGGTGCCGACGCCCGGTGGTCCGACGGTCATCGGGGCTCCTCTCGTTCCTCTGAACGCCTCGAAGGCTTGGGCTTGTTCGGGTGGTTCACCTGTCCTTCGCCGTTCGCCGGGATCGAGTTCCATTCCGGCGTACGGGTGCGGTTCTCGGCGTACGGGTGCGGTTCAAGGCGTACGGCCATCGCGACAGCCCCCGTGAGCCGCCGTACGGCAACGGCGAGG
>NZ_AEJC01000174.1 GCF_000317595.1 Streptomyces ipomoeae 91-03 | reverse complement strand
GCCGCCCACAGCTCCACTCCCGGGCTCCGAGAAACCCGAGTCCCCTAGCAGAGTGTGCCGGCGGCCGTCGCGGGCAGAGCGGCCGGATCGTCCCAGGGCTCCCCCGTGGTGTCCTGGCACGATCCCGATGATCCGGACGGCCGCCCTCCGCGGCGATCACCAGGATGCGCCGAAGCTCCCGGGTTTGTCGTTGGCGCACAGTCCACAGTCACTTGGCAACGGGTCCACAGTCGGCCGCCACCGGCCCGCCCCACATGCGGCTCTCCTCCTCCCGGCGGCGCAGCTCGCTCGGGGAGACGCCGTACGCGGTGCGGAAGGCCCTGCTGAACTCGGCGGCTCGCGGGAAGCCCCAGCGGGCCGCGATCGCGTGGATCGGGGTGGCGCGCAGTACCGGGTCCGGGTCGGTGAGGTCACGGTGGGCGTTGCGCAGCCGCTGGTCACGGACGTACGCGGCGACGGTGAGGCCCTCGTCCTGGAAGAGGCGGTGCAGATAGCTCCGCGAGATGTGGTGCGCGGCGGCGATCGTGCCGGGGGTCAGGTCCGGGTCGCCCAGGTGGCGCCGTATGAACGCCTTCACGGACAGGGTGAGGGTCCGGCTGTGGGCCTCCGGTGGCAGCCGGGGGTCCGTCTCCACGGTGTGCGCGAACAGGGCGGTGACCAGGTCGGCGACGACCGTGCCGAGGCGGGGGGCGTCGGACGGCTGGTACGGGCCCGTGTCCGCCGCCAGCTGCGTCAGGAACTGCGCCAACAGCGTCCCGATCCCCTCCCGTCCCGACAGGCGGCTGCCGATGACCCGGTCCGCCTTCCGCGCGGGCAGCGCGACGAGCGAGCGCGGTATCTCCACGCCGACCGTGGTGACCGGTTCGGTGCCGGTCCGGACCTCGAACGGAAACGACGAGCAGCTGACGTGGAAGTCCTGGATCCCGTACACCACCTGCTGGGTGCCCCAGCTGGCGGCGCCCTCTCCGCGGAGGAGCAGGGACAGGTGGTACGTCTCCGGGTCGGACCGGCGGATCAGCTTCGGCGTGCGGCGGAAGACGATCGGGTCGAACGTGGCCGGCCACACCGCGATGTCGCCGAGGAGGATGAGGCGTTGGTGGGCGAAGTAGTCGCCGACGGGGTGGAGGGGGCGGGGGTTGGCGGGGTCGGTGCGCTTGGTGTGGTCGCCGCGCTCGATGCGGTTGTCGCGGTTGTCGCGGTTGGCGTGGTCGATGCGGTCGATGCGGTCGATGCGGTGCGGGTGGCCGTCGGTCGGCGGGATGCGTGTCAGGCGCATGGGTGCGTGAGTGCGGCTCATCAACTCCGACCAGGCCTCGAACCGGTCGGTCACCGGGAGGTCCAGCGTCCGGAAAACGGCCTCCTGCAGCACGGTGGTAGTCAACCACAGGGTGCGTTGGGGGTGTTGGGCGCCGGGGGGTGGTGCTGGGCGGGGGTGCGGGAGGTACCCCCGTCGCCCCGGCGGCACGACTGCCCGCAGCCGCGGCGGCGACGTCCACGGCGGCGCGGCTGCGGGCAGGTGTGTGGGTGTCAGAGGGCGATCGGGCGGGATGTGCGGCCCGAGGCCTCGTCTATTTCGTCGTGGGCCTTGGTGAGGAGCTTCATGGCGAGCTCATTGAGGGCCCTGGCGCCTGCTATTTCTTCGCCGACTCGGGGTTGATTGGAGTCGGTGTGGTGGCGGCTGGCGTAGCCGTGGGCGCGTACCTCTTTCCCGTCGGGAAGACGTACGAGGGCCGCCGCCCGTGTCCGCTGATCGTCCTCCTGGAATTCCAGCTCGACGTGCCATCCGACTGCGGTGTGCATCATCACGATCACCTCCGGAACCGCTGTTTCCAGGGTGCTCCTTCAGGCCCGTGGATGCACGGTCGCAGTCGGCTGAGACATGCCCTAGCCGGCCCGCAGCATCAGGCCGATGCCCATCACCAGCAACGCCGCCGCCACCATCCGCCCCGCCCCGAACCGTTCCCTGAAGAACATGGCCCCGATCGCCGCCCCCACGATGATCGACGACTCCCGCAGCGCCGCGATCGGCGCCAGCGTCGCCTTCGTCTGGGCCCACAGCACCAGGCCGTACGCCCCCACGGACAGCGCCGCGCCGAGGAGGCCGATGCCGGCGAACGGGCGGAGCCGGGCGACCGTCTCCCCGCGCCAGTGCCACACCGCGTACGCCGGGATCGAGATGCTCAGCGCCATCAGCCACGCCGTGAAGCCCAGCGCGGACCCGGAGGCCCGGACACCCAGGCCGTCCACCACCGTGTACGTCGCGATCGACAGGCCCGTGGCCAGTGCCGCGCCGATCGCCGCCCAGTTCGGCCGGCTGCCGCGCAGGCCCCACAGCGCGACCCCGGTCAGGCCCGCGCAGCTCAGCAGGATGCCGACCGTCGCCCAGCCGTTCGGCACCTCGTGCGCGAAGACGGCGGCGAGGACGGTGACGACCAGGGGCGCGGAGCCGCGGGCGAGGGGGTATGCCTGGCCGAAGTCGCCCAGCTTGAAGGACGTCATCAGCAGGACGTAGTACACGACGTGGATCACCGTCGAGGCGATCAGATACGGCCACGCGGCGGCCTTCGGGAACGGCACGAACGGGAGTGCCGCGAGGCCTATCAGTGCTCCGCCGCCGGATATGAGCGTGAAGCCGATGAGTTTGTCGGTGATTCTGTGGGCTATCGCGTTCCAGGCGGCGTGGGTGACCGCGGCGAGCAGTACGGCCGCGGTCACCAGTGGCGTCACGCGCTCCGCTCGTCGACGTTCCGGGCGTCCCGGATGTCCCGGGCGTCCCCGGTGTCCCGGACGTCCACCACTGTGGCTCCCGCGTGGGTGATCAGGGATGTGGGGTCCATGGGGAAGACGGTGTGCGGGGTGCCGGCTGCCGCCCAGACGATGTCGTGGGCGAGGAGGGAGCGGTCGGCGAGTACGCGGGTCTTCGTGGCGTGGCCGAAGGGTGGGACGCCGCCGATCGCGTATCCGGTCGTTGCGCGTACGACGTCGGCCTTGGCCCGGGTGACCTTCTTGGCGCCGAGTTCCTGGCGGAGCAGTTCGACGTCGACCCTGGAGGCGCCGTCCATGAGGACCAGGAGGGGGGTGCCGTCTGCGGTGAAGATGAGGGACTTGCAGATTTGGCTGAGGTCGCAGCCGATTGCTGTGG
>NZ_AEJC01000173.1 GCF_000317595.1 Streptomyces ipomoeae 91-03 | reverse complement strand
GCCTCCCCACCTCTCGACACCCCTCTGACCTGCACGCCCGCAACAGTCGCCGACCACCGCGAGCCGCATCTCCCGGCAACCCCATGGACAAGCCCGCGTAACAATTTCCCTTCGTACCCTTGCGTGAGCCGATCAGGCCACCTACGTTTCATAGCAACCGTTTACTACGCCTTACGCAGGGGTCCGAGACGCGAGCTGACGGTCCGCCTCGCTCGCCGTCGCCCCACCGAGCCGCCCCTCGCCCTCCCCCGCTTCCGCGCTCGTCTCTGTCTCGAAGGATGACCGTCGATGAACTCCAACAGCCCCCGGAGAAGGTTCGCCCGCATTGCCGTCGCGGGTATGGCGCTCACAGGCCTGCTCACCGCGTGCGGCGGCTCGGACTCCGGTGACGGAGGCGACTCCTCTGCCTCCGGTCCGGTCACCCTCCCCTTCTGGGGCTGGGCCAACGGCCAGGAGAACCTGGTCAAGATGTTCAACGCCTCCCACAAGGACGTCCAGCTCAAGTACACCAAGGTCACCGACCAGCTGACCATGCAGAAGCAGCTCAGCAACGCGGTCAAGGCGGGCAACGCGCCCTGTCTGGTGCAGAACACCGCCGAGTACGTGACCACGTGGGTCTCGCAGGGCGCGCTCGCCGACATCACCGAGTACGTCGGGTCGAGCAAGGACAAGTTCAACGCCGGCGCCTGGGCGGGTGTCCAGGTGCAGGGCAAGGTCTACGGCGTGCCCACCAGCTCGGCGCCCGCGTTCACGATCTACCGCACCGACATCTTCAAGAAGTACGGCCTGAAGGCGCCCGCGACCTGGGACGACTTCATCGCGGCGGGCAAGGTGCTGAAGAAGCACGGCATCCACATCACCAACTACGCCGGTGAGGACCCGAGCACCCTGGAGGTGCTGGCCATGCAGGCCGGGGCCCACTGGTACGCGATCGACGGCGACTCCTGGAAGGTGAACTTCCAGGACGAGGGCACCCTCAAGGCCGCCAAGGTGATCCAGGAGATCATCGACAACGACCTGAACTCCAAGCTGTCCTTCGCCGACTACGCGGCCGTCCAGCGCAACTACGACAAGGGCGGCACCGCCACCCGGCAGATCTCCACCTGGCAGATGTCCGGCATGGTGCAGAACTTCACCGACTCCTTCGGCAAGTGGGCGCTGTCGCCGTGGCCGACGTACAAGGGCGAGGCGGCCAAGACCCCGGCCGGCACCAACCAGAGCGGTGGCATGAACCTGGTCACCGAGCAGTGCAAGTACAAGAAGCAGGCGGCCGAGGCGGCGCTGTGGCTGTCCACGGACACCGGCGCGGTGAAGTCGATGGCGAGCCCGGAGACCGGCAGCGGTGTGATGCCGGGTCTGGCCGACAGCGACTCCTACGTCGCCGAGGCGATCTCCGAGAAGCTGCTCGGTGACAACTACGAGCCGGGCAAGAAGATCGTCACGGACAGCCTCGGCACCGTCACCGACGACTGGGTCTTCGGCCCGAACTGGACCGCGATGTTCACCGAGCTGCAGAGCCAGTGGGGCAAGGTCGTCAGCAAGGAACTGAAGGTCACCGACCTGCTCGCGCACATGCAGGAGTGGACGGTCAAGGACCTGAAGTCCCGCGGCATCAACGTCGAGGGCTGAGGCAACTCCCCATGATTCGCTCCCTGCGCTGGAAGGGTGCCGCGTTCACGGTGCCCTTCCAGCTCGGCTTCGTCTTCCTCTATCTGCTGCCCATCGGGTACGCCGTCTACGAGTCGCTGTTCCAGGAGAAGCAGTCCGGGCTCGGTCTCGGCGGCGCGACCCGGGAGTTCAGCGGGCTCGAGAACTACCAGAACGGGCTGACCGACTCCGCGTTCATGGGGTCGATCCTGCGGGTGGTGCTGTTCGCCTGCGTGCAGATCCCGTTCATGCTGCTGGTCAGCCTCGTCCTGGCACTGTTGCTGGACGCGCTCACCTCGAAGGCGGCGAACCGGTTCCGCATCGTGCTGCTGGTGCCGTACATGATCCCGGGCGTCGTCGCGGCGATCGTGTGGATCAATCTGTACAGCCCCGAGGTGGGCCCGCTGACCCCCCTCGGTGAGTTCTTCGGGTTCGACTGGAACTTCTTCGCGCCGTCGATGGTGTGGCCGTCCATCGGCAATCTGCTGACCTGGCACGGCATCGGCTACAACATGGTGATCATCTACTCGGCGCTCCAGGGCGTGCCCCGGGAACTGTTCGAGGCCGCCCGCCTCGACGGCGCCTCCGAGGCCCGGATCGCACTGAACATCAAGATCCCGTTCGTGCGCGGGGCGCTGGTCCTGACCGGTCTGCTGTCGATCATCCAGATGCTGCAGATCTTCAACGAGCCGGCACTGTTCCGGAGAGTCACCCCGCAGACCGTGGACGACAGCTTCACCCCGATCATGATCATCTACAACCAGGCGTTCAACGCGGGCAACTACCACTACGCCGCCGCCCTGTCGGTGCTCCTCGCCCTGATCCTCGGCGTCGCCTCCTTCATCTTCTACCGGCTGACCTCGAAGGAGGTCGACTGATGGCCACCACCACGACGACCACCGACTCGCCCAAGAAATCCGGGAAGTCCGGGGTTCCTCCCGTACGGCGCATCACCCGCGCGGACAGCGCCTCGCGCGGGCGCGGCGGCCAGCGGTTCATCCTGCTCGGACTGATCCTGGCCAGCGTCTACAGCCTCTTCCCCGTGTGGTGGCTGATCGTCGCCGCCACCAAGGACAGGGTCGGGCTGTATCAGACCAACGGCATGTGGTTCTCGGGCATGCACCTCTGGGACAACCTGCACCAGCTGTTCACGTACGAGGACGGCATCTTCCTGCGCTGGACCGCCAACTCGTTCCTGTACGCCGGTGTCGGCTCCCTCGGCGGCACGCTGGTCGCCCTCGCGACCGGCTACGGCCTGGCCCGCTTCGACTTCCCCGGCCGGGGCGTGGTCTTCGCGGCCGTGGTGGGCTCCTTCCTGATCCCGATCGCCCTGCTCACCCTGCCGCTGTATCTGATGTTCTCGGAGATCGGCCTGGTCGACACCCCCTGGGCGATGCTGATCCCCTGCCTGATCAACCCGTTCAGCGTGTACCTGGCGAAGGTCTACACCGAGGCGACGATCCCGTTCGAGCTGCTGGAGGCGGCGCGCATCGACGGCGCCGGTGAGCTGCGGATCTTCTTCAGCATCGTGCTGCGGATGATGACCACGGGCGGTGCGACGGTGTTCCTGCTGGCCTTCGTCAACACCTGGAACGCCTTCTTCCTCCCGCTGACCGTGCTGCGCGGCGAGGAGAACTGGACCCTCAACATCGGCCTGTACAACTGGACCGGCAAGACGCTGGAATCCGGCATCGACGTCACCAGTCTCGTCCTGACCGGCGCCCTGCTCTCCATCGTCCCCCTGGCGATCATGATGACCGCCATGCGTCGCTACTGGCGCACCGGCGTCACGCTGGGAGCCCTGAAGTGACCACGGAAGTGGAGTGCCCAGCGGTGGCAGCCGTGGAATGCCTTGAAGTGACCGTCGTCCTGGAAGCACCGGGAACCCTGGGAGTTCGTTCGTGACCGTCGCCCGCAACCCGGTCGTCCGGGGCTTCGCCCCGGACCCCTCGCTGATCCGCGTCGGCGACTGGTACTACGTCGCGACCAGCTCGTTCGAGTGGTTCCCGACGATCCCCTTGTACCGTTCCAGGGATCTGGCGACCTGGGAGTACGCCGGCCATGTCCGCGGCGCGGTCCCGGGCGACTCGCTGGCCGGCGTCCCCGACTCGGCCGGCATCTGGGCCCCGTCGCTGAGCTGGGACGGTGAACGCTTCTGGGTGGTCTACGCGATCGTACGGTCGGTCGGCACCCGCCACTTCGACCTCGACGTCCACGTCTCGACGGCCACCGAGGCGGACGGCGACTGGACCGCTCCTCGCCGGGTCGCGAGCCATGGCTTCGACCCCGCCCTCTTCCACCACGAGGGCCGGCTCTGGCTGCTCAACATGCAGAGCGACCACCGGCCGGGCGGCGAGCGGTTCGACGGCATCGTCATGACCGAGTTGGACCGTTCCACCCTGCGCCCGATCGGCGAGACCCATCTCCTGCTCCAGCACGACAGGTTGATCGAGGGCCCGAAACTGCTGGTCCGCGACGGCTGGTTCTACCTGGTGCTGGCCGAGGGCGGTACCGGCTTCGAGCACGGGGTGCGGGTGGCGCGCAGCCGCTCCCTCACCGGCCCGTACGAGTTGGACGACCTGCCGCTGCTGACGACACGCGACGACCCGAAGGTGCCGTTGCAGAAGGCCGGCCACGCCGAACTGGTCCAAACCCCGGACGGCGACTGGTACTTGAGCCATCTCACCGCCCGCCCCCTGCACACCGAGCACGGCATGCGGTGCCCGCTGGGCCGGGAGACGGCGGTCCAGGCGGTCGTCTGGGACGCGGATGGCTGGCCCCGGCTGCGGCATGGGGGGTGGCATCCGATGGTCGAGGTGGAGGTGCCGACGGTCACGGGGGCGGCGCCGGTCACGGACACGGCGCCGGCGCCTGTCGAGAGCGAGGGCGCGCTGTCCTGGCCGTGGAGCAGCCTGCGCGCCGAGGTGGACGCCTCCTGGGCCGACACCGCCGTGCGCCCCGGCTGGATCCGGTTGCGTGGGCGGCAGGGGCCCGAGTCGCTGTGGGACCAGAGCCTGCTGGCCCAGCGGCTCACCGAGCACCGGGCGGAGGTGGAGGTGACGGTCGAGGCCCGCCCCCGCTCCTTCAGCGAGGCCGCCGGGCTGGTCCTCTGGTACAACACCGCGTCCTATCTCACACTCGACCTGACCTGGGCCGAACCAGAGGGCGAGCCGCAGCGCGGGCAGCAGTGGCGGGGCGAGGGCCGCACGGTACTCAGCCTGGTCGAAAGCGACGAAGCCGGGGCCCGGCAGGTGGCCGTGGTCGAGGTCGAGCCGGGGCAGCCGGTCACCCTGGGGGCGACCGTCGACGGCCCCGACGCGCGGTTCTGGTACCTCCGGGACGGCCACCGCACCCCCATTGGACCGGTCCTGGACTTCACCCGTCTCTCCGACGACTACGGCACCAGACTTCGCTTCACCGGTGCCTTCGCCGGTATCCACGCCCAGGACCTCGTCAACGCCACGTTTACCGCGGACTTCGGGGGCTTCCGGCTGGTGTGCGAGGAGAAGTGACGGGCCCGCACCCGCCCACTCCCCCGTCCCCGAACCGAGCCCGCCTTCGCTGTTCGAGGTTTCGAAAGTTTTGGCTTGAGCGGTCCTTTGATTTCCCGCTTCTTCCCGCCGTGTGGAGTTGGCCTTAACGTAGAGAGCGCTTGCTACGGGGTTTATGTACCCGCCCGGCAAGCGACGCTGTTCGAAAATTTCACCGGCCCTCGGGACGGGGCCTGAGAGGTGGAGTCGCGATGGTGCGTGGCGGGAGCGCGACGGCCGGGCCGACGCTGGCGGTGGTGGCGCGCGAGGCCGGGGTGTCCGTGCCCACGGCCTCGAAGGTGGTCAACGGCCGGGAGGACGTGGCCCCCGAGACCAGACGCCGGGTCACCGAGGCCCTGGACCGGCTCGGCTATGTCCGCAGACCGAGGTTCGAGGCGTCGAAGCCACCGCGCATGGTGGACCTGGTGGTGCACTCGCTGGAGAGTTCCTGGTCCGGCGCGGTCCTGCACGGCGTCGAGCAGGCCGCGCACGACGCCGGTCTGGAGGTCGTCGTCTCGGCCGGGCTCACCCGGACGCGGGGTGCCCGGCCCGAGCGCGGCTGGTTCGACAAGCTCACCACCCGTGGCTCGGCGGGTGTGCTGTTCAACCTGGCCGAACTGTCCCCCGCCCAGTACTCCTGGCTCGCCCAGCACCGTATCCCGTTCGTACTGATCGACCCGGTGCTCGAACCGCCGCCGGGCGTGGTTTCGGTGGGCGCCGCCAACTGGCAGGGCGGGCTGACCGCCACCGAGCATCTGCTGGGGCTCGGACACGAGCGGATCGCGGTGATCGCCGGGTACCGGCGCAAGATGTGCAGCAGCGCCCGGGTCGCGGGTTACCGCTCGGCGCTCACGGCCGCGGGCATCCCGTACCGGCCGGAGTACGTCCGCTACGGCAACTTCATGGAGACCACGGCGCACCGCCGTATGCTCCAACTCCTCGATCTGCCCGAGCCGCCCACCGCCGTCTTCGTCTGCTCGGACAAGATGGCGCTCGGTGTGTACGAGGCGCTGGCCGCGCGGGGGCTCAGGGTTCCGGGCGACGTCAGCGTCGTCGGTTTCGACGACCTCCCGGAGGCCCGTTGGGCGACACCGGGCCTCACCACCGTCCGCCAGCCGCTCTCCGAGATGGCCTCCACCGCGCTGCGTCTGCTCGTACGCATGATGGACGGCGACCAACCGGAGGGCACCCGCACGGAGTTGTCGACGCGGCTGGTGGAACGCGGCAGCACGGGGGCGCTGCGCTCGGCTTGAGCGGGTGGGTTGCGGGCCCGGGTTCGGCTTGAGCGGGTGGGTTGCGGGCCCGGGTTCGGCTTGAGCGGGTGGGTCGTTGGGCGCTGGGCTCGGCTTGAGCGGGTGGGTTGCCGGGCGCCGGGCCGGGCTTCTGTCGCTTGGCGCCGGGGAGTTGTGCTCGGGTCGAAGCGGTGGGGCACCTGGGGTGTTGCGGTTCGGTCACGTGGTTGCGAGGGACCCGGGTTCGGGTGAACGGTGGGCGTCGTGGGACCGTACGCGTAGTGATGGCCGTACGGCTGGGGCGGTGGTCCTGCCGTCCCGGTGCCTGTCTGCCGCGCCACCAGTAGCACCGAGCTCCACATGCTCCACAGGGAAGGACCTTCGGGTTGTCGCACACACGCTCTCCGCAGCTTCCGGGACCGGCCAAGGCACCGGATGACGACACCGCCCCCGAGGACGCCGCCCCTCCGGAGCCGACACGCGAAGAGGAGCCCCCGGAAGAGACCGAGCCCGGTGCGGCCTCGCAGGAGGAGACGGCCGGGAAGGCCGGGGGCGCGAGCAGGGCCCCGGCTGCCGAGAAGGCGGAGGGCGAGGGGCCGGAGCGAGAACCGGAGCCGGGACAGGAGTCCAAGCGGACCGCCGAGCCGGAGGGAACCGCCAAGCCGGAGGCCGAGACCAAGCAGACCGCCAAGCCAAAGATCAAGCCGAAGCGGACCACCGAGCCGGAGACCGAGACCAAGCAGACCGCCAAGCCAAAGACCGAACCGAAGGGAACCACCCAGCCGGAGGCCGAGGCCAAGTCGGAAACGGAGCCTGAGCGGCGCGGGGGCGGCGGGCGCGGGGGCGAGCGCGCGACCGGGGCGGGATCCGAGCCGGTTCCCGCCCCCGGAGGCGGGAACGAGGTGGAATCCCGCCCCGGGCTCGAAGCCGAGGCCGAGGCCGAGGCCGGGAACGGACCCGAACCCGAACCCGAGGGCAAGCACGAAGCCGGGTCCAGGGCCGGGGCGGAGTCCGGCCCCGAAGCCGAACCCGAGCGATCCCCGGCCACCCCCTCCGGCTGGCGCGCCAAGCACCCCAGAGCCGCGCGGGTGGTCGCCCGGAGTGTCAGCGGGCTCGCCGTCGTGCTCGTCGTGTTCGCGTTGCTCGCGCCGAATGACATCACGAACTTCGAGTTCGGCCGGTTTCTGCGGATCCCGGCGGAAGGGATCCTCGTCGCGGCCCTGTTGCTGGCATTGCCGGTGCGGGCGCGGCGGGTGGCGGCGGGGGTCGTGGGCGTGGTGCTCGGGCTGCTGATGATCGTCAAAGTGCTGGACATGGGGTCGTACTGGACCCTGGACCGGCCGTTCGACCTGGTGCTGGACTGGATTCTGCTGGACGACGCGCAGTCGTTCATGAAGAACTCGCTCGGCGGTGCGGTCGCGCAGGCCGCGACGGTCGGGGTCGTCGCGCTGGTGCTGGCGTTGCCGGTGCTCATGACATGGGCGGTCGTACGGATCACCCGGCTGATGGTGCGCAACCGGCACACGGCGAGCCGTACCCTCCTCGTCCTCGGCACCGCGTGGATAACCTGCTCGACCCTGACCCTGGAGATCGCCGGCGTACCGCTCGCCTCGCACAGCGCGGCGACCCTCGTGGAGAACCGGATCGAGGCGGTGAACGACGGGCTGAAGGACGGGGAGGCCTTCGAGAAGCAGGCGGCGGTCGACGCGTTCGCCGACGTACCGCCCGACCAGCTGCTGACGGGGCTGCGCGGCAAGGACGTACTGATCACGTTCATCGAGAGCTACGGCCGTTCCGCGATCGACGACCCGCGGATGGGTGAGCCGCTGGGCGAGACCCTCGCGCAGAAGACGGAAGAGCTGAAGAAGGCCGGGTACGCGGCGCAGAGCGGTTGGCTGCGCTCCCCCATCACGGGCGCCGGCAGCTGGCTCGGTCACTCCACGTTCCTGTCCGGCCTGTGGATCAAGAACCAGTCGCGGTACGCCAACCTCGTCGCGAGCGACCGTCTCACCCTCACCGAGGCGTTCCGCCGTACCGGGGCATGGCGCACGGTCGGGATCGTGCCGGGCACCCAGAAGGCCTGGCCGGAGGGCAGGTTCTTCGGCCTGGACCACATCTACGATTCCGATCAACTCGGCTACCAGGGCCCGAAGTTCAGCTGGTCGACCATGCCCGACCAGTACACCCTGAAGGCCTTCGAGGAGCTGGAGCACGGCAAGAAGGACCGGGGGCCGATGATGGCGGAGATCATCCTGACCTCCAGCCACAACCCGTGGGCGCCCATCCCGAGCACGATCCCCGAGGACCGGATCGGCGACGGTTCGGTCTACCACTCCCTCCAGAAGGCGGAGGGCAAGGACCCCAAGGAGGTCTGGAAGGACCCCCTGGACGTCCGTGACGAGTACCGCAAGTCCATCCAGTACTCGGTGACCAGCCTGGTCGACTTCGTCGCGAAGTACGGTTCGAAGGACACCGTCCTGATCTTCCTCGGCGACCACCAGCCCAACAAGACGGTCACCGGCGACAACCCCGTCCACGATGTGCCGGTCTCGATCGTCGCCCAGGACCCCGAGGTCCTGGACAGGATCTCCGACTGGGGCTGGGCGGACGGCCTCAAGCCCGCCGACGACACCCCGGTCTGGCGGATGGACAAGTTCCGCGACCGCTTCATGACGGCGTTCGGCCCACAGCAGCCGGGCGGCGCCTCCTAGCGGTACACGGCGAGCGCCGTACTAGGACCCGGTCGTCCAGGTGATGCCTCCGCGCAGGTGCGCCAGGAAGTCCGGGTCCTCGTACGCCTCGGCCGCGTGCCCGAGGGCGGTGTAGAAGACCCGGCCCGCACCCTGCTCCTTGCACCACACCAGGGGGTGGTCGGCGCCCATCCCGCCGCCCTCGTACGAGGATTCGTCGGCGCAGGCGAGCACGCGTACCGCGCCACGGGGGTTGGCGCGGAAGTCGTACCACTCGTCCGCGAACTCCCAGACGGGCGGCAGATGCCGCATCGCCGGATGGTCCCGGTCCTCGACGACCGCCTTGCCCGGCTGGTACTCGGGGTGACGGGCGAAACGGGCGCCCAGCAGTTCGCCGTAGTACGGCCACTCGTACTCGGTGCAGGCCGCCGCGTGCACTCCGGCGAAACCGCCGCCCTCCTCCACGTACGCCCGCAGCCGGGCGCGCCCGGCGTCGGTGAGCACCTCGCCGCTGGTGGAGAGGAAGACGACCGCCGCGTACGGGTCGAGGGGGGACTCGAAGGCCGCCGGGTCCTCGGTGGCGTCGACGTCGAAGCCGAGGGTGCGTACGGCGGCGACGGCGGCCGGGATGGAGTCGTGGCGGTAGGCGGTCGTGCGGGAGTACACGAGGATGCGGTGCGATGGCATGATCCGAGCCTATTTGCGGAGCCTGCCCGATCCCAAGGACCGAAAATTTCGGAGCGGATGTGAAACCCCTGCTCAGCCCGACGCGCCCACCTCATTGTTCGGGGCCCCGTCGCCGACCGGTGGCAGGTCGCCGCGTTCGATCGGCATTCCGTCGCGCGGGGGCGGGACCTTGCCGTCGTGGGGAGGCGGGAACTTGTCGTGGTGCCGGGGTGGGAGGAGGTAGGCCAGTTCGGCGTCCGTCGGGCGGTGGGCGGCCAGGGCGGCGGCGCGCAGGGCGGCGCGGTCGACCATCGTGGTGACGGCGCTGACCCGGACGACATGGCCCTTCTCCGGCACGGCGTACTCGTGCTGCCCCGCCGACGTGCGGTACCAGGCGTCCCCGTCGCGCTCACAGGTGACCGGTTCGCCCGTGCCCTGTCCGAGCGGCTGCTCGGGGCAGCTCTCGGCGGTCATCGTGCCCCGGTCGACGAGGAGCAGCAGCTGGGCGCTGTTCTTCCGGGACCAGTAGGCGGCGGAGAAGCCGTCGTCGCCGTAGACGCCGACCGACTGCCGGGCGAGCGTGAAACCGGGGGCCTCGGTGACGTAGACCAGCCCGGGCGCGAAGCCCAACTCCTTCGCCTGGGCGTGGAGTTCGGCCCGGTCGGGGGCGGCTCCCAGGTCTTCACGCCCCGCGACCACGACCTTCTCGGTCCCGCAGGCCGTGAGCAGCAACGGCAGCAACGCCAGAGGAACCAGAGGAAGCAGAACGCGTGCGGTACGGAGCATGCCTTACATCCTGCCGCACAGATGTTCCACAGGTGAGGCAAAGGGTCCCTTTCGTGGGAGGCCCCGAGGGGCCCGTGCGGAACCCCTGCTCACGGCGGTCTCGGCAATACGGCGGGCTCGGTGGTACGGCTGACGCGGCCGTGTCCGATTCCTTCAAGACCGGTCCTCCCCTGCCCGCCTACGGTGGCCGTATGACTCCACGACTCGATGCGATCGGCCTGGTGGCCTCGGACATGGCCGCCTCTGTCACCTTCTACCGTCGCCTCGGCTTCGCCTTCCCCGAGGGCGCCGAGAACCTGCCGCACGCCGAGGCCGAGCTGCCGGGCGGGCTGCGGCTGCTGCTCGACACCGAGGAGACCGTGCGTTCCTTCCACCCCCAGTACGTGCGGGGGAAGGGCGGCGGCGCCGGGCTGGCGCTGCTGTGCGACGGCCCCGCCGAAGTCGACGCGGTGTACGAGGAGTTGGTCGCCGCCGGGTACCAGGGCGAGCTGAAGCCGTGGGACGCGGTGTGGGGGCAGCGGTACGCCGTCGTCCTCGACCCCGACGGCAACGGGGTGGACCTCTTCGCCCCGCTACCGTCCGCCGTCGAGTAGCTTCCCGAGCGGCAGTCCCGCCAACTCCCGTACGTCACGCGCCAGATGGGCCTGGTCGGCGTACCCGGCCCGGGCGGCGGTCTCGGCGTACGGCACGCCGTCCCGGGCCAGGGCGAGCGCCCGCTGCAGCCGCAGTACCCGGGCGAGCGTCTTGGGCCCGTACCCGAACGCGACGAGCGACCTGCGGTGCAGCTGCCGGGCGCCGAGCCCGAGTGCATCGGCGGTCGCCGCCACCGGCCGCCCCGCGCCGAGCGCGGCGACGATCCGTCGTAGCAGCGGGTCGGGGCCGTCGGCCGCGGCGGCCCGTTCCAGGGCCACTTCTTCGAGGCCGCTCGCCGGGTCGACGGCCGCGTTCACCCGGGCGGTGAGTCGCCGCACTTCCGCCGCGGGCCACAGGTCGGCCAGCTCGACCCGCCGGTCACGCAGCTCGTGCGCGGGGACGCCCAGGAAGGCGGGCGCGGTACCGGGGAAGAACCGAACACCGGCCCAGCGGGTGGGGGCGCCTCCGGTGACGTACGCCTGGGTATCGGGCCCGGCTACCAGCAACCGCCCGTCGTTCCAGAGCAGGTCCATGCACCCGTCGGGCAACACCAGCCCCGTACCGGCCCCGGCCGGCGCATTGGTCCACACCACCGCGCCGGCCAGCCGCGAAGCCCTTTCGACGTACACATCGACGAGGCTACGCCCATGGCCGCCGGGCACCGACTCCTTTCGGGCGCGCTACTCGTCCCCCTTCTTCACCGGTGGCCGCAGCCTCGACGTCACATCCTCCGGCGGCAGGAAGCGGGACCATCTCTCCGGGAACTCGGAGGGCATGTCCGGGTCTTCCGGGTCGTGGGAGCGGGCGGCGGCTGCTCGGGCCACGTACTCGGCGGCCTGTTCCTCGCGGAGGCGTTCGTTGGCGGCGCGGGCGGCGGCGGTGGCGGCGGCCGGCCAGACACGGTCGATGGCGGCGTTGACGGCGGCGCCGACCAGCACCGCGAAGGCGGAGACACCGATCCACAGCAGGACGGCCACGGCTGCCGCCAGGGAGCCGTAGATCGTCGCTCCCTCGACCGTGCTGGTGAGGTAGATGCGCAGCAGGAAGCTGCCCAGCACCCACATGCCCAGGGCGACGAGAGCACCCGGTACGTCCTCCACCCACGGTGAGCGGACCGGCACTGACACGTGGTACAGCGTCGTCAGGAAGACGATCGACAGAACGATCACGACCGGCCAGTACAGGACCTGGACGACGGTCGCCGACCAGGGGACGATCCGGACGACCGCGTCGGGGCCCGCGACCATCAGCGGCAGGGCCACCGAGCCGATGAGCAGGGCCACGATGAAGAGCAGGAAGGCCATCAGCCGGGTCTTGACGATGCCGCGGACGCCATCAAGGCCGTACATGACGGTGATGGTGTCGATGAAGACGTTCACCGCGCGGGAGCCGGACCAGAGGGCGAACAGGAAGCCTATCGAGATGACGTCGGGCCGGCCGCCCTTCATGACGTCGTCCAGGATGGGCTGCGCGATCTCCTCGACGCCCTTGTCGGACAGGACGGTGCGGGAGGCCTCCAGGAGGTTGGTCTCCAGGCTGGCGATGGTGTCGGCGCCGGTCCAGTCGTCGACGTAGCCGAGCAGGCCGATGAGGCTGAGCAGCAGCGGGGGCACGGAGAGCAGGGTGAAGAACGCCGCCTCGGCGGCCAGGCCCAGGATGCGGTACTCGATGCAGGAGTTGACGGTGTCCTTCAGAAGCAGCCAGGCGGTCCTGCGCTTGGAGACGTTCCGGTAGAGGGCACGCGCGCGGTGGAGGCGCCCCTGGGGGCTCTCGGGTTGTCGGGGTGACTGACTTGCTGGCTGCACGCCCTAAAGGTATCCGTCTGCGCGCGACCTCCTCACCTCCCGGTGCCGCTCACCCCGGCAGGGGCCGCGTGTGCGCACACCTCCCTCCGGTCGCGCCACGGGACAGAAAACAAAGGGAAACCCAGCAGAAATCAAAGGTGATTCCGAATCGCCTTTTCTGTCATGGACGTGCTGGCCGAATCATTCGACGACCGAAAGCGGAACGTCCGATCGCGTTTGCACCCACCCTTTGGAAAGTTCCCCGTTGAAGCCGGGCGGCGGACGAGGTCCGATAGGTCGGAAGAGATCCGAAAAGAGATGGGAAAGCGTCAATTACCCGACCTCACTTGACCTGGTCGTGAATGTACCGAAAGAATCCGGATTGCATTCCGCTGCACCCACCTGGACCAGGCTCGGGCACAGCGTCCATCGGGGGATTCGCCAGGCTCCGACCAGGCATGACCAATTCCGCCACACCCGTCACCGCTCTCCATCCCCTCTCTCCTTCCGTCATTCCGCGCGCCGTCCCGTTCACCCCCGGGCGCCCTCCATCGCAATACCGTCGCGGAGAAATCAAATGACATTGCCAGCGCCACGACACATGGCGGAAAAACCAGGTGAGGTCCAGGGGGCCGAGCCGGACGCGGCGGAATCGTACACCGCCACCGAGCGACTGCTCGCCGAAGTTCTGGGCGACGTCGCGCATATCGAACATGTGCCCGTCGACAGTCACTTCTTCGACGATCTGGGCGCGAACTCCCTGACGATGGCCCATTTCTGCGCCCGGGTCAGGAAGCACCCCGATCTGCCCTCGGTGTCGATACGGGACGTCTACGGCCACCCCACGCTCCGCGGTCTCGCCGCCGCGCTGGCCGAGGCACCCGCGCCGCCGGCCGCCCCACCGGTGCCCGCCGAGCCGCCGGCACCGGGCAGCACACCCCGGTACATGCTGTGCGGGGCGCTGCAGCTGCTCCTCTTCGCCGGGTACTGCCTGCTGGTCGCGTCCGTCTCCGCACGGGGGTACGAGTGGATCGCGGACGGCTCCGGCGTCGTCGAGGTCTATCTGCGGTCGGTGGTCTTCGGCGGGCTCGGCCTGGTCGCGCTGTGCGCGCTGCCGGTGGTCGCCAAGTGGCTGCTGGTCGGGCGGTGGAAGCCCGTGGACTTCCCGGTGTGGGGCCCGGCGTATCTGCGGTTCTGGGCCGTCAAGGCGCTGCTGCGCACCAGCCCGATGGTCCTGTTCGTCGGCAACCCGCTGTACGTGCTGTACCTGCGGGCACTGGGCGCCCGGATCGGCCCGGGTGTGACGATCCTGAGCCGTCATGTGCCGGTCTGCACCGATCTGCTGACGATCGGCGCGGGCACGGTGATCCGCAAGGACTCCTACTTCCTGTGCTACCGGGCGCGCGCCGGGCGGATTCGGACCGGTCCCGTCACCCTCGGCCGGGAGGTGTTCGTCGGTGAGCACACCGTGCTCGACATCGGCACCGCCATGGGCGACGGCTCCCAGCTCGGCCACGCCTCCGCTCTGCGCACCGGCGACACGGTCCCGTCGGCGCAGAGCTGGCACGGCTCCCCGGCCCGGCGCACGGACGTCGACCATGTACGCGTCGGCCCCGCCCGGTGCGGCGGGCTCCGGCGGGCGGGGTACGGGCTCGCCACCCTGGTCCAGGCGTTCCTGCTGTACGTGCCGCTGTCCATCGGCGGCGCGTATCTGCTGCTCACCGCCGCGCCGGAGCTGGAGGTGCTGCTCGACCCCGCGTCGCGGCACATCACCTCGGCGCGCTTCTACGTCGAGGCGCTGGTGCTGTCGCTGGCCCTGTTCCTCGGCACGATCGTCGTCGGCGCCGTCGCCGTGCTGGGCGTGCCCCGGCTGCTGCGTCCGCTGGTCCGGCCGGACCGGACGTATCCGCTGTACGGCTTCCACTACTCGGTGCACCGCGCGATCGCCCGGCTGACCAACATCAAGTTCTTCACGTGGCTGTGCGGCGACAGCTCGTACATCGTCCCGTACCTCAGGCCCCTCGGGTACGACCTCGGCCGCGTCGAGCAGACCGGGTCCAACTTCGGTACGAGTGTGCGGCACGAGACGCCGTTCCTGGCCCGGGTCGGCAGCGGCACGATGGTCGCGGACGGGCTGTCGATCATGAACGCCGAGTACTCCGGTACGTCGTTCCGGGTGTCCCGGACGGCGATCGGCGGGCGCAACTTCCTCGGCAACTTCATCGCCTACCCGGTCGGCGGCCGGACCGGCGAGAACTGTCTGCTGGCGACGAAGGTGCTGGTCCCACTGGACGGGGAGATCCGTGAAGGGGTCGGGCTGCTCGGCTCGCCGCCGTTCGAGATCCCCCGCTCGGTGGAGCGTGACACCCGCTTCGACCATCTGCGCGAGGGTGAGGAGCTGCGCCGGCGACTGTCCGCGAAGAACCGTTACAACCTGCGGTCGATGGGGCTGTTCCTGTTCCTGCGCTGGCTGCACACCTTCGGGCTCACCGTGCTCGGCTTCGCGGCCTATGACCTGTACGGCCACCACGACGGCGTCGGACTGCTCGCGCTCGCCGCGGTTCCGCCGGCCTCGCTGGTGTTCTCGGTGGCGTACTTCGTGCTGGTGGAGCGGTGCCTGACCCGGTTCCGGCCGCTTCAGCCGCAGCTGTGCTCCATCTACGACCCGGTCTTCTGGCGGCAGGAACGGCTGTGGAAGCTCTCGGACACATACCTGAACATCCTGAACGGCACCCCGTACAAGAACGTCGTCTGGCGGCTGATGGGGGTGCGGATCGGCCGGCGGGTCCTCGACGACGGGGTGTACATCACCGAGCGGACGCTGACGGCGATCGGGGACGACTGCACGCTGGGCGCGGGCAGCAAGATCCAGGCCCATTCGCAGGAGGACGGCACCTTCAAGTCCGACCACATCACGATCGGCGCGGGCTGCACGCTCGGCGTCGGGGCGCTCGTCCACTACGGCGTGGCCATGGGTGACGGCGCCGAGCTGGCTCCCGACTCCTTCCTGATGAAGGGCGAGGAGATGCCGCCGCACGCGCGGTGGGGCGGGAACCCGGCGACGGAGACCACCGGAGAACGGTGAATCGGGGGGAGACGATGGATCAGTGGGAGACGGGCACCGCTGCCCGCACGTTCTGGCACGGGGTGCTGACCGCCGGGGGGCGGACCGGGATACCCCGGTGGAGCGCCGATCCGGTGAAGGGGGT
Source organism: Streptomyces ipomoeae 91-03 (assembly GCF_000317595.1). Taxonomy (GTDB): domain Bacteria; phylum Actinomycetota; class Actinomycetes; order Streptomycetales; family Streptomycetaceae; genus Streptomyces; species Streptomyces ipomoeae. The sequence goes on along the minus strand of NZ_AEJC01000173.1, from coordinate 50,761 downwards.
CGCCGCCTACGAAGTGGCGCTGCCGGGCGGGCTGTCGACGGCCCCTGACGGTGCGCGGGTGCTGCTCGCGGCGCATGCGAAGGTGCTCGCCGCGCTGTCGGGTGAGCGCGAGGTCACCACCGGCTGGTCGGAGGACGGACGGCTGCTGCCGTGCCGGATCACGACCGCGCCCGGCGACACCTGGCGGGACCTGCTGGCGCGGGCGCAGCGCGTCACCTCGGACGCGCTGGCGTACGCCGACTTCCCGGTCGACGCCCTGCGGCGCGAACTCGGCCTGGACGAGCCGCCGTTCGAGACCGTGCTCGACACGACCGGGGCGGACGGCGACCTCGACGAGGACGTGGTCCTGCGGGTCGGGCTGGTGTACCGCGACGACGGGCCCGCGCTGCGGCTGCGGTACCGCACCGACGTGTTGGACAAGAGCGGCGCCGCCCGCGTCGCCGGGTACCACGTCACCGCGCTCACCGCGCTCGCCGTCGACCCGGACGCCGAGTACGGGCGGCAGAGCCTGTTGTCCGACGACGAACTCCGGTTCCAGCTCGACGGGTTGGCGGGGCCGTACCGCGAACTGCCCGACCGTCGCGTGCATGAGCTGTTCGAGCAGCGGGTCGTGGCCCATCCGGACGCGGTCGCGGCCGTGCACGGGGACCGGCGGTGGACGTACCGCGAACTCAACTCCCGCGCCAACCAGCTCAGCCGGGCCCTGCTGGTGCGGGGCCTCGGCCGCGAGGGCGTCGTAGCGGTCGTGACCGAGCGGAACCTGGACTGGATGGCAGCCGTCCTCGCGGTGTTCAAGGCCGGCGGGGTGTATCTGCCCATCGAGCCGCACTTCCCGGCCGAGCGCATCGCCCGCACCCTCAGCCGCGCCGGATGCGAGCTGGTGCTCACCGAGGAGGGCAGCACCGCCACGCTCGACGAGGCCCTGTCCGGGCTGAGCGGCGTACAGCGGCTGCTCGTCCGGGCCGCGTACGACGAGGCGCACCCCGACTCCGACCTCGGCATGGAGATCGGGCCGGACCGGCTCGCGTACATCTACTTCACCTCCGGTTCGACGGGCGAGCCCAAGGGCGCGATGTGCGAGCACGCCGGGATGGTCAACCACATCCACGCCAAGCTCGACGACCTCGGCATCGGCGAGGGGGACGTGGTCGCGCAGACCGCGCCGCAGTGCTTCGACATCTCCCTGTGGCAGCTGCTGGCCGGACCCCTCGCCGGCGGCCGGACCCTCCTTGTGGAGCAGGAGGTGATCCTGGACGTCGAGCGGTTCGTCGACCGGATCGCGGACGGCCGGGTGAACGTCCTCCAGGTGGTGCCGTCGTATCTCGAAGCGGTCCTCGCCCACCTCGAACAGCGCCCGCGCGCACTGCCCGATCTGCGCCGGGTGTCCGTCACCGGGGAGGCGCTGAAGCGGGAGCCGGTCGAGCGCTGGTTCGCCATCGAGCCGGCGATTCCGCTGGTCAACGCCTACGGGCTGACGGAGACCTCGGACGACACCAACCACGAGGTGATGCACCGGGCTCCGGAGGGGGACCGGGTACCGCTCGGCCGGCCGGTCGGCAACGTCCGCGTGTACGTCGTCGACGAACACCTCTCCCTCGTGCCGCTCGGCGCCCCGGGGGAGATCGTCTTCTCCGGGGTGTGCGTCGGCCGGGGGTACGTCAACGATCCCGAGCGCACCCGGCAGGCGTTCACCACCGACCCGTACCGGCCCGGCGAACGGCTCTACCGCAGCGGTGACCGGGGGCGCTGGCGGCCCGACGGCAAGCTGGAGTTCCTGGGCCGCCGGGACACCCAGGTCAAGGTGCGGGGCTTCCGGATCGAGATCGGCGAGGTGGAGAACGCGCTGCTGCGGGTGGAGGGCGTACGCGACGCCGCGGTCGTGGTCGCCGAGGGCACCCATCTGGTGGCCTTCCACTCCGGTCGGCCGCTCTCCGGTGACGTGCTGCGGGACCGGCTGGCCGCCTCGCTGCCGGCGTACATGGTGCCGTCGGTGTTCCACTGGCGCGAGAGCCTGCCGCTGACCGCCAACGGCAAGACCGACCGGCGGGCGCTCACCGCGCTGGCCGAGCGGCTCGACGCCGTGGACGGGGAGTCGGGGGCATCGCCGGTCACACCGACCGAGGAGCGGCTGGCCGTGGCGTGGGCCGCCGTCCTCGGGGTGTCACGGGAGCGGATCGGCCGCCACGACCACTTCTTCGACCGGGGCGGCACCTCGCTGTCGGCGGTGAAGCTCGCCGTCGCCCTGGACCGGGCGGTGTCCCTCAAGGACGTGGCCCGGCATCCGGTGCTCTCCGATCTGGCGGGGCTGATCGACGAACGGAGGACGTCGTCATGAGCTTCCTCAGCCGCCGCGGCTTCGCGAACCGCCGCCGCAAGGCCCCGGAGGCCTCCCCGGCTCCTCTGCCGCTGCCGGACCTGGACCTCTCCCCCGCCAGGCCCGCGCTGCTGCCCGTCTCCCCCGGCACCGATCCGGTCCACTGGGCGGCGGAACACCGGGACACCCTGCGGCTGGTCGTCGCCGAGCACGGCGCGGTCCTCGTACGGGGGCTCGGTCTGCGTGACGCGAACCAAGTCGGCGCGGTCTTCCGGCAGTTGACCGACAAGCTGATGAGCGAGAGGGAAGCCTTCGCACCCCGGCGGACATACGCGGACGGCGTGTACTCCTCGACGGCGTGGCCGTCGAGCCAACCGATGTGCACACATCACGAACTGAGCTACGCGGTGGAGTTCCCCGGCCTGATGCTCTTCGCCTGTCTGCGGGCCGCCGAGGAGGGCGGGGCGACGGGGGTCGCCGACGCCGAGGCCGTACTCGCCGCGCTGCCGCCCGCGTTGACCAAGCGGTTCGAGCGGGACGGCTGGCTGCTGACCCGCTCGTACAACGAGGAGATCGGCGCGTCGGTCGCCGAGGCCTTCGGCACCGACGACCGGACCGTCGTCGAGGCGTACTGCCGGGCGCACGCCGTCGACTTCGCGTGGCAGCCGGACGGCTCCCTGCGCACCCGGCAGCGGCGCTCCGCCGTACTGCGCCATCCGGTGACCGGCCGCCGCTGCTGGTTCAACCAGATCGCGTTCCTGAGCGAGTGGACCATGGACCCCGAGGTGCGCGAGTACCTGGTGGACCTGTACGGCCCCGACGGGCTGCCCTTCAACACCCGTTACGGCGACGGCGACCCCATCGGCGAGGACGTCGTCCAGGCGCTCAACGAGGTCTACGAGGCCCACACGGTCCGCGAGCCGTGGCGGCCCGGTGACCTGATGCTCGTCGACAACATCCGCTGCGCGCACAGCCGTGAGCCCTTCGAGGGGGCGCGCGAGGTGCTGGTGGGCCTGGCCGATCCGGTCCGGCTGAGCAGCGGCGCGAAGAGCTCGGACACGAAGAGCTCCGGCGCGAGGAACTCCGGTGTGAAGAACTCCGACGGCAAGGACTCCGACACGAAGGACGAGGTGAGCTTCGTATGACCGAGGTTCCGGGTTTCGCCGTGATCTCCGGCGCCCAGGTGCGGCAGGCCCTCAGGGGCCGGGAACGGGAGATCGTCGAACTGGTCGAGTCCGCCTATCTGTTGCACGGCGCCGGTGACACGGGCGACACCGTCAACCCGCCGTCGTACTTCCTCCGCTTCCCGGACCGTCCGTCGTCGCGGATCATCGCGCTGCCCGCCTCGCTGGGCGGGAAGTTCCAGGTGGACGGCCTGAAGTGGATCTCCAGCTTCCCGGAGAACACGGCGAGCGGGCTCCCCCGCGCCTCCGCCGTGCTGATCCTCAACGACCACACCACCGGCTATCCGTTCGCGTGCCTGGAGGCCTCGGTCATCAGCGCGACACGGACGGCGGCGTCTGCGGCGCTGGCGGCGGACCGGCTGAGCGCGGGCCGTTCGCCGTCCTGTGCCCGCCCGACCCGCGTCGGCTTCCTCGGCACGGGCCTGATCGCCCGCTACATCCACACCTTCCTCGCCGCGACCGGCTGGTCGTTCGAGGAGATCGGGCTGCACGACCTGTCCGCCGACAGCGCGGCCGGGTTCCGGGGGTACCTGGAGCGGTCCGAGGCGAGCGGGCGGGTGACGGTGTACGACACCGCCGAGGACGTGATCCGGGCGAGCGACCTGCTGGTCTTCGCGACGATCGCGGCGGAGCCGCATGTCCACGAGCCGAAGTGGTTCGCGCACAACCCGCTGGTGCTGCATGTGTCGCTGCGCGATCTCGCGCCCGAGGTGCTGCTGGCGTCGGCGAACTTCGTCGACGACGTCGAGCACTGTCTGAAGGCCGCGACGTCGCCGCATCTGGCCGAACAGCTCACCGGCGGACGGGACTTCCTCGACGGAACGCTCCACGACGTGCTCATCGGCCGGGCGACCGTGCCGGCGGACCGTCCGGTGGTCTTCTCGCCCTTCGGCCTCGGGGTCCTCGACCTCGCGGTCGGCGGTTATGTCCACGACGAGGTGGCCCGCGGGGGCGGGCTGCGGATCGTGGACGACTTCTTCCACGAGCTGCGCCGGTACGGCTGACCGGCCGGACGCAGCCGCACGACATTGCACAACCAGGGGGGCCGCAGTGCCAGTCATATCCGTTCCCACGGACTTCAACGAGGAGGAGCTGTACGTCGATCTGCGCCAGGTCGTCGGCCACAAGCTCTTCCTGAAGTGCGAGGGCTTCAACTTCGCCGGCTCGATCAAGCTCAAGGCCGCGACCGAGATGGTGCGGGCCGCCGAACGGGACGGGCGGCTCAGGCCGGGCTCGACCCTTGTCGAGTCCTCGTCCGGGAACCTGGGCGTCGCGCTGAGCATGATCGCGGCGAGCCGGGGCTACCGGTTTCTGTGCGTGACCGACGCCCGCTGCAATCCGGCGACCAAGCGGCTGATGGAGGCGCTGGACAGCCGGGTGCACGTCATCACCGAGCCGGACCCGATCGGCGGCTTCCTGGGCGCCCGGATCGCGTACGTCCGCGCGCTGTGCGCCGCCGACGAGCGGTATGTGTGGCTGGACCAGTACACCAACCAGGCCAACTGGCGGGCGCACTACCGCACCACCGCGCCCGCCATCGCCCGGCAGTTCCCGCGTCTCGACGTGCTGTTCGTGGGGGTCGGCACCTCGGGGACGCTGATGGGCTGCGCCCAGTGGTTCTGGGAACGGCGGCGCCGGGTGCTGATCGTGGCGGTGGACAGCGCGGGCTCGGTGGCCTTCGGCGGGGTTCCGGGCCGCCGGATGATCCCGGGCCTCGGCACCAGCGTGACACCCCCGCTGCTCGACCCGTCGTACGTGGACGACGTCGTACGCGTGGAGGAGGCCGACACCGTACGGGCCTGCCATCTCATGGCCCGGCGCGGCTTCCTGTTCGGCGGCTCCACCGGCACGGTCGTCAGCGGCGCCGTCGACTGGCTGAACCGCAACGGCACCCCCGATGTCATGGCGGTCGCCGTGGCCCCCGACCTCGGCGAGCGTTACCTCGACACCGTCTACCGGCCGGGGTGGGCGTCGGAGCAGTACGGGGAGGCGCTCCTGGGCGCGGGCGAGCTGGGCACCGGCGAGCTGGGAACGGGGGAGCTGGCGGCGCCGGTCTGAGTCGGGGGCGATCCGGCGCCTGGGCCGATGCCTTCTGGATGCGGTCCGGCGCCGGGCCGATCCCTTCCGGGTGCGGTCCGGCGCCGGGCGTCCGCCCTGCCCGATACGGGTGCCCCGTGCGATGCCGGGAGTTAGATTCCACGTATGGCAGGCAGCACCCACGAAGTGACCAATCAGGTTCCGCCTCTGGTGGGCTACGACGTCTTCAGTACCGATCGGGTGCTGGCCGAGGCCCTGGACCGGCATCTGGACCCGGAGCTGCGGGACGAGGCGCGCGAGGAGTTGTCGGGGCTGGGCCGCTCGGCGGGCTCCGCGCAGGTGCAGGAGTGGGCCCGGCTGGCCGATGAGAACCCTCCGAAGCTGCGCACCCACGACCGTCACGGCAACCGGATCGACGAGGTCGAGTTCCATCCGTCCTGGCACCGGCTGCTCGGCAAGGGTGTCTCGGCCGGGCTGACGGCGGCCTGGACACGGCCCGGCGGCCATGTGCGGCGCGCGGCCGGTTTCGTCGTCTGGACCCAGACCGACGCAGGCAACGGCTGCCCGCTGTCGATGACCCACGCGGCCGTACCCGCCCTGCGCACGGACCCGGCGCTCGCCGCCGAGTGGGAGCCGCGGCTGACGTCCACCGTGTACGACCAGGACCTGCGGCCCGCCGACCGCAAGGCCGGGGTGCTCTTCGGAATGGGCATGACCGAGAAGCAGGGCGGCAGCGACGTACGAGCCAACACGACTCGGGCACAGCCGCTCGCCGAGGACGGCACGTATGCGCTGACGGGGCACAAGTGGTTCTGCTCGGCGCCGATGTCGGACGGGTTTCTGGTGCTGGCGCAGGCGTCCCCTGCCGAGGGAGAAGACAGCCTGACGTGTTTCCTGGTGCCGCGCGTACTGGCGGACGGGACCCGGAACGTGTTCCGGATCCAGCGGCTCAAGGACAAGCTGGGCAACCGGTCGAACGCGTCCGCCGAGGTCGAGTTCGACGGGACATGGGCGCGGCGGGTCGGGGACGAGGGCCGGGGGGTGCGCACGATCATCGAGATGGTGGCCGCCACCCGGGTGGACTGCGCGCTGGGCGCGGCCGGTCTGATGCGGCAGGCGGTGGCCCAGGCGACGCATCACTGCGCGTACCGCGAGGCGTTCGGCGGGAAGCTGATCGACAAGCCGCTGATGCGCAACGTTCTCGCCGACCTCGCGGTGGAGTCGGAGGCGGCGACGACGCTGGCGATGCGGGTGGCGGCGGCGTACGACAGCGTGGGGGCGGCGGGAGAGGACGCGGAGAGCGAACGCTCGTTCTTGCGGCTGGCGGTGCCGATCGCGAAGTACTGGGTGACCAAGCGCTGCACACCCACGGTGGTCGAGGCCTCCGAGTGCCTGGGCGGCAACGGCTATGTCGAGGAGTCCGGCATGCCCCGGCTGCTGCGCGAGTCGCCGCTCAACTCGATCTGGGAGGGTGCCGGAAACGTCCAGGCCCTCGACGTACTGCGCGCCCTCCGGCGTGAACCCCAGGCGTTCGACGCGTACTTGCGGGAGGTCGGCAAGGCCCGCGGCGCCGACCACCGCCTCGACGGCGCGATCAAGAACCTGCTGACCGACCTCGCGGACCTGGACGGCATCGAGGCCCACGCCCGTCGTCTGGTGGAACGCCTCGCCCTCGTCCTCCAGGGCGCCCTCGTCGTCCAGTACGCGCCCCCGGCGGTGGCCGACGCGTTCTGCGCGTCCCGCCTGGGCGGCGACTGGGGCACGACCTTCGGCACGCTGCCGCACAGTCTGGACCTGGCGGCGGTGGTGGAGCGGGCACGACCGGTGAACTGAAGGTGGCGCGGCGCGGGGGCGTGGGTGCGGCGCGGGAGTGGTGCTGCGCCGACTCGGCACCACCCCCGTGCCCTGGCCCCTGCGTACGGAGCGCATGCGCCGCGCTGAGCGGCGTTGAACAAGTTTCAAGGAGCCCTGGGCAGTTGGCCAGGGTTGCAGGGGGTTGCAACTCGTCTGCGCTCCGTGGCCGAAGAGCGTCCCTCCGTGGCCGAAGAGCGGCAGACTAGGAAACCCGCAGTCAACGCCGGTCACGCGGATCCGGACTTTCCACGGCCGTCGAGGGCCCGGAAGGGACGGTTCTGCCGGGGAGGAACGAGTGCCGCACTCGCCGATGGAAGTCACGCGGCTCACCGCCACGGACGCCGCCCGGGCGGCACGGGTGCTCGGCGAGGTCCGTGCCTCCGCCCTCGCCGACCGGCGTCCGAGATCCGCCCCGCGCCCGGCGATCCGGGAGTCCTGGGAACGCATGCTGCACAGCGGCATCGACCCCGACCACGACTTCCGTTCCGACCTGCTCAGCCGGGACGAGGTGGAGCGCCGCCGCCAGACCTCACGACTGCGCCACGTACTTCCCGTCCTGCGCGAAGGACTGCTCTCCCTCGCGGACACCACGCAGCACATCATGATGGTCGCGGACGCCGACGCCCGGGTGTTGTGGCGGGAGGGCAGTACGGGCGTGCTCCGCAAGGCCGACGGCCAGGGCCTGGGCATCGGCGCGGACTGGCGCGAGGAGACGGTCGGCACCAACGGCGTCGGCACACCTCTCGTCTCCCGCCGCCCCGTACAGGTCTTCTCCGCCGAGCACTTCGTACGCGTCCTGCACTCCTGGACCTGCACCGGCGCCCCCGTCACGGACCCGCGGGACGGCAGCCTCCTCGGCGCGATCGACATCAGCGGCCCCCTGGAGACGCTGCACCCCTCCACCCTGGCGCTGGTCGACTCGGTCGCCAAACTCGCCCAGGCCCATCTGCGCGACCTCCACCTCACCTCGCTCGAACAGCTGCGCGCGGTGGCGGCCCCGGTCCTGGCCCGCCTCGGCGGACGCGCGCTCGCCGTGGACAAGGACGGCTGGACGGCAGCGGTGACCGGCATGCCGTACACCAACCGTCTGGCCCTCCCCAAGTCCCTCGCCCCCGGCCGCTGCTGGCTCCCCACGCTGGGCCTGTGCAGCGTCGACCCCCTCTCCGGCGGCTGGCTGATACGCCCCGCCGCGGACCCGGCACCCACGCCCACCGCCACCCACATCAGGCTCGACGTCTCCCACCCACGCCGCTGGACGGTCACCGTCTCCGGCAACGCCGGCTCCTGGACCCATGACCTCACTCCCCGCCACGCCGAACTCCTCTACCTCCTCGCCCTCCACCGCTCCGGCCGCAGCGCCTCCGCCCTCGCCGACGACATGTTCGGCGACCCCGCCCGCACGGTCACCATCCGCGCCGAGATGTCCCGCGTACGCCGCTACCTGGGCGCCTTCCTGGACCACCGCCCGTATCGCTTCACGGAACGGGCCGACGTCGAAGTCCTCCTCCCGGAAAGCCCGCTGGACCTGCTCCCGCACTCGGTGGCGCCGGGGGTGGTACGAGCGAGAGCGGCCTCGCCGGGCGGCCGGCCCTGGGAGGAGCGGGCGTCGGGGCACGAGGAGCGTTCATAGACGGGAATCACGGACGTGAACGGATCATGGCCGGAGAGTGAGGGATCTCCCTGTAATTCACGAGTCATCGGGATGACACGTGGCTCACTGACGTAGCATCGCTGCCAGGCCACCCCACCTGCCTCTCCGTCAAGGTCGTGAAACCGGTCGGCAGTTGGCCCGCGCCATCCCGGGAGGTTGGTTGTATGAAGCACCGCGGTAGGCACCGTCGACGCAGGAGAGGGCGTGCGCTGCGCGCTTCCCTGGCGGGGACCGCGCTGGCGCTCACGGCCGCGGCCACACTGATCAGTACGTCGCAGGCGGCGGGTGGGGAGACGCCGGGGGCACTGTCCTCGATCACCTCGGCCCGTGAACTGCGCTCGCTTCAGCTGCGGGAGACCCTGACCGACCCGACCGCCCTGCACACCCTCACCAACGAGATGGGCGGTGGAGTCGGTGTCGACGAGGTGCTTCAGAGCGCGAACCATGTGATGCGGAACGAGGGTGACTGTTTCGTCACCGAGAAGGGCAGTCTGCCCGTCCAGCCTGCGGCCTCGCGAGCGTACTGCTGGGAGGCGGGCGACGCCGTCAACGAGACATGGGTCCCCCGGTCGGTCGCCACGTCCCGGAACAACCAGGTCATCGTGTCCGGCTGGACCCACAGCGGCGTCGAGAGCGACGTGGTCGGCGGCGATGCGGGCGCCGACGGTACCGACAGCGACGGTACGAACAGCCGCGGCACCGACGACCAGGGCCTCGCCCGGGTCGCCTTCGTCGACGCCGGTGACCCCGGCAGCCTCACTTACCGATGGGTCCTGCTGGTCGTCCCGCGGGCCGACGGCAACGGCTTCACCGCCCTGCGCTCCCGGCTCGGCGGCATGGCCTGGTACGAGGACAAGCTGATCGTCACCGCGCGGGGACCGAAGAGCAGGGGCCAGCAGGACGACTCCCTCTACGTCTTCGATCTGGCCCGCTTCCTCCGCGCCGACGTCACCGACAGCGACGCGATCGGGAAGGTCGGCGACGGCTGGTCGGCACATCACTACCGGTACGCACTGCCGGCGGTCGCCTCCTACAGCCCGGCCACGGGCGGCACCTGTGACGCACGCGACAACGACGGCGTGCCCTGCTTCGGTTCGCTCTCCCTCGACCGGACGTCGGCGACGCCCAGCATCGTCGCGACCGAGTGGTTCGCGCCGAGCCGTGAGAAGCCCGCCCGGGTCTGGCGCTACGGCATCGACACCACCGGCGACCGCACGGGCCTGCTCACCGCCACCGGGCGCATGAGCGACGTCGTCGCCACCGAGGCGTACGAGACCGAGGCCGCCGGTGTCCGGGGTGTCCTCTCCCACAAGGGGCACTGGTACATCGGGCAGGCCTCCGAGGACCTCGACAAGCCGGGCACCCTGTGGCGGCAGGACGAGGACGGGGCGAAGGCCCCCCAGTGCGCGGCAGACAAACCGGGCATCAAGTCGGACCTCAAGTCGTACGCCTGCTGGGGGCGGCACTCCGTCTCCCTCTCCTACTCACCGGAGACCGACGAGGTCTGGACGCTCACCGACCCGATCCCGGAGCGCGTGCTGTACGCGGTGAAGCTGTCGGACGTCGAGAGCGCGCTGAGCTGACGGCGCGTCCCTCGGGCTCCGCCCGCCCCAACCACCCCGCCCGGCCTTGGAACCCGAGCGCACCCCGTGATTCCCTGACCCCATGAGCAGCAGCACCGTCACCACATGGTCCCTGGAGCAGACGTCCCCGAGTGACCTCCTCCCCGCCGCCGCCTCGGAGGGCGACGACGTCCGTGTCGTCCGTTCCGAGGTGCCGTCCCCGGAGTTCAGCCGCTTCCTTTACGCGTCCGTCGGCGGGGACATCCGCTGGGTCGACCGGCTGGCGTGGTCGTACGCCCGCTGGGAGGAGTACTTGAACCGGCCGGGTGTGGAGACGTGGGTCGCGTACGACCGGGGCACGCCGGCGGGGTACGTCGAGTTCGAGGCGCAGGACGACGGGGTCGTGGAGATCGGGTACTTCGGGCTGATCCCGGCGTTCCGTGGGCGGCGCATCGGCGGGCATCTGCTGTCGTACGGGACGGCCCGTGCCTGGGACCTCGCCGAGCGGTGGCCCGAACTGCCGCCCACCAAGCGGGTCTGGCTCCACACCTGCAGCCGGGACGGGGAGCACGCCATGGGCAACTATCTGCGGCGGGGGTTCAAGCTGTTCGACACGAAGGTGACCGAGGAGGCGGAGGTGGCCGCGCCGGGGCCCTGGCCCGGAGCCCAGGGTCCAGGGCCTGTCTGACAGTTCCCGTCGACGGGCCCTCGGGGCTCATTCCCGCAGCCACCATGACCCACATCACATTGTCTCGTGATACGAGACAACCTTGTCCAGAATATGGATGATGGTGGACTGAGTCTAAAGAGGCGTGCCACGCTTCCGTCATGTCTGGAACTGGAATTGCCTTGGTGAGTCGGCGGCACGTCGACCTCGGCCGCATGTCCAGCGCCATCTGTCCGGTCAGCTGACGCCCCAGCCGCGAGGGGTCCGACGACCCCGGGCAGCAGCGCCGCACACATTCCCCCTCTGTTTCAGCCAGCGCAACGACGCGCGCACCTCGCAAGCACTGCACGCATGCTCGCATGCGCGCGCCCGTATGCACAGGTCAGAGCCCCTTCCACGCCTGTCCCGAAGGACGTACAAACCATGGCCGCCACCCCGCAGAACTCCGCCACGCCCCGCCGCAAGGTGAGCCGTCACCGTGGCGAAGGACAGTGGGCCGCGGGACACTTCACCCCGCTGAACGGCAACGAGCAGTTCAAGAAGGACGATGACGGTCTCAATGTGCGGACACGCATTGAGACGATCTACTCGAAGCGCGGCTTCGACTCGATCGACCCCAACGACCTGCGTGGCCGGATGCGCTGGTGGGGGCTGTACACCCAGCGCAAGCCCGGGATCGACGGCGGCAAGACCGCGATCCTGGAGCCGGAGGAGCTGGACGACGAGTACTTCATGCTGCGGGTGCGCATCGACGGCGGTCGGCTCACCACCCAGCAGCTGCGGGTGATCGGCGAGATCTCGCAGGAGTTCGCCCGGGGCACGGCCGACATCACCGACCGGCAGAACGTCCAGTACCACTGGATCCGGGTCGAGGACGTGCCCGAGATCTGGGAGCGGCTGGAGGCCGTGGGGCTGTCCACGACGGAGGCCTGCGGTGACACCCCCCGTGTGATCATCGGCTCACCCGTCGCCGGTATCGCCGCGGACGAGATCATCGACGGCACGCCCGCGATGGACGAGATCCACCGGCGGATCATCGGCAACAAGGCCTTCTCCAACCTGCCCCGCAAGTTCAAGTCCGCGATCTCCGGCTCCCCGCTGCTGGACGTGGCGCACGAGATCAACGACATCGCCTTCGTCGGTGTCCGTCACCCCGAGCACGGGCCCGGCTTCGACGTCTGGGTCGGCGGCGGGCTGTCGACCAACCCCAAGATCGGGCAGCGGCTGGGCGCCTGGGTGCCGCTGGACGAGGTCCCGGACGTCTACGAGGGCGTCATCTCGATCTTCCGTGACTACGGCTACCGCCGCCTGCGCACCCGAGCCCGCCTGAAGTTCCTGCTCGCCGACTGGGGTGTCGAGAAGTTCCGTCAGGTGCTGGAGGACGAGTACCTCAAGCGGAAGCTGATCGACGGCCCCGCCCCGGACCAGCCGGTGGAGCGTTGGCGCGACCACGTGGGTGTGCACCGGCAGAACGACGGCCGGTACTACGTCGGCTTCGCCCCCCGCGTGGGCCGGGTCGACGGCACCACACTCACCAAGATCGCCGAGCTCGCCGAGGCGCACGGCTCGGGCCGGGTCCGTACCACCGTCGAGCAGAAGATGATCGTGCTCGACGTCACCGAGGACCAGGTCGACTCGCTCGTCGCGGGCCTGGAGGCGCTGGACCTCACGGTGAACCCGTCCCCGTTCCGGCGCGGCACGATGGCCTGCACCGGCATCGAGTACTGCAAGCTCGCCATCGTCGAGACCAAGGCCCGCGGCGCCTCGCTGATCGACGAACTGGAGCGCCGTATCCCGGACTTCGACGAGCCGATCACCATCAACATCAATGGCTGCCCGAACGCCTGTGCTCGTATCCAGGTGGCGGACATCGGTCTCAAGGGCCAGTTGGTCCTCAACGACAAGGGCGAGCAGGTCGAGGGCTTCCAGGTGCACCTGGGCGGCGCGCTCGGCCTGGAGGCCGGGTTCGGCCGCAAGGTGCGTGGCCTGAAGGTCACTTCCGAGGAACTGCCCGACTACGTCGAGCGCGTCCTCAAGCGGTTCCAGGAGGAGCGCGAGGACGGCGAGCGGTTCGCCACCTGGGTCGCCCGGGCCAGTGAGGAGGCCCTGTCATGAGCGAGCGAGCAGCGCCTTTCTACTGCCCCTACTGCGGTGACGAGGACCTGCGCCCGAATGACCAGGGACATGGCGCGTGGGAATGCGGAGCCTGCAATCGAGCCTTCCAGTTGAAGTTCCTCGGGCTGCTGGCCCGGGGGCTGCGACGAGCCGACAGCGGAGGGGATCACATATGACGACCGTTCAGGCAGATGGCGATACATCTGCACCGCTGACCGACGACAACACCGACGACCCGCAGGCCGCCGAGCGCGCCGAGCTCAAGGCGCTCGCCGAGCAGGCCGGACGTGATCTGGAGGACGCCTCGGCGCTGGAGATCATCCAGTGGGCCGTGGACACCTTCGGCAAGCGTTTCTGTGTGACCTCCTCGATGGAGGACGCCGTGGTCGCGCACCTCGCCTCCCGGGTCATGCCCGGCGTGGACGTGGTGTTCCTCGACACCGGCTACCACTTCCCCGAGACGATCGGCACCCGGGACGCGGTCGAGGCCGTGATGGATGTGAACGTCATCACACTCACCCCGCGTCAGACGGTCGCCGAGCAGGATGCCGAGTACGGTCCCAAGCTGCACGACCGTGACCCGGACCTGTGCTGCTTCCTGCGCAAGGTCAAGCCGCTCGAACAGGGCCTGACCCGGTTCGACGCGTGGGCGACCGGCCTGCGCCGCGACGAGTCCGAGAGCCGGGCGGGCACACCGGTGGTCGGCTGGGACGAGAAGCGCTGCAAGGTCAAGATCTCCCCGATAGCGCGTTGGACGCAGGACGACGTGGACGCCTACGTCGCCGAGCACGGAGTGCTCACCAACCCCCTGCTCATGGACGGCTACACGTCCGTGGGCTGCGCCCCCTGCACCCGCCGCGTCGCCCCGGGCGAGGACGCGCGCGCCGGCCGCTGGGCCGGTACCGCCAAGACCGAGTGCGGGCTGCACCTGTGACCACGACCGTGCCTGTGACGAACCAGGAGAACCAAGTGACGACCGGAGCCACCGTCTGGCTCACGGGTCTGCCGAGCGCCGGCAAGACCACCATCGCGTACGAGCTCGCGGGCCGACTGCGCGAGGAGGGCCACCTCGTCGAGGTGCTCGACGGCGACGAGATCCGTGAGTTCCTCACCGCCGACCTCGGCTTCAGCCGCGCCGACCGGAACACCAATGTGCAGCGCATCGGCTTCCTCGCCGACATGCTCGCCCGTAACGGCGTCAAGGCGCTGGTGCCGGTCATCGCGCCGTACGCCGACAGCCGCGAGGCCGTGCGCAAGCGGCACGACGCGAGCGGCGCCGCGTACCTGGAGGTCCATGTGGCCACGCCGGTCGAGGTGTGCTCCGTACGCGATGTGAAGGGGCTGTACGCCAAGCAGGCCGCCGGTGAGATCTCGGGGCTGACCGGTGTGGACGACCCGTACGAGGCTCCCGTGAACCCCGATCTGCGGATCGAGTCGCAGGACCAGACGGTGCGGGAGTCCGCGGCGCTGGTCCACAAGCTGCTCGTGGAGAGGGGTCTGGCATGACGACGACCGTCGCGGCCGTGTCCGAGACGACCGGCACCCCGTACGCCCTCTCCCACCTGGACGCCCTGGAGTCCGAGGCGGTCCATATCTTCCGTGAGGTGGCGGGCGAGTTCGAACGGCCGGTGATCCTCTTCTCCGGCGGCAAGGACTCCATCGTCATGCTGCACCTGGCGCTGAAGGCCTTCGCCCCGGCGGCGATCCCCTTCTCCCTGCTGCACGTCGACACCGGGCACAACTTCCCCGAGGTGCTGGAGTACCGGGACCGTACGGTGGCCAAGCACAACCTGCGGCTGCATGTCGCCTCCGTGCAGGACTACATCGACCGGGGTGTGCTGCGGGAGCGCCCGGACGGCACCCGCAACCCGCTGCAGACCGTGCCGCTGACCGAGAAGATCCAGGCGGAGAAGTTCGACGCCGTCTTCGGCGGCGGGCGCCGGGACGAGGAGAAGGCCCGGGCCAAGGAACGCGTGTTCTCGCTGCGTGACGAGTTCTCGCAGTGGGACCCGCGCCGCCAGCGCCCCGAGCTGTGGCAGCTCTACAACGGCCGGCACGCGCCCGGGGAGCACGTCCGTGTGTTCCCGCTGTCCAACTGGACCGAGCTGGACGTGTGGCAGTACATCGCCCGGGAGGGCATCGAGCTGCCGGAGATCTACTTCGCCCACGAGCGTGAGGTGTTCCAGCGGGGTGGCATGTGGCTGACCGCCGGTGAGTGGGGCGGGCCGAAGGACGGCGAGACCGTCGAGAAGCGCCTCATCCGCTACCGGACCGTGGGTGACATGTCCTGCACCGGTGCCGTCGACTCCGACGCCGTGACGTTGGACCAGGTCATCGCCGAGATCGCCGCCTCCCGGCTGACCGAGCGGGGCGCGACCCGCGCCGACGACAAGCTGTCCGAGGCCGCGATGGAAGACCGTAAGCGCGAGGGGTACTTCTAAGCATGAGCACGATCACCGCCGAGCAGCTCTCGGCCACGACCCTGCTGCGGTTCGCCACCGCCGGTTCCGTCGACGACGGCAAGTCCACGCTCGTCGGCCGGCTGCTGCACGACTCCAAGTCGGTCCTCACCGACCAGCTGGAGGCCGTCGAGCGTGCCTCGGTCGGCCGTGGCCAGGAGGGCCCGGACCTCGCGCTGCTCACCGACGGGCTGCGGGCCGAGCGGGAGCAGGGCATCACCATCGACGTGGCGTACCGCTACTTCGCCACGGCCAAGCGCCGGTTCATCCTCGCGGACACCCCCGGGCATGTGCAGTACACCCGCAACATGGTGACGGGCGCCTCCACCGCCGAGCTGACGGTGATCCTCGTCGACGCGCGCAACGGGGTCGTCGAGCAGACCCGCCGCCACGCCGCGATCGCCGCGCTGCTGCGCGTCCCGCACGTGGTGCTGGCCGTCAACAAGATGGACCTCGTCGGGTACGAGGAGCAGGTCTTCGCGCGGATCGCCGAGGAGTTCACGGCGTACGCCACCGAGCTGGGCGTCCCCGAGATCACCGCGATCCCGATCTCGGCGCTGGCCGGTGACAACGTGGTGGAGCCGTCCGCCAACATGGACTGGTACGGCGGCCCGACGTTCCTGGAGCACCTGGAGTCGGTCCCGGTCAGCCACGACCTGGCGCACTGCCACGCCCGTCTCCCCGTGCAGTACGTGATCCGTCCGCAGACCGCCGAGCACCCGGACTACCGGGGGTACGCGGGCCAGATCGCGGCCGGTACGTTCCGGGTCGGCGACCCGGTGACGGTGCTCCCCTCCGGTCGTGCGACGAAGGTCGCCGGCATCGATCTGCTCGGCAAGCCGGTCGACGTGGCCTACACCCCGCAGTCGGTGACCCTCCTGTTGGAGGACGACATCGACATCTCGCGCGGCGACCTGATCGTGCCCAGCAAGGACGCGCCCCCGACCACGCAGGACATCGAGGCGACCGTCTGCCACGTCGCCGACCAGCCGCTCACCGTGGGCCACCGGGTCCTGCTCAAGCACGGCACGCGCACGGTCAAGGCGATCGTCAAGGACATCCCGTCCCGGCTCACGCTCGACGACCTGTCCCTGCACCCGCACCCGGGACGGCTCGTCGCCAACGACATCGGCCGAGTGAAGATCCGCACCGCCGAGGCGCTGCCGGTCGACTCGTACGCCGACTCCCGCCGCACCGGCTCGTTCATCCTGATCGACCCGGCGGACGGTACGACGCTGACCGCCGGCATGGTCGGTGAGTCGTTCGCCTCTCCGGAGCCCGTCAAGGACGAGGCCGAGGACGACGGGTGGGACTTCTGACATGAGCCTCTTGGATTTCTACGCGACGTTCGCGAAGGAGGGCGGCCGGGTCGGCAGCGGTGCCCTCGGCAGCGGACAGGGCGGAGTCGCGCGATGTGCGGCGTGACGCCTTCGGCGGGGAAGAAGCACGCGCACCGCATGCGCGCCCCGTCCCCCCACCCGACGTCCCGGTTGCGACGAAGACCGTATTACTGACCCCCGGCCACGCCCCGACAGGCCGTGACCGCCGGGCCAACGAGAGGAACCCCTCCCGTGCCTGCCTCCTCCCGCTCCGCCGCATTCCGGCGCACCCTCGCGGCCATCGCAACGCTCCCCCTCCTCACCCTGGCCGCCTGCGGTTACGGCTCCGAGGCTCCCAAGGACGACGCCTCCCAGGTCGCCGCCGGGGCCGAGAAGATCGACGGGCTCGACTCCGTCGACATCGGCTACTTCGGCAACCTGACCCACGGCACCGCCCTGGTCGGCATCCGGAAAGGCTTCTTCCAGAAGGAGCTCGGCGGTACGGAGGCGAAGTACACGACCTTCAACGCCGGCCCCTCCGAGATCGAGGCCCTCAACGGCGGCTCCATCGACATCGGCTGGATCGGCCCCTCCCCCGCCATCAACGGCTACACCAAGTCGAACGGCGGCAATCTGCGCATCATCGGCGGTTCGGCGTCCGGCGGTGTGAAGCTCGTCGTCAACCCGGACAAGATCAAGTCCGTCAAGGACGTCAAGGGCAAGAAGATCGCCACCCCACAGCTCGGCAACACCCAGGACGTGGCGTTCCTCAACTGGATCGCGGACCAGGGCTGGAAGGTCGACGCGCAGAGCGGCAAGGGCGACGTCTCCGTGATCCGCACGGACAACTCGGTCGCCCCGGACGCCTACAAGTCCGGTGCCATCGACGGCGCCTGGGTCCCGGAGCCGACCGCGTCCAAGCTGGTCGCCGAGGGCGCGAAGGTGCTGCTCGACGAGGCCGACCTGTGGCCCGACAAGAAGTTCGTCATCACGAACATCATCGTGCGCCAGGAGTTCCTGAAGGAGCACCCGGACGTCGTCGAGGCCGTACTGCGCGCCTCGGTGAAGACCAACGCGTACATCGGGTCCCACCCGGACGAGGCCAAGGCCGCGGCGAACGCCCAGCTCAAGGCGGACTCCGGTAAGGAACTCCCGGCGAACGTGCTCGACCCGGCGTGGAAGTCCATCCAGTTCACCGACGACCCGCTGGCGTCCACCCTGCAGACCGAGGCGGACCACGCGGTCAAGGCCGGCCTGCTGGAGAAGCCGAAGCTGGACGGCATCTACGACCTGACGCCGCTGAACAAGGTCCTCAAGGCCGAGGGTGAGCCCGCGGTCGACGACGCCGGTCTCGGCGTCAAGTAATCGCACAGTCCGATGAGTTCCCAGGAGGTGACGACCATGGCCACCACACTCGCCAAGGCCGCCGACGGCACCGAGGCGGTCACGCACGCCGCCCGTATCGAGCACGTGTCGAAGTCTTTCGCCGGACCCGCCGGGCAGCAGCTCGTCCTCGACGACATCACCCTCGATGTCGCCCCGGGCGAGTTCGTCACGCTCCTGGGGGCCTCGGGCTGCGGCAAGTCCACGCTGCTCAACCTGGTCGCGGGGCTGGACAAGCCGAGCGCGGGCAGCATCACGACCGACGGGCGCCCGGCCCTGATGTTCCAGGAGCACGCCCTGTTCCCGTGGCTGACCGCGGGCAAGAACATCGAACTCGCCCTGAAACTCAGGGGCGTTCCGAAGAACGAACGGCGCGAGCGGACCGAGGAGCTGCTCGAACTGGTCCGTCTCAAGGGCGCGTACGGCAAGCGCGTCCACGAGCTGTCCGGCGGTATGCGCCAGCGGGTCGCCCTGGCCCGCGCGCTGGCCCAGGAGAGCAAGCTGCTGCTGATGGACGAGCCGTTCGCCGCGCTCGACGCCATCACCCGGGACGTCCTGCACGGCGAGCTGACCCGCATCTGGAGCGAGACCCAGCTGTCGGTGCTGTTCGTCACGCACAACGTGCGGGAGGCGGTACGGCTCGCCGAGCGCGTCGTGCTGCTGTCCTCGCGCCCCGGCCGGGTGGCCCGGGAGTGGACGGTGGGCATTCCGCAGCCGCGCCGTATCGAGGACACCGCCGTGGCGGAGCTCTCCGTCGAGATCACCGAAGAACTGCGTAGGGAGATCCGCCGCCATGGCCAGCACTGAGACCAGGGCCGAAGGGCCACTCAAGGACGTCGAAGACGTCAAGGACGCCGACGATCTCGCCGGTCTCGAGGCGGGCCTCGACGCGCTGGACTCCGTACAGACCGGGCGTCCGCCGCTGCGTCAGGTCCTCGTCCAGAAGGTGCTGCCGCCGGTCACCGCGGTCGCCCTGACGCTCGCGGTGTGGCAGCTCCTCGTGTGGGCGGAGGTCGCCCCGTCCTACAAGCTGCCGTCGCCGTCCGCGGTGTGGGACGAGGTGGAGAACGCCTGGCTGCAGGGCACGCTCCTCGACTACATCTGGACCAGCGTCTCGCGCGGTCTGCTCGGCTTCCTGGCGGCGCTGGCGATCGGTACCCCGCTGGGTCTGCTGGTGGCCCGCGTCCGGATCGTCCGCGCGGCGATCGGCCCCATCCTCTCCGGTCTGCAGTCGCTGCCGTCGGTGGCCTGGGTGCCGCCCGCGGTGGTCTGGCTGGGCCTGGAGCCCTCCGTGATGTACACGGTGATCCTGCTCGGCGCGGTCCCGTCGATCGCCAACGGTCTGGTGTCCGGCATCGACCAGGTCCCGCCGCTGTTCCTGCGGGCCGGCCGCACGCTCGGCGCGACCGGGCTGAAGGGCACCTGGCACATCGTGATGCCGGCCGCGCTCCCCGGCTATGTGGCCGGCCTGAAGCAGGGCTGGGCGTTCTCGTGGCGCTCCCTGATGGCCGCCGAGATCATCGCCAAGGCACCGGACATCGGCACGGGCCTCGGCCAGTTGCTGGAGGCGGGCCGCACCAACAGCAGCATGTCGCAGGTCTTCCTGGCCATCTTCCTCATCCTGATCGTCGGTATCGCCATCGACCTGCTGATCTTCAGTCCGCTGGAGCGGTGGGTGCTGCGCAGCCGCGGTCTGCTCGTGAGCCGCTGACACCGACCCATGAGCCGCTGAAAGAGAGCCGAAAGAGCCGAACCTCCATGAGCCGCAGCCCCGTCCTCCTCGTCATCGCCCACGGCAGCCGCGATCCACGGCACGCCGCCACCGTGCACGCCCTGGTGCGGCGGGTGCGGGCGACGCGTCCGGGGCTGCGCGTGGAGACCGGCTTCCTGGACTTCAACATCCCCTCCGTGCAGGCGGTACTGGAGCGCCTGGCGGCGGAGGGCGTACGCGATGTCGTGGCCCTGCCGCTGCTCCTGACCCGGGCGTTCCACGCCAAGGCGGACATCCCGGCGGTCCTGCGGGAGGCCCCGCCCCGGCTCAGGATCCGGCAGACGGAGGTCCTCGGCCCCTCCCCGCTGCTGCTCGCCGCCCTCGAACGCCGTCTCCACGAGGCGGGGCTGAGCCCCGCCGACAAGTCCTCGACCGGGGTCGTCCTGGCCTCGGCGGGGTCCACCGACCCGGAGGCGATCGCAGTGATCGCCGACATCGCGCGGGAGTGGTGGCACACCGGTTGGTGCGCCGTGCGACCTGCGTTCGCCTCCGCATCCCTGCCCCGCACCGAGGACGCGGTCGACGAACTCCGCGCCCTCGGCTGCGAACGCGTGGCCGTGGCCCCGTACGTCCTCGCCCCCGGCTTCCTCCCGGACCGCATCGCCCGGGGCGCGGCGGAGGCGGACGTCCTCGCCGACGTCCTGGGCCCGGCACCGGAAGTGGCCCGACTGCTCCTGTACCGGTACGACGAGGCGTCACGGAAGGTGCTGCTGCCGGCGGGCGTCAGCGCGTGAGCGACGGCGCCGCGTTCCCCGTCGCGCCTTGTCGTGGGTCCCGGCCGCTCGCCGCCAATGCTCGGTCGAACACAGGTGCGTCGGCCGGCACCGGTACCGGGTCCGCGAAGCCGTCGTACTGGCGGTAGAGGTCGGCGTGGGTCTCGACCACCTCGAGAATGAGGCGGGCGGCGCCCTCGGAGAGGTGGAATTCCTGGCCGGTGGCGACGGCGACGTCCCAGCCGTGGACTGCCGTCTCCTTGACGATCATCCCGGCCAGGTCGATGGCCGGCAGCACGCCCATGCCGAGGTCGACATCGCCCTCCCAGATCACCGGGTCGGCCCAGGCGGCGACCGCGCGGTCCAGTTGGGCGGCGTACGCCTCGGCCCAGTCCGGGTCGGCGGTGAAGTCCCGCTTCGTCAGCTCCTCGGGGAGGGGCTTGCGCAGGGCGCGGTGTTCGAGGCCGTGTGAGGTGTAGAGGACCCAGTGGTTGACCAGGGCGCGGACGTCCCAGTCGGGGCAGTGGGTGGGGAGGGGGAGGTGGGCGGCCGTGACGCCCCGGGCGACACGGGCCGCCTCGGCGGCGCATTCGATCATGTACGGGTGGATGTCGTCCTTCTTCATGCACCTCACGCTAGGGACGGCACGGTCACGTCTCTTGAACAAACGCGACAGCCGGGCGGCCCCGCCGGTCCCGCCGGCCCTATACGGTTCCCTCCGCCTCGTCCGCCAGCCGCGTCAGCTCCGTCACCGGTAGCGAACCGGCCTCCCTGCGCTCGCGGGCGAAGGTGTTCGCGAGCCGTTGCAGGAGGTCGTTGAGCGGGGTCGGTACGCCGTGGAGGCGGCCGAGGAGGGCGATCTCGCCGTTGAGGTGGTCGGCCTCGATGGTGCCGGTGCCCCGGGTGAGGGACTGCCAGGAGGAGCCGCCGCCGCGCGGAGCGTCGTCCAGCGGGACCAGGGTGATCTTGTCGCCGCGGATCTCCTTCTGTTCCTCGGCGCTCACGTACGCGATCCCGGCGGCATCGAGCACGCGTTCGCCCTCCGCCCGGACCCTGGCGTACAGCGCCCGTGCCGCTTCGCTGTCGATCGGGCCGCTGACGGCTTCGAGGGCGTTGGCCAGGTTGCCCAGCAGTTTGGCGTACTGCCAGCGCTGTACGTCCGGTACCACCGGGGCCTCGAAGTGGGACTTCGCGAGGTCGGCGGCGATGCGCCGGGCGGTGTCGTCGGTGCCGTGGGGGTAGCGGCCGAGGTGGAGCATGCCGGTGAGCGGGGTGCCTGCCGCCGACACCACGCCCGGCTCCACGAAGGTGGAGGGCAGCCAGACACAGACGCCGTACACATGGCGGAAGCGGCGCAGTGCGAGGCGTTGGCTCTCCACGCCGTTCTGGGCGCACACCAGCGGGAGGCGTTCCGCCGCCGTGCCGCCCCCGGTCACCGGGGCCGGGCCCCAGGTCGCGAGCGCGGCTTCGGTGTCCTGGGTTTTCACGGTGAGGAGGAGGACGTCGTCGGGGCGGAGTTCGCCGAGTGCGGCGGGGCCGTCGACCGTGGGGAGGTGGTGGGTGTGGTCGCCGTCCGGGGTTCTGAGGCGCAGGCCGTGGTCGCGGAGGGCCGTGTACTGCGCGCCGCGTGCGACCAGCACGACCTGGTGACCCGATTCGGCCAGCCTGCCGCCGATGGCTCCGCCTACCGCGCCTGCGCCGATGACGATGTATCGCATGGGGTCATTAAACGATGTGGGTGAACGACCCCTCGGACGGGACGCGTCGGATGGGACGGCCTGCGTCGGACCGCCCCGCCCCATGCCCACTGAACCCGGATCCGGCCGCCGTTGGTGATGCGGACTCTCGCACGGCGGACCTCTCGGGCGCCATGATGGGCCCTGAGCGGAATTTCAGGGGGAGTTCGCCATGGGGGAGATCCAGAGTCCCGCACCCGGGCCCGGGTCAGGGCACTCGTTAGCTTCGCCATGCCGGCGGCCGGGCCGTCCCGTGGCAGGCGCCACTGCCTGCTTCCCATGGGCGGCAGGCATGCCGCCACATCGGCGGCGACGGACCCCCTGACGCTCCCGGCGCCGGCGGTCACCGGACGCCGAGCACCGGGACGAGCAGGTCATCAAGGCAGTTCGGTCAAGTTCTGGCACCACCGTTCGCAAGTTGGGCGCCGGGCCGTGCACCGGAGCACGGCCGTCAGCCCCGCACAACTCGCTCGGCTGGTCTCGCCGCGAAGGCGGGACGACAAACCCCACGCGGTGTGTCGACGGTTCGCCGCGTCTACAGCCCGGAGGCTGCTATGTCATGCAAGGAACAACACGGTCCTGTCAGCAGACGCCGGTTCCTGGCCCGGTTCGGGGCCGGGACCGTGGCGCTCGTGGCGGGCTTCGACCTGGTCGCCCGGCAATGGGTGACCGAGGCCGTGGCCGCGGACACCGCGGACAGTACGTCGTTCGCCGCGGCGCCGTCTCTTGACGGCACCCTCACGTTCGACCCGGAGGCCATCGCGGCGAACTCGCACGACCAGGGCAACATCGTGTTCAGGACACCGTGCGCGGTGCTCCGCCCGGGTTCGGTCCAGGACATCCGCAAGATGGTCGCTTTCTGCGCCAGTCACAACATCAAGGTCGCACCGGTCGGCGCGCACCACGCGATGTTCGGTCAGCCGCTCGTGAGCGGTGGCCTGATCATCGAGATGCAGTCGCTGAACACGATCCACTCGATCGGCACGGATGGCGCCGACGTCGATACCGGCGTGCTGTGGCAGGACGTGATCGAGGCCGCGTACGCGCAGGGACTCACACCCGTGTCGATCACCAGCTACATCAGGACGACGGTCGGCGGGACCCTGTCCATGGGCGGCATCGGGATGATGTCGGCCTATCGCGTCGGCGCGCAGGTCGATCACGCCCGGCTGCTCCAGGTGGTCACGGGCACGGGCCAGCTGAAGTGGTGCTCCGCCACACAGAACAGTGAGCTGTTCGAGGCGACGCTCGCCGGGCTCGGCCAGTGCGGCGTGATCACGCGAGCGACGATAGACCTGGTGCCGGCCAAGCAGCGGGCCCGGACGTACCGGATCGGGTACGCGGACATCCCGACCTTCTTCCAGGACATCCGCATCCTGGCGAACCGGGGCGAGTTCGACTCGCTCGGCAGCATTCCCCAGCCGGGCACGGCACAGCCCCTGGTCCTGTGGGCCACCGTCTTCTACGACCCGGGCGACGTGCCCGACAGGTCCCACCTGCTCCGCGGGCTCAGCCCCGCCGCGGGCGCGGCGCCCTTCGAGGATTACGGCTATCTGGACTACATCTCCCTGGTCACCAACCTGTACGACTCCTTCGCCGCGAACCTGGACTGGGACGCGAAGGTCAAGCCGTGGTCGGACCTGTTCCTGCCGGACGGCGCCGTCGAGGATTTCGTGGAGTCGGTGTTTCCCTCGTTGACCCCGGAGGACCTGGGCCCGACCGGTTTCGGACTGATCTTCCCGATGCTGCGTTCGAGCTACGGCCGACCGCTGCTGCGGCTCCCGAGCGGGGCGAGCGGCCCCTGGGTCTGGCTGGTCAGCGTGCTGACCGACTCGGTGGAGTCCGGCCCCGATCCCGATTTCGCGTCGCGGATGATGGACCGCAACTACAGCCTCTACCAGCAGGCGGCAGCCGTCGGCGGGGTGCGCTACCCGCACGGCGCGACGCCGTTCACACAGGCCGACTGGCAAGCGCACTACGGCTCGCTGTGGACGCAGTTCGTCACCTGGAAGAACCGCTACGACCCGAACGGCATCCTGACCCCCGGCCCGGGCATCTTCTGACCCTCAAGGGGTGTCCTCGGAGCAGATCGGGGTGTCCTCGGGGCAGCGCCGCCCCTTGCCGGGCGGCGCTGCGTACTCCGGGTCCCGTAGTTTCGCGAGTTACCAGTGGCTGTCAGCCGGCTCTCGTCAGCTCCGCCAGCTTCACCACCGTGTTCCAGTTGCGGGTCGTGGCGATCAGGCCCTTCAGGAGACGGGGCTTCGACAGGGCCTCCGCCAGCTTGGAGCGGCCCAGTCCGTCGGGGGCGTAGAGGTACAGCGCCCGGTCGCCGAGGCTGAACTCCTCGGGGAGGAAGGCCTGTTGGTCCAGGGCGGCGAAGCGGGCCGCGTCCACGGGCTCCGAGAAGTAGGTGACGTGCAGTTGCCTGCCCTCCAGCTCCGCCGCCGGGAACGGGCAGGCCTCGCGTACGGCCTCCAGGTAGGCGTGATCACGTACCAGGACGTCGACGGTGAAGCCGAAGTGCTTCTCGATGGCCGCCGTGATCTCCGCCGCCAGGGAGTCCTCGTCGCCGGTGTCGGTGGCGAAGACCGCGTTGCCGCTCTGGAGATAGGTGGCCACCGCCTCGTGACCGAGGCCCTTCAGCAGGGCGCGGAGGTCGGCCATCGGAACCTTCTTGCTGCCGCCCACGTTGATCCCGCGCAGGAGCGCCGCGTACGTCGTCATAGGGACACCATAGGGACACCATAGGTCGGCGCCCCTGGGGCGGAGCCCCGAGAAGTCGGGACAGGTGTAGGGGGCCGCTGTACTCCCGGACGGTGAGAGGGCGGGGTCCGAGCGGAGGACTCTCGCAGGGCGGGGTTCACCGGGCAGCAAGGTGGGGGCCTCGCGGCGGCGATGGCCCTGCTCGGCGAGCGCGACTGGTGCCTGCCGAAGTGGCTGCACCGCCTGCCCGACCTCACCCACGACGAGTCACCGGAGCCGGTTCCGGTACGGCGTACGGGACGGGAGGGGCGTACGGGACGGGAGGGGCGTACGACGAGACGGTACAGGTGTGACAGCCGTACGCCACATCCGTGCGCCCTCGGCTCAGGCGGCTTTGGCGACCTTGGCGGCCTCCTCCCGGTCGAAGGAGTCGATGGTGCGGGTGAAGTCGCGTGTCGACAGCAGCAGTTTGTAGATGATGGCCAGCTCGAAGACGAGCAGCAGGGCGCCGGAGACGATGGTGGCCGCCAGCACCGAGTCGAGGAACGGGCCGATCATGAAGACGCCCATCTGGAACTCGATGCCGCTGATCAGGTGGGGGCGGATGCGGTGGCGCAGCAGGAAGGAACGGACGCGCAGATAGGCGGGGAAGCGGCGGCGGAACTCCTGGTGCAGATCGACGACCTGGGCCTGCGGAGCCGACGGCGCCGTCTCGACCGGCGACTGGGCAGCCTCGGCGGCTGCCGGCGGTACGGCTGCGGCGGCCGCCCGTTCCAGGTCCTGCTCGATGTCGGCCTCGGGGTTCTCGCGCAGCAGATCCTCCATGAAGGCGAGTTCGCGCTCGTTCTCGGCGCGGCGGGCCGCCCGTAGCCGGGCCTTGATCTGCTTGCGCATGGTGTGGCGGACCTTGAAGGTCTCCAGGGAGTTGATGTAGCGGAGCGCGTCGAAGCCGATGACGGCGGCGGCGAGCCAGATGTAGAGGGTGTCACCCGTGCGGTGGTACTGCCCGGCCATCAGGGCCACCGCGCACGCCGCCACCCGGACGCGGTCGAAGACGAAGTCGAGCCAGGCGCCGAACACCGAGCCCTGGCCGGTGAGCCGGGCGACCTTGCCGTCCATGCAGTCGAGGATGAAGCTCAGGTGGTAGACGACGGCGCCGGCGATCAGCCAGCGCCAGTCGCCGAGGGCGAAGAAGGCGGCCGAGACGAGGCCCAGCAGGAAGGCGCCCCACGTCAGCTGGTTGGGCGTGATCCTCGTGTACTTCGCGGTCAGCCGCACCAGGGGGGTGGCGACCGGATCGACGAGCAGCACGGTCCACCAGGCGTCACGCTTCTTCTGCGTGACGCGGCGCACCTCTGCGAGGTCGGGTATGTCTCGGCGCATGGGTCAACTTCCTGGCGTTCGATGTGCGTTCAGAACCAGATTGGGAGCCGTTCATCTGACGTACAAGAAGTGGCGAGCGCAACCTTTGGGGGCAGGTAACGGTCGAACCGGTCACCAAGGTCAATGGCGTTTCCACGCCGCTGACGGCGGGCCCTCATCTCTGATAGCGCGCCAGCACCAGGTTTCCGTCCTCCTCCAGCCGTTCGCGGAGTTCGTCGAGGTCGATCGCGCCGCTGTAGTACTCCTGGAACGCGGGGGTGGCGACCTTGTCCTTCCACTCCGGGTAGCCGCGTACGGACTGGGCGGGGGCGGAGCGGAGGTGTTCGGCGAGGGCCGTGCCGGTGGCCCAGTCGTGCTTCGTCGTGTGCAGGGCGGGGTCCTTCAGGGCCTCGGTGCCGGTCGGGAGCATCCAGTCGCCGAGGGCGAGGCGGACCATGTTCTCGGGGCGCAGCAGGAAGTCGATGAACTCGGCGGCCTCCTTCTTGTGCGGGCTGTCCTCGGCGATGGAGAGGGTCTGCGGGCTGACGCCCTGGGTGAGGCCGTCGGCGCCGGCCGGGGCGGGCAGTACCTGCCAGTCGAAGCCCTCGGGTGCCTGCTGGACGATCTGCTGGCGGTACGAGAAGCCGAGCGGGACCATCGCGTACTTGCCGCCGAAGAAGCCGGGCAGTGTGTCGGAACCGCCCATGCCGAGCGTGCTGCTCGACGCGCTCTCGTCGGTGTTCACCTCGTCGTGCACGGTCTTCGGTACGACCGTGTCGGCGGCCTCGACGCGGACCTCGACCTTGCCGTCCTCGCCTCGGTGGAACAGTTGTCCGCCCGCCGACAGCGACAGATTGAGCGTGGCCGACACCGGTTCCTTCAGCGGCCAGGCGACGCCGTATCTGCCATCGCCGCTCAGCTCCCGTGCGACCGTCCGGAACTCCTCCCACGTCCACGGGTTCTCCGGGGTCGGGATGCGCACGCCGGACTCGCGCAGCCACGTGGCGTTGGCGATGAGCACCCTCGGCTCCTGCAGGAACGGCACCCCGTAGATCCCGTCCCCGAAGGTCGTCGTCTCCCAGCTGTGCTGCGGTATGTCGGCCTTGAGCCGCTCGGGCAGCAGCTCGCTCAGCTCGGCCAGATGGCCGCCGTACGCGAAGTCGGCGAGGTCGTCCGAGGCGTCGTGGATGATGTCCGGTGCCTCACCGCCCTCGAAGGAGGTGAGCAGCTGGTCGTGGACGCTCTCCCAACTCCCCTGCACATACTCGACCCTGACGCCCGGGTGCGTGGCGTTCCACTCCTCCACCAGCTCCTTGTTGGCCGCGACGGACTCCTCCTGCCAGGCAAGGGACTGGAAGCGGAGGGTGACGCGGCCGTCGGCGGAGCCGTCGCTGTCGCCGGTGCAGCCGGTGAGCAGGAGGCCGATGAACACCAGGGCCACCAGCAGTCTCGTGCGCATCGGCTCTCCGTCGATCCGCATCGGCTCTTCATCGGTCCGCATCAGCTCTTCACCGCCCCGGCGAGCATGCCGCCCGTGATCCGTTTCTGGATGATCGCGAAGACGACCAGCGAGGGCAGCGTCGCGAGGAACGCGGCGGCGGCCAGCGGGCCGAGGTCGGCGACGCCCTCCGCGCCGATGAAGTGGGTGAGGACGACCGGCAGGGTCTGTTTCTCCGGGGTCTTGAGCAGCACCAGCGCGAAGAAGAACTCGTTCCACGCGGTGATGAACGCGAACAGTGCCGTCGCCACGATGCCCGGCGCCAGCAGCGGCGCGGTCACCGACACCAGTGTCCGTATCCTCCCGGCGCCGTCGACCGCCGCCGCCTCCTCCAGTTCGGCCGGCACGGCCCGTACGTACCCGACGAGCATCCACAGCGCGAACGGCAGCGCCCACACGACGTACACCATGACGAGCCCCGGTACGGAGTTGATCAGCCGGAGGTTCTTCAGCACCAGGAACAGCGGGATGATCACCAGCACGAACGGAAAGGCCTGGCTCACCACCACCCAGCCGGTCGCCAGCCGCGAGAGCGTCGTGCGATGGCGGGCCATGACGTACGCCATCGGGGTCGCGATCAGTACGGCGACGACGGCCGCGCCGACCGCCGCGAGCAGGGAGTTCAGCGCGGCATGCAGCAGAGGCTGCTCGTCGAAGGCCTGCCGGAAGTTGGCGAGGGTGGGGTCCTCCGGGATCCAGGTGGGGTGGAGGCTGCCCAGTTCGCGGGCCGGTTTGAAGGCGGTGGAGAGCAGCCAGAGAAAGGGGAACGCCAGGAAGACGAGATAGGCGAGAAGGGCGATGTACTGGCCGGCGCGGGCGGTCCTGCTGGTCCTCATGCCTCGTCACCGCCTCGGCTCAGTCGGCCGACGAGATGGACCGCGAGGATGATCGAGATCACCGCGACCATCACACATCCCATCGCCGCCGCGTACCCGAACTGCCCGTAGCGGAAGGCCTCCTCGTACGCGAAGAGCATCGGCAGCCGGGTACGGCCGCCGGGGCCGCCGCTGGTCAGGACGTACACCAGGGCGAAGGAATTGAAGTTCCAGATCAGGTTGAGGGCGGTGATGGCGAGGGCGACGGGTCTGAGGGCGGGCCAGGTGACGGTACGGAAGCGGCGCCAGGCGCCCGCGCCGTCCATCGCGGCGGCCTCGTGGAGTTCGCGCGGGGTGTTCTGCAGACCGGCGAGCAGGGCGACCGTGGTCTGGGGCATGCCCGCCCAGACGCCGACCACCATGACGGCGGGCAGGGCGGTGGCCAGGCCGCTCAGCCAGTCGCGGCCGTCGCCCAGCCCCAGGTCGCGGATGGTCTCGTTGAGGATGCCCGCGTCCGGGTTGTAGACCAGCCGCCACATGATGCCGACGACCACCTCGGGCATGGCCCACGGGATGATGGCGAGGGACCTGGCCAGCCAGCGCAGCCGCAGCCGCTGGTTGAGCAGCAGGGCGAGGCCGAGCGCGAGCAGGAACTGCGGCACGGTCACGCCGACCGCCCACAGCAGGCCGATCCGGAACGAGTCCCAGAACAGCGTGTCGTGCAGCAGGTCCCGGAAGTTGAGGGCGCCGATCCACTGGGTGGGTTCCGTCCGGCCCGACTGGGCGTCGGTGAACGCCAGCGCGATCCCGTACAGCAGCGGTCCGACGCTCAGCACCAGGATCGGGATCAGCGCCGGCAGCACCAGGAACCATGCGCCGTGATCGACGAGACGCCCCTCCCGGGCCGCTTCCGGCGCGCGCCGCCTCGCCGGTCGCGGTCGCTTCGGCGTCGCGGTCGCCAGGGTCATGCAATCGACTCCTTCGGGAATATTGCGTGACTTGTGGCGGTGTGGTCGCCCACGGGGCCTCCGTCATGGTGCTGAGGGCATGAGGGGTCGTCAAGGCACCGCGCACATCGTCCGACCTGTGCGAATGCGAGACTGGCCGCCGTATGGCGTGAACCTGACGCCCTGCTG
Source organism: Streptomyces ipomoeae 91-03 (assembly GCF_000317595.1). Lineage (GTDB taxonomy): Bacteria > Actinomycetota > Actinomycetes > Streptomycetales > Streptomycetaceae > Streptomyces > Streptomyces ipomoeae. The sequence goes on along the minus strand of NZ_AEJC01000173.1, from coordinate 20,482 downwards.
GGGCGGGCCAGTGGTATGGACACGGAGGCGAAGGATGGACGAGGCACGGGCGCGGGACGTACTGGGCGCGGCGGGTGTGCTGCCCGGGGCGGCCGGGGACGCGCGGCTGCTCGCGCTCGGCGAGAACGCGGTGTTCGCCGTCGGTGACCTGGTGGTCAAGGTGGGCCGCGACGCCGAACTCCTCGACCGGGCCCGCCGTGAACTGCGGATCGCGGTCTGGCTCGCGGAGGCCGGGGTGCCGGCGGTGCGGGCCGCCGAGTCCGAGGCACTGCTCGTGGAGGGGCACCCGGTGACGGTGTGGCACCGGCTGGGCGATCCCGTACGCCCCGCCGGGGCCCGGGATTTGGCCGAACTGCTGCGGCTGGTTCATGCGCTGCCCTCTCCCTCCTTCGAACTGCCTCGCCGTGAACTGCTGGGCGGTGTCGAGCGGTGGCTGCGGCTGGCCGGGGACGCGATCGATCCGGCCGACGCGGCGTATCTGCGGGAGCGCCGCGACGGGTTCGCGTCGGCCGCCGCCGCGCTCGTGCCGCGGTTGCCCTCCGGGCCGATCCACGGGGACGCGCTGCCGCGCAACGTGCACGTGGGGTCGGGCGGCCCGGTGTTGGTCGACCTGGAGACCTTCTCCAGCGATCTGCGTGAGCACGACCTGGTGGTGATGGCGCTGTCCCACGACCGGTATGGGCTGCCGGACGAGGAGTACGACGCGTTCGTGGATGCGTACGGGTTTGATGTGCGCGAGTGGGAAGGGTGCGCTGTGCTGCGCGGCGCCCGGGAGACGGCGAGCTGTGCGTGGGTGGCCCAGCACGCCCCGAGCAATCCGAAGGCGTTGGCGGAGTTCGAGAGAAGGGTGGCTTCGCTGCGGGAGGGCGACGAGACGGTGCGGTGGTATCCGTTCTAGCCCGGCAGCCACAACGCGCCCCGTAAGGGGCGCGGGGAACTGCGCGACCAGCCCCCACCTGCCCGCAGCCGACGACGCGCCCTCGGGCCTACGGCGCTCACCCGCGCCCTCAGCCGACGACGCGCCGTCGGCCCTACGGAGCTCCCTCGGCTGCCAACTCCCGCAGTGGCCATATCGCGTCCACCACCGCTTCCGGATTGCCCTTGCGGCGCAGGAACGCCTGGAAGTCGGCTGCCCACTCGGCGTACCAGTCGACCTGGCGGCGGTGCAGCTCCGCCGGGCCGAGGGCGGCGACCTTGGCGTGGCGTTCGGCTATCGCGCGAGCGAGGCGCGCCGCGGCGAGGGCGTCAGCCGAGGCGTTGTGGGCGGCGGACAGAACAACGCCGTACTCGGCGCACACCGCTTCGAGGTTGCGTTTGCCGCGGCGGTAGCGGTCGATGGAGCGGTCGATCGTGTACGGGTCGATGACCGGCGCCGGGTCCATGCCGCCGAGGCGGTCACGGAGAGACGGCAGACCATGGCGGCGCAGCTCCGCGGAGAGCAGTGTGAGGTCGAAGGCCGCGTTGTACGCCACCACCGGCACGCCCGTCTTCCAGTAGGAGACGAGGACGTCGGCGATCGCGTCGGCGACCTGGTCGGCCGGTCCGCCCTCGGCCGCCGCACGGGCGTTGGTGATGCCGTGCACGGCGACCGCGTCGGCCGGGATCTCCACGCCCGGATCGGCCAGCCACTCCCGGTGCCCGACCGGCTCCCCGTCCCTGACCTCTATCACCGCGCCGGTGACGATGCGCGCCTCGCGCGGGTCCGTCCCGGTCGTCTCCAGGTCGAAGCCGATCAGCAGCTGCCGGTGCCAACCCATGGTGGCCCCCCTTCTTGGTGGTGCTTTCCCCCAGTGGCCTCCACCCTCCCATGCCCCACTGACAATCCGAGGACCGCATTCCGCTCAGCCGTACTTCGGCTGGTCACGACACCGGCCGTGAGTCCGCCCAGGCCACTTCGAACTCCTCGCGGTATGTATCGAAGAGCCCGAATTCGCCGTTCTCGTCCGCCTTGAGGACCCGGTTGCCGCCGCGCAGCACCAGGACCGGCGCCTCCATGCCCCGGGTCCGCCGCAGATAGGTCTGGACGACGGCGATGCCGTCGGAGCCGTCGCCGTTCACGAGGTAGGCGGTGAAGCGGGGGGTTTCGTCGAAGACCTGGATCTCGAAGGCGCCCGGGTCGCGCAGCCGGGAGCGGACGCGGCGCATGTGCAGGATGTTCATCTCGACCGCACGGCTCAGCTCGCCGCGCTTTATGCCGAGTTCGCGCTCGCGTCGTTTCACCGCGCTGGACGCGGGATTGAGGAAGAGCAGCCGCACCCGGCAGCCGGCCTCGGCGAGTCGCACGAGCCGCCGCCCGGAGAAGTTCTGCACGAGCAGGTTCAGCCCTATGCCGATGGCGTCGAGGCGGCGGGCGCCGCCGAAGAGGTCCTCGGCGGGGAACTGCCGCAGCAGCCGTACCCGGTCGGGGTGGACGGCGACGACGTCCGCGTACCGGTCCCCCACCATGTCCTCGACGGCGTCGACGGGCAGCCGGCGCGCGGAGGGGATGTCGCTGCCCGCGCCGAGTATCTCCAGCAGCCGGGCCGAGGCGCGCTCGGCCTGGGCGAGGACGGCCTCGGAGAGGGCGCGGTTGCGGGAGACCACGTTCCGGGTGACCTCCAGCTCGTCCAGCGCCAGCTCCACGTCCCGCCGTTCGTCGACGTACGGCTCGAAGCAGGGCCAGTGCTGCACCATCAGCTCGCGCAGCTGGGGCAGGGTGAGGAAGCTGAGGACGTTGTCGTCGGCGGGGTCGAGGAGATAGCCCTTGCGGCGGCTGACCTCGCGTACCGCGACCGCGCGCTGCACCCACTCCTGTCCGGCGGGGCCGGCCGCGGCGACCACCCAGTCGTCGCCGTGGACGGGCTCGTAGATGGGCCGCAGTACGGCGGCGACCACCGCGCGCAGCCGCTGCTCGACCAGGTTCAGCCAGATGTAGGCGCGGCCGGCCCGCTGGGCGCGCGTACGCACTTCGAGCCAGGCGTCGGCGTTCCAGTCCAGTTCCGGACCGATGGATCCCCTTTCCATCGGCCGTGCCAGGGACACCGCGCCGGGTGGGACATCTGTGGAGTTCTCCTCGTGACCCGCGTCACCCGCGTCACCAGGAGGCAACTCCAGCCCTCCCGAGCCCACCCACGCACCGCCTTCCGCTCCCCCGAGCTCACCCCTACGCAACGATCAAGGAAGGGTACTCCGGGAGCGGGTTGCGGTGCAGCCGGATGGACAGGTCGTTTCTCAAGCACCGCATGTGACTCGGCTGTTCCGCTGTGCTGTCGCGTGGGGAGTGAGCCGATTCATGGGGCCGGTCGACAGTGCCGGTCCATGGGCGCAGGTCATGGCGGTGGCGCAGACGGCGCGCGGATGGGTGCGGCGGGATGCGGCCCGGGGTCCTGCCATGGGTGGTTCCATCACTTTGGGGGAGACTCCCCTCGGAGTCGTCCCCGGTGGCGCGCGACAACTGAGAGAGTCGTATCCATGCAGGTCTGGCCTGGACAGGCGTATCCGCTCGGCGCGACGTACGACGGCGCCGGTACCAACTTCGCGGTCTTCTCGGAGGCCGCCGACCGAGTCGAGCTGTGTCTGCTGGACGACGACGGCTCCGAGACGGCGGTGGAACTGCGCGAGACGGACGCGTTCGTACGGCACGCGTATCTGCCCGGGGTGATGCCCGGGCAGCGGTACGGCTTCCGGGTGCACGGCCCGTACGCGCCGGAGCGCGGGCTGCGCTGCAACTCCGCGAAGCTGCTCCTCGACCCGTACGCGCGTGCCATCAGTGGCTCCGTGAGGTGGGGCGAGGAGGTGTACGGCTATCACTTCGGGGCGCCCGACAAGCGCAACGACCTGGACTCGGCGCCCCACATGATGACCTCGGTCGTGGTGAACCCCTACTTCGACTGGGGCGACGACCGGCGGCCCCGCACCGAGTACCACCACACGGTGATCTACGAGGCCCACGTCAAGGGCCTCACCATGCGGCACCCCGGCCTCCCCGAGGAGCTGCGCGGCACCTACGCGGCGCTCGCCCACCCGGCGATCATCGAACACCTCACCGAGCTGGGTGTCACCGCGCTGGAACTGATGCCCGTACACCAGTTCGTGAACGACCATCGTCTGGTCGACATGGGCCTCAGCAACTACTGGGGCTACAACACGATCGGCTTCTTCGCCCCGCACAACGCGTACGCCTCCTGGGGCGACCGCGGGCAGCAGGTCCTGGAGTTCAAGTCGGCGGTACGGGCGCTGCACGAGGCCGGGATCGAGGTCATCCTCGACGTGGTCTACAACCACACGGCCGAGGGCAACCATCTGGGGCCGACGCTGTCGTTCAAGGGCCTCGACAATCCGTCGTACTACCGGCTCACGAACGACCCGCGTTACTACATGGACACCACGGGCACGGGGAACTCGCTGCTCATGCGGTCCCCGCACGTCCTCCAGCTGATCATGGACTCGCTGCGGTACTGGGTCACCGAGATGCACGTCGACGGGTTCCGCTTCGACCTCGCGGCCACGCTCGCCCGGCAGTTCCACGAGGTCGACCGGCTGTCGTCGTTCTTCGACCTCGTCCAGCAGGACCCGGTCGTCTCCCAGGTGAAACTGATCGCCGAGCCCTGGGACGTCGGCGAGGGCGGCTACCAGGTGGGCAACTTCCCGCCGCTGTGGACCGAGTGGAACGGTAAGTACCGGGACACCGTACGGGACCTGTGGCGCGGCGAGCCGCGCACGCTGGCGGAGTTCGCGTCACGGCTCACCGGCTCCTCCGACCTCTACCAGGACGACGGCCGCCGCCCGCTCGCCTCCATCAACTTCGTGACCTGCCACGACGGCTTCACCCTGCGGGACCTCGTCTCCTACAACGGCAAGCACAACGATGCGAACGGGGAGGACAACCGGGACGGGGAGAGTCACAACCGGTCCTGGAACTGCGGCGTCGAGGGCGAGACCGACGACCCCGGGGTCATGGAGCTGCGGGTCCGGCAGATGCGGAACTTCGTCGCCACGCTGATGCTGTCGCAGGGGGTGCCGATGCTCAGCCATGGGGACGAGTTCGCGCGCACTCAGCACGGCAACAACAACGCGTACTGCCAGGACAACGAGTTGTCCTGGGTGCCGTGGCCCGCCGGCGGCGACAGTGACGGCGACGGCGAGGTGTTCGGGGATCTGTTGGACTTCACGCGCGCGATGGTGTGGCTGCGGAAGGATCACCCGGTGTTTCGGCGGAGGCGGTTCTTTCATGGGCGGCCCGTCGAGGGGACTCATGACGAGCTGTCCGACATCGCCTGGTTCACGCCCGAGGGGCGGGAGATGACTCAGCGGGACTGGGATTCCACGCAGGCCGGGGCGTTGAGTGTGTTTCTCAACGGGAACGCGATCTCCGAGCCGGGTTCGCGCGGCGAGCGGATCACCGATGACTCGTTTCTGTTGATGGTGAACGCGTCGGCGGCGCCGCTCGAGTTCGTGGTCCCTGTGAACCATGGGCGGCAGTGGCAGGTGGTGGTGGACACGGGGGCCGCGGATGCGGTGCCTGAGGACGGGGCGAAGGTGCAGGCCGGTGAGCGGGTGGCTCTGGTGGACCGGAGTCTTGTCGTGCTTCAGCGGCCCACGTGAGCGTGGGCTGATCGCCGTGGGGGCTTCTGTGTTTGCCGGGTGCGGGTTGTTCGTGGCTGGTCACGCAGTTCCCCGCGCCCCTTCGGGGGCTTCGCTCCCCCTTGAAAGCCGCGGTTGCCCTTGCGTGTCACAGCGCACGAAACATGGTTCTACGGGTACGTAGGTCTGCATGACGCCTGTCGTGCCTGCCGCCACCTATCGGCTTCAGCTGCAGCCCTCCTTTCCCTTCGCCGCCGCCTCGGCCGCCGTGCCGTACATCGCCGGTCTCGGGGTCTCGCACCTTCACCTCTCTCCTGTGCTCGAGGCCGTGCCGGGGTCGGGGCATGGCTATGACGTCGTCGATCACGGGCGGGTGCGGGGGGAACTCGGGGGTGAGGAAGGGCTGCGGGCGTTGAGCCGTACCGCACGGGACCACGGTCTCGGGCTCGTCGTCGACATCGTGCCCAATCACATGGCCATGGTGCCCCGGTACAACCGGGCGCTGTGGGAGGTGTTGCGGGAGGGGCCGGGGTCGGCGTACGCACGGTGGTTCGACATCGACTGGGAGGCTCAGGGCGGGCGGGTGCTGTTGCCGGTGCTCGGGGGGCCGTTGGGTGAGGAGGTCGACCAGTTCGTGGTCGACGGGCGGGAGTTGCGGTACTACGAGCATGTTTTTCCGTTGCGGGAGGGCACCGAGAAGCTGCCGTTGCCGCAACTGCTGGACGCGCAGTGGTATCGGCCCGTGTGGTGGCGGCTGGCGCGTACGGAGTTGAACTACCGGCGGTTCTTCAGCATCTCGGAGTTGATCGGGGTGCGGGTGGAGGAGCCGGAGGTGTTCGACGCGACGCATGCGAAGGTTCTGCGGCTGCTGGACGAGGGTGTGATCGACGGGCTGCGGGTCGATCACCCCGATGGGCTCGCCGATCCGGACGCGTATCTGCGGCGGTTGCACGAGGCGAGTGGGGGGCGGTGGACCGTCGTCGAGAAGATCCTGGCCGAGGGTGAGTCGCTGCCGGCGGGGTGGCCGGTCGCGGGGACCACCGGTTACGACGCCCTGCGGCATGTCGACGGGTTGTTCGTGGATCCGGCCGGGGCCGGGGAGCTGTTGGGGCAGTACCGTCGGTTCGTCGCCGCGCAGGGCGATCGGGGTGGGCACTGGGAGTCGACGGTGCGGCGGGCCGCCCATCGGGTGCTCTCGCACGAGCTGGCCACGGAGGTGGAGCGGCTCACCCGGGTGGCGCACCGGTTGTGCGAGCGCTCCCCAGAGCTCACCCTGCGCGACCACGCGCCGTGGGCGCTGCGCACCGCGCTGTGCGAGCTGCTCGTACGGATGGAGGTGTATCGGCCGTACTCCTCCCAGGACGCCTCCCTCGTCGTCACCGAGGAGGCCGCCGCCGATGCGCGTACGGCGTTCACGGTGCCCGAGGAGGCGCGGTCGGTGGATGTCGTACGGGATCTGGTGCTGGGGCGGTACGGGGACGGGCCGGAGCAGGTGGAGTTCCGGACGCGGTTCGCTCAGACGTCGTCGGCGTTGCGGGCCAAGTCCGTGGAGGACACGGCGTTCTACCGGTATGTGCCGCTGCTGTCCGCGAATGAGGTGGGCGGGAATCCCGGGAGTCCGGCCGTGGCCCCGGCGGACTTCCACGCGTACTGCGCGCGTGCACAGCGGGACTGGCCGGCCACGGGGACGGTGCTGTCGACGCACGACACCAAGCGCAGCGCGGATGTGCGGGCGGCCATCGCGGTGCTCGGCGAGTGTCCCGAGCGGTGGGCCGACGCGTTGGCGGAGGTGACGCGGGACGGCGCGGGTGTACCGGATCCGCAGCTGGCGTGGGCGGCCTGGCAGACGGCGTTCGGGCTCGGTCCCGCGGACGAGGAACGTCTTCAGGGCGCCCTGTTGAAGCATGTGCGGGAGGCGGGACTGCACACCTCCTGGACCGAGCAGAACCCGGCGTACGAGCAGGCGGTGGCCGACTTCGTGGCCCGGGGGCCGGCGGTGGACACCCGGGTGAGGGAGGGGCTGCGGGCCGCGCTGGAGCCCCATGCGCGGGCGAACGCGCTGGGCGCGGCCCTGGTTCAGCTGACCATGCCGGGGGTGCCGGACGTCTACCAGGGCACGGAGGGCGAGTACCGGGCGCTGGTGGACCCGGACAACCGGCGGCCCTTCGCGCCTCAGGAGGACAGCTCGGAGAAGTTCCGGCTCACGGTGGCCGCGCTGCGGTTGCGTCGGCGGCGCCCCGAGCTCTTCGGGGACACGGCGACGTACGCTCCGCTGACGGCCGAGGGGGCGAGGGCGGCCCACTGTGTGGCCTTCGTGCGGTCGGGTGCGGTGCTCTCGGCGGTCACGCGGCTGTCGCTGCGGCTGGCGGAGGCGGGGGGCTGGGCGGACACCGAGCTGGCGCTGCCTGCGGGGCGGTGGGTCGACGTGCTCGGCGGGGAGCGGGAGTTCGCGGGGCGGGTGCGGGTGGCGGAGCTGTTCGAGGTGCTGCCGGTGGCGCTGTTGGAGCGGGTCGACGCCGGGTAGTCGTCACTTCCATGCCGGGTGGCGGGTAGTCCCGTGACCTCCGCGCAGGGTGGTGGTGACTCCCGCGCCGTGTGGTGGTCAATGCCACTGGGCGCCCCTTGGAGCCGCCCCTTCCACGGGCGGACACTGCGTTCAGTCCCCGCGCTCGACCCGGTCGGGTTCGTGGGACCGCCATGTCAGGTGGACGGAACGGGGGTGGGTCTCCTGTCGGAGCTCGGTTATCCCACAGTGGTGGAACTGGAGTCGTCGGCGCGGGCCTTGACTGCGCGTCGGCCCAGTCTGTGCGCGCTGAGGCGGATCGGTGTCTCGCGCGCGGGCCGGCCGCTGCGGCTGCTGTCCGTGGGACGCGCGAGGCGTGCCGTCCTGGTCGTCGCGGGTGCTCACGCGAACGAGCCGACCGGCGGCTCCACCGTGCTCGAACTGGCCGAACGGGTAGTACGTCAACGGGAGTTACGGACCGGAGTCTCCTGGCACTTCGTGCTGTGCGCGGACCCGGACGGGGCGAGCCTGCACACGACTCCGGCGCCGCGCACCCTCCTCGACTACCACCTGGGCTTCTTCCGGCCGGCCGGTCCCGAGCAGCCGGAGTGGTCGCCGTCGGTGCTGCCGCCGGACCGGCTGCCGCCCGAGACGCGTGCCCTGCTGAAGGTCATGGACGAGCTGCGGCCGTACCTCCAGGTGACCCTGCACGGCACCGATCTCGGCGGCAGCTGGGTGCAGTTGACGAAGGATGTGCCGGGGCTGGCCGAGCCGTTCGCCAAGTCGGCGGCCGAGCTGGGCATACCGGTCGAGATGGGCGCCTCCGACGCCGCCGGCTGGCCCGTCTCCGGTCCCGGTGTGTTCGTCATGCCGCGCCCCGGCGCCTACGCGGCCCACGCCGGCGTGCCGGACGACGCCCGGCACAGCACCTGGTACCACGCCCACCGGTACGGCGGTCTCACCGCGGTCGTGGAGGTACCGATGTGGGCGAGCGACCAGGTGGACGACACCGCCCCGCACCCCGCCCCGGCGGCGGCGCTCCGGCATCTGGCCCGGCGGCTGCTGGCCGAGGCGGGCGAGGTGGAGCGGGTTCTGGCCGAGGCGCTGCCCCGGCTGCCGGGTCCGGAGGGGCCGTTGCTGCGGGCCGCCCGGTGGGCGCTGGCCCTGGTGCCCGGGCTGGCCCGCGACTGGATCGACGGGCCGCCGCAGGACGTCTCCATGGCGTACGTGGGCAGCGTCGACGCCTTCGGGCGCCGGCTGTCGCTGCGGGCCGCCGCGATGTCGCTGCGCGTGCTGAGAGAGGCCGACGACCCCGGGGCGCCCCTGCTCGAAGAACTCGTCGCAGAGTGGTGTGACTCTTTTGCCGACCGCTTCCGGGCCCGGTGGGTGCCGTTGCGGGACCAGGTCGAGCTCCAGGCTCGAACGGTGTTGGCAGCGGCGCTTCATGCGCGGGGTGACATGGTGGCTTGATCGCCCACTGGGGTGCCGCGATGGGTCGCTCCGGGCGGGTGCGGCGGCGTCGTGGCTGGGCGCGCCCCCTCGGCGGACCGGCACATCGATACAGCCCGCGCCCCTTTCAGGGCGCCGCAGGACTCTCATCCGACAGGGCGAACACCGCCCCCGTTCTCGCCGTCAGTACGCACCCGTTCGCGAACGTCTGCTCGTACGTCACCTGTCTGCCGTTCCACTCGCCGCGGGCCGTCGCGCGGATCGGGGCGTAGATCTGGGTGCAGATGGAGTTCTTGTGGGGGATGCGGTTGATGTCCCCGTCGGCGTCGCGGAGTTCCGCGCAGGCCTGGGCGGCCCGGGTGTGGCCCTGGGGTGGGTCGCAGAGGAGGAGCGCGCTTCGGATGGCGCCGGCCTGGGCGCCGTCGCGGGTGAGGGAGACGTAGAGCCAGTTGCCCGGGAAGGTGGACTCGGTGTCGGCCGGGGCCGAGGCACCGACCGTGAGGAGTGCGAGGGTCGCGAGGACGGCGTGGCGTACGGCGTGGGTGGTGTGTGTCATTCCCGGTGCATCGGCACGGCGGGCTCGGAACTCCAGTCCGGCTCACCCGAACGGGAGCCCACAGGGGAATCCACCACGGTGGTCTCTTCTCGTTCGCGCTCCGCCGCCAGTTCGAACGCGGCGAGGACCACGTGGGTCTGGTACTGGGCCTGGCGGGTGACCGGGATCCAGCGGGCCCCGTAGCCGTCGCGGTAGTCGGCGCACCAGTCGTCGATGAGCCGGTCCAGCTCGGGCAGTACGCCGGCGGGGTCGCGTCCGGCGCGGGTGACCAGCTGGTGCAGCAGGCCGGCGGTGCGCAGGGCGACGCGGCGGCCGGAGATGCCGAGGGTGGTGAGGCGGGCGGTGTCGAGCGGGGGCAGTGGTCGGGCGGTGCCGTCGGGGACGTCGGGGTCCCAGGAGTCGGCGAGGCCGGGGCCGACCAGTAAATAGTCGTCGACCGGGGCGAGGAGGCGGGCGGCGTCCGGGCCGGCGCTCACCGAGGGGCGTATGCGGGCGAGGATGTCCTCGAGGAGCCGGGTGTCGTGGCGGAGCGTCCGGCTGACGGTGCGCAGGACGGCGTCGGGGTCGGGGCTCGGGGAGCCGTCCTCCACCGCGGTCACGCCCCACATGGGGGCCTCGACGACGGCGGTGACCGTGCCGTAGCGGTGCGGGTGGTACCAGGTGGACTCGACAGCGGCCTCGGTGATGGCGGCGGCCAGGTCACCGCGGCGCGGGGGCGGGATGCGGTAGACGGCGGGGCCGAGGCGCGGCCAGTACAGGGTGTCGTACGGGCCGAGCTCGCGCGGGATGCCGAGGTGGGCGGCGGTGTGGGCGACGCGCTCGGCGAGGCCGGGCAGTTCGCGGGTCAGCTCGACGAAGCCGCCGCCGACGTCGACGCCGTGCAGCGAGCACTGGAAGAAGGGGCGCAGCTCGTCCTGGAGGTCGAGCAGGACGCGGGTCTCCGGCAGGACGGCCCCGGCGGCGCCGTCGGGCAGCCACTCGGGCTGTTCGAGGAAGCCGGGGCGGAAGAAGTTACGGAAGTAGTGGCCGAGGGTGTACGGGCCGGACAGCCAGCCCTCGTTGCGGTGGGAGCCGTCGGGGTCGAGGCAGAGCAGCAGGTTCCAGGTGGTGTCGGCGTCCTCGGTGAACCGGCGGTCGGCCAGGGCCCGTTCGGCGAGGCGGAGGACGGTGGCGCCGCCCACGGGTTCGTTGGCGTGCGGGCCCGCGACGATCAGGGCGTGGCGGCTGCCGTGGCCGACGGACAGCAGCCACATCGGTGTGCGCGCCCGTGAGGTGCCCACGCGGCGCAGTCGGGCGCGGTGCGGATGTCGGGCGACGAGTGTCGCGGCGCGGGCGGACAGTTCGTCCACGGTCGGGTAGCGGAGAAGTGGCGGCAGGGCACACCTCCCCATGGGTGATGCCGTCGGTTCACCTCATGTACATGGTGTACGCACAGTCAGTCATGGCCGAGAACGTACGTCAACACCTTGGATGGGAAGGAGAGTTGAGAAACTCGCTGGGTAAATCCCAGGCCAGAGCTTTGTGGTGGGTCGGATGGGCGGGTCAGTCGGAGGAGAGGCGGAACGCCATGCGGCCGAAACTCACCTGGTCGCCGTCGCGGACGACGGCCGCGCCGATGACCCGTCGTCCGTTGACGGTGGTGCCGTTGGTGGAGCCGAGGTCGCGCAGGATCCACATGCCGCCCTGCCGGGTCAGCTCGGCGTGGACGCGGGAGACCGTCTCGTGGCTGAGCCGGAGCCCGTTCGCCGGGTCGCGGCCTATGCGCAGGGCGTGGCCGCTCGCCGGGTGCGGCAGTTGGAGCTTGGGGAGCCGCTCGGCCTGCCAGGCGCGGCGCAGTTTCACCCCGAAGCCGGAGATGGCGCCGACGGTGCCGAGGACCAGCCGGGACCAGCGGTTCTCGACGGGCAGATCGGCGGTGAGCGCGGCGAGTTCGTCGGAGCGGCGGGCGATGAGCGCCAGCTCCATGCGGCGGATGAACGTGTCGTGGGACAGCCGGCCCAGGGCGACGCCGTCACGGAGCACCCTCAGCGCGCGGTCGCGCTCCGCGTCCGACAGCCGCGCGGGGTACGTGTGGAACTCGAAAGACGACGTCACGCAGGTGATTGTCGGTCAGTGGGGCCGGGGTGTCCAGAAGACGCGTAAACGGTGACCATCTGCGGACACTCCGGTGGACATGAGCGGCAAACTCACCGTTCCGAAGGAGAATTGATCCCGTTTGCCGCACGATGGACGGGCTACCTCCTGACCACCCGACCATCACGACCGGCAGCCGAGGGAGAACCGTTCCGTGCAGTTCGAGGTGTGGGCACCGCAGGCCGACCGTATGACGCTCCACCGCGCGGGCGCCGTGCATGCGATGGAGCGCGATCCGGAGCGCGCGGGCTGGTGGATCGCCGAGGCGGAGGCGACGGACGGGACGCGCTACGGGTTCGCCGTCGACGACGGCCCGGTGCGCCCCGATCCGCGCTCGCGCCGCCAGCCGGACGGCCCGGACGGGCTGAGCGCGGTCGTCGACCACGGCCGGTACACGTGGCGGGCGCCATGGGCGGGGCGCGGGCTGCCGGGCGCGGTGCTGTACGAGCTGCACGTGGGCACGTACACGCCCGAGGGCACCCTGGACGCGGCGGCCGGGCGACTCGGGCACCTGTCCGAACTCGGCGTCACCCATGTGCAGTTGATGCCGCTGTGCCCTTTCCCCGGGACCCATGGCTGGGGCTACGAGGGCGTGTCCCTCTGGGCCGTGCACGAGCCGTACGGCGGCCCGGAGGCCCTGAAGCGGTTCGTGGACGCGGCGCACGAGCTGGGCCTCGGGGTCGTGCTCGACGTGGTCCACAACCACCTGGGTCCTTCCGGCAACTACCTGCCGGTGTTCGGCCCGTACTTCACCGAGCGGCACCACACGCCCTGGGGCGCGGCCGTCAACCTGGACGCGCCCGGCTCGGACGAGGTGCGGGCGTACTTCGTCGGCAGCGCGCTCGCGTGGCTGCGGGACTACCGGCTCGACGGGCTGCGCCTGGACGCGGTGCACGCGCTGCGGGACACCCGCGCGTACCACTTCCTGGAGGAGCTGTCGACGGCGGTGGACGTACTCGCCGCCGAGGTGGGGCGGCCGTTGTTCCTGATCGCCGAGTCCGACCTCAACGACCCCCGGCTCGTCACCTCGCGCGCGCAGGGCGGCCTCGGGCTGCACGCGCAGTGGAACGACGACTTCCACCACACGCTGCACACCACCCTGACGGGTGAGTCGCAGGGCTACTACGAGGATTTCGCGCGGGCCGGGCTGGCCGGGCTGGCGAAGACGGTGACCGGCGGTTTCTTCCACGACGGCACGTACTCGTCCTTCCGAGGCCGCCGCCATGGCCGCTCCCTGGACCGTACGCGGGTCTCCGCGCACCGGCTGCTCGGCTATGCCCAGACCCACGACCAGGTCGGCAACCGCGCCCAGGGCGACCGCCTCTCCGCGTCCCTCTCCCCCGGGATGCTGGCCTGCGCGGCGACGCTGGTGCTCACCGGGCCCTTCACGCCGATGCTCTTCATGGGCGAGGAGTGGGCCGCCGGTACGCCCTGGCAGTTCTTCACCGACCACACCGATCCGGAGCTGGCGGAGGCGGTACGGCGGGGGCGGCGGCGGGAGTTCGCGGCGCACGGGTGGGCCGAGGAGGATGTGCCGGATCCGCAGGACCCGGCGACCCGTGACCGCTCCTGCCTCGACTGGTCCGAGCCCTCGCGCGAGCCCCATGCCCGTGTCCTCGCCTGGTACCGCGAACTCATCGCCCTCCGGCACGCCCATCCCGACCTCTCCGACCCCGACCTCGCCGACGTCAAGGTCACGTACGACGAGGAGGCCCGGTGGTTCGGTTTCCGGCGGGGGGATGTACGGGTCGCCGTGAACCTCGGCGAGGCGCCGGCCGCGATTCCGTTGGGGGTGCCCCGTGCGAGGGTGCTGGCGGCCTGGGAGCCGCTGGAGGGGCCGGCGGCGGACGGGGTGCTGACCTTGGGCGGGGAGTCGTGCGTGGTGCTGACGGTGCCGTGAGCGGTGGCAGCCGCGAACAGGTTCAGTCCTCGCCGCTCAGATCCGTCACCCTCTCCAGCAGGATCGCCTCCCACGCGCGCCGCAGGCGATCCCGCAGGGCCGGTGGCGGGGCGGCGGCGCCGCCCCGGACGGCTCCCGCGAGAGCGATGACCGTGTCGCAGCGGGCCAGCCACAGCCCCCGCAGGCAGGGGCGGGCGCCGTATCCCGCGAGGGTGGCGGCGCGTACGGCGGCGGGGGAACCGACGGCCGTGGCAAGGGCGGCGATGTCCTCCGCGGGGTCGCCGAGGACCGCGTCGGCCCAGCCCAGAACCCCGCGCACCCGACCATCGGCGCTGACCACAAGGTGCTCGCCCCGAAGGCCGTGGTGGACGAGAACGGCGCCGGACGCGGTCAGTTGCGCGGCGTTCGCGGGGGTGAGCTGCCCGAGCCGGGCGGCGTTGAACTCGTCGGCCTCCGCGAGGTCCCGCGCCGCGCGCACGGCGGCCGTGCGCAGGGCCTCCAGCGAGCGCGGCGCCAGCCGCGGCATCCCGAGCGCCTCCACCTGCCTCAGCGGCACCTCGCGCAGCCCCGTGAGGAGCCCCGCCAGATCGGCCTCGCCCACGGCCGACACGTCGTGCACGTGCGCGGTCGTCCCCGGGATCCTGGTGTCGAGCGTGCAGGTGAGCCCACCGGACCACTCGCCGTGCGCGACGCTCACCGGGACGGCGACCCCGACGTGCGGCCGGACCAGGTCCCGTAGCCGCAGTTCCCGCCGCTGGCGTACGACGGCGTGCCGGTCGGGGGCGAGCCGCAGCACATGGCGGCTGCCGACCCACCAGGTGCGCGACCCGCCCGCCTCGGTGAGGGGCCGCACATCCGGTTCCTCACCGCCCCCACCCCCGCTCTTCAGCAGGGAGCGCACGAGTCGGCGGACGGTGTCCGCGGTGGGTGTCGGTGCCTGGGTCATGGTCGCGCCGTTGTCGTCCGGAGGGTCGTTCGGGGTTCGGGGGCTCCTCAGTCCACTATCGCCATTTCGCGCGGGGTGTTGTTGAGGCGTCGGCCGCCGTCCTCCGTGACCGTCACGATGTCCTCGATCCGCACCCCGAAGCGGCCCGGCAGATAGACGCCGGGTTCGACCGAGAAGCACATGCCGGGTACGAGGGGGCGTTCCTCGCCCTCGACCATGTACGGCGGTTCGTGCGTGGTGACGCCGATGCCGTGCCCGGTGCGGTGGATGAACCGGTCGCCGTACCCGGCCTCGGTGATGACCGCGCGGGCGGCACGGTCCACGTCCTGGCAGGCTGCGCCCGGCCGTACCGCGCGGCAGCCCGCCTCCTGGGCGGCCCGCACGATGTCGTGCACCTCGCGCTCCTCGGGGTCCGGTTCGCCGACGTGGACGGTGCGGGAGGTGTCGGAGCCGTAGCCGTCCTTGAGGCCGCCGAAGTCGAGGACGACCATGTCGCCGCGCCGGACGACCCGGTCGCCGGCCTCGTGGTGCGGGTTGGCGCCGTTCGGGCCGGAGGCGACGATGGTGAAGTCGACCTGGGAGTGCCCGAAGCCGCGCAGCAGCTCGGCGAGATCGGCGGCGATCTCGTTCTCCCGCCGACCGGCGAAGCGAACCTTCCGGATCTCCTCGTACGCCGCGTCGGCGGCGGCGCCGGCGGCCGCCATCCGCTCCAGCTCGGCCGCGTCCTTGACGGCCCGCAGCATCGGCAGGCTCTCGCCGATCCCGACGTACGCCGTGTCCGGCAGCCGTCGCTGCAGGCCCAGCAGATGCAGCGCCCAGGCGTTGTCGCTGACGCCGAACCGGCCACGCGGGCCGAGGACGGAGACGGCGGCCTCGTACGGGTCCTTGCCGTCGGCCCAGTCCCGCAGGGTGAGCGCGGGTCCGCCGGGTGCCTCCTCGGCGTCCGGGGCCTCCAGCGCGGGCACGACCAGCACCGGGTCCGAGCCGTCCCGCAGTACGAGCAGGGTGAGCCGCTCGGTCTCCGGTGGCCGGTACCCCGTCAACCACACCAGATCCGGGCCGGGCGCGACCAGCAGCCCGTCGAGCCCGGCGTCCGCGGCGGCCCGCGCCGCCCGCCGCATCCGGGCCCGGTAGTCGTCGGTGGTGAAGGGCGCGGGCCCTCCGCCGGCGGGACCGGTCATCCATGCCTCCCTGTGCTCGGAGCTCCCTGGGGCTACGGGGAGCATCCTGCCCCTCCGCCGCAGCGCACGCGAGCCGATTGCGGTATGGCGTCAACCGCCATGGAAACCTAATGGTTGAGGATTGCACACCCATTAGAGCTAATGCTTAGATTCATGCGTTCCATTAGGGCATGGTTAGCGGGCCAAGGGGAGGCGTACGACGATGCTCGTACTCGCGCACATCAGTGATCTGCATCTGGACGGAACCGAAAGGGCGACCAGGCGTGCCGAGCGCGTACGGGATCTGCTGTGGGAGCTGCCGGGACGAGTGGACGCGTTGCTGGTGACCGGGGACATCGCGGACCACGGCGCGGAGGACGAGTACGAGGAGGCGGCGCGCATCCTCGGTCTGCGCGAGGGCGGCGCCCCCTTCCCGGTGCTCACCTGTCCGGGCAACCACGACAGCCGGGCCGCCTACCGCAAGGCGCTGCTCGGGGAGCCCGCCGCCGAGGGGCCGGTCAACAGCGTGCACGTCTTCGCGGACGCTGCCGTACTGATGTGCGACTCCAGCATTCCCGGGCGGGACGAGGGCGAGCTGGACGCGCAGACGTACGCCTGGATCGAGGAGACGCTCGACAGCCTCGACGGCGACCAACCGGCACTGCTCGCCTTCCACCATCCGCCGGTCGCGCTGCACCACCCGCTGCCGGACGAGTACCGGCTGGGACGGCCCGCCGCGTTGGCCCGGCTGATGCGGCGCCGACCGGAGATCGCGGGGCTCATCACCGGGCACGCCCACACACCCGCCGCGACCGTCTTCGCGGGACGGCCGCTCGTCGTGGGGCCGGGGGTGACCTGGACGCTGCGGCTTCCCTGGGAGGGCGAGCAGGTCGCCGACCGCGAGGCGCCGCCCGGGCTGGCGTTCCATGTGCTGGACGACGAGGGGCGCTTGACCAGCCACTTCAGGGTGGCGGCGTAGGCCGTGGCAGGGGTCGGCGCACGACCTGCCGGTCACCGGCCGCCGGCTGCCTCGACGGGCGGCCTCCACACACTCCTGCGCGGGCTCCTCAGGTGACCACTCCGGGGACCGCCGCCAACTCCTGACGGCCGCCGTCCGCGTGCCGCACGACGAGTTCCACCGCCACCCCGGGGCGTGCCGTGGCGATCGCCCGCGCGAGGTCGGTCGCCGATCGGACCCGGATTCCGGCGAACGCGGTCACGACATCACCACGGACCAGACCCGCCGTATGGCCGGGGCCGGGGACGTGGACGCCGACGACCCGCGCGCCTCTGACTCCGGAGGCGTCGACGACCTCGATGCCGAGGGCGGGGCGTACGGCGTCACCACCGGCCGACGGCACCGGGCTCCCGTCACCGGCAGCCGACTCGGTGACGGGCGTGGACGGGCCGGCCTGCGCCTGGCCGCCGCCGCCCGGCCGAGGGGAGGCTCCGGGCGGCGGCGAGCCCTCGCGCAGCTCCGCGAGTCTGCTCAGGCCGATCACCGTGGCGCCCATCGTGCCGAGCCCGATCCCCGACAGGAGCAGGATCACGCAGCCGAGCAGAGCGAACAGCAGGGTGGTCAGCCGCTGCCGGGCCCGGCGCGGTGCGGCGTGCGGGCGCCGGGCGGGGGCGGACGCACGGCGTCCCTCGGGCTCCCGGCCCGGCATGGGCTCGGGTTTCTGCGGGGTCGGTGCGGTCGGTGCGGTCGGTCCGGCCTGTGCGGTCGGCCCGGTCTGTGCGGTCGGCCCGGTCTGTGCGGTCGGTTCCATGGTTCGCCTCCGGCAGGAGGCATACGGTGCGCCTCCGGCAGGACAGCTACCCGGCGCACGACGGTGCGACGAGCCACGAAAGAGTGACACTGACACCCCGTCACATCGCGTACCGCCGCCCGCACCCCTTCGTCCGGGCGCCGACCCGGGCCGCGGTCGAGCACGTGACCCGGGTGGCATGTCAGCCGGCGTGAACCGGGGCCGGCCTGAACGGCAGCGCCGGTGGCCGGTCCGGGACGAAGCCATGGGCGCGGCGGGCCAGGAACTCGGGCTTGTAGCGGTCGACCCGCTGGTGCCAGTTCAGGATGCCGGCCAGCCAGTTCTCCAGGTCGGTCACATAGCCGGCCATGATCGCGCGCGCCTCGTCCGACAGCTCGAAGTCGTCGTAGACCACGGGCAGTTCATGGGCGACGACATGCTCGAACTGCTTCATCCGCTGCGTCATCAGGTCGTGGACCACCCCGAGCGCGGTCGGATAGTCGCAGCCGAAGAAGTTCTGCACGACGAGGATCGCGTTGTGGACCTCGCCCTCGTACTCGATCTCCTTCTGGTACGAGAAGACGTCGTTGATGAGGCACCCGTAGTCGATGGCGGCGTTCTCCAGGGAGCGGACGGGGCCGCTCTGGTAGACCTCGGGCGGGATCTGCGGGCCGTGGCCCATCCGGCACATGCTGAGGGTGAGGTCGGAGCCGAAGGTGGCGCGCCGCATCTCCAGATAGTCGATCGGGTCCGGGATGCGGTGCTGGAGCTGGTTGAGCACCTCCCACACCCAGCTCTCGGTCATCTTGTCGACCGACTCCTTCAGGGTGCGCCGCTGGTCGGGGGGCATCTCCGCCGTCGTACGCGCCCAGAGGTCGATGAGTCCCCGTTCCATCCCGTTGACCGGGACCGGGACCTCCTCTCCCTCGATGGGCATGCAGTCGGACAGCCGGGCCGTGGTCAGCCTCGCGGCGGCGAGGTCACGGCGGTGACCGAAGACGAGCGGGTAGTAGTCGTCGCCGTACGTCCCCCAGGCCAGCCACTGGGAACTCAGGTCGAGCGCCTCGGGTGTGGCGTCCGGGTCGAGGCCGGCGGAGCACAGGGGGAGGTCGGCCGCGGCCAGCCTCTCCTCGTCCCAGACGCCCTCGCTCAGCATGCCCATCGCGTGCATCCAGGGGACGAGGCGCTCGCGGGCGCCGTCCAGATGCGGGCAGATCTCGACCTTGAACGGCATGTAGAAGTCGGGCAGCCGGGACGGTCCGACCTTCTGGTACGGCGTGTGCGTGTGGGCGCGCAGCCGCTGCGCCGCCGCCGACGCGAGCAGGGCCCCCATGTCGGCGGCGGAGGTGCCGAAGTCGGCCTGCGCGACGAGCGCCGGGCCGGAGAGAACGGCGCCGCCGAGGTCGAGCGGGCCGCGCGAGCCCGCCGCGCCCTTGTTCATATAGCGGCTCGACCGCATGTGCCACTCGTGGCCGCCGGACTGCCAGTCCTGCAGCCCCTTCGTGTACGCCGCCACGGCCGCGACCTCGGCCGGGGTGAGGCCCTTCTCCAGCGCGAGCGCCGGTACTTCGACGAGCGCGGTGTTCTCGAACTGGTGCAGCCGGGAGGTGAGGATGTCGTTGACCATCTCGGCGGCCTGCTGCGTACCGCAGTCGAAGAACGTCTCCAGGACGAGTACGCCGTTGCTGTTCTCGCCCTCGTCCTCGACCTCCCGCTGGTACGAGAACAGGTCGTTGCGCAGATGGACGGCGTCCGAGAAGGCCTCCATCAGGACCCGCAGCGGGCGGGACCCGGCCACGGACGCGGGGACCTCGGCGGTGGCGTACTCGACGAGGCCGGCCGACCAGGGGGCGCCGCCGACCTTCCGGCGCATCTCGATGTACTCGACGGGGTTGGCGATCCTCCCCTCGTTGATGTTGGACAGCTCCCACATCGACTCGTTCAGCAGATGCTCCGTCGCCACGGCGAAACGGCGGCGCCAGTCCATCGACATCGCCGGCACCGTGCGCGCCCACAGGTCGGCGAGACCCGCCTCCACCGGGTTCTGCGGTTCCGGTACGGGGGCCGACAGGTCCAGCGGCATGAAGAGCGGGAGGCGGTCGAGGTGGGCCTTGCCGCCCGCGCGGTCCTGGGAACGCTTGAAGAGTTCCAGGAAGTGGTCGTCGAAGAAGAACACCCACACGTACCAGTCGGTGATGAGCGAGAGTGCCGGGCCGTCGCAGTCGGGGTGGGTGTAGGCGCACAGCAGGCCGTAGTCGTGCGCGTCCAGGTCCGACTGGTCCCAGACGCCGGAGCCCTCCAGCATGCCCATCTGCCGGGCCCATGCGGACGAGTGGGCGCGGGCCTCTTCCAGGTGGGGGTTCAGGCGGGCGGGATATGGCATGTAGAAGTGCGGGAGTTCGAACGGCTGCGTCATGGGCGGGGCCCTACCCCTGGGCTCCGGCCGGCATCCGGATGGGGGTACATGATCACACCATCGCGTGAATCCGGGCGGCGTTTCTCGCCCCCGCCACGCCTTCCGACTC
>NZ_AEJC01000172.1 GCF_000317595.1 Streptomyces ipomoeae 91-03 | reverse complement strand
GTGGACGCAGGCGTCCCGACTCACGGGCGGCCAGGCGCCTCGTTCAGGCGACCATCATGAGCAGCATCGCGGACATCGTGGCCCCCATGCCGATGTGTGCGGTCAAGGCCGCGGCTGGTGAGGTACCCGGTGCGCGGCGACGACGCCGGTTTTGAGCAGCCGCATGCGGGCGGCGCCTGTCGCCCGTCGGCCGGGCCCTGTCCCACACGGAGATGGCCAGGGACGCCAAGAACACGACCACCGCGTCCGGCAGGGCCAGGAGGTGGTGAACCCAGCGGCTGCGGCCACCGCGGCGACCCGTTGCCGCCCCGGTGGTTCGGCCGGCGACCCGTAACCGCGTCCACACGGACGCGACGATGGAGAGCAGAAAATACAACGCGAGTCCGGCCAGGACCAGCCGCCACATGGTGGAGGAGCCGGAGGAGGCGGCCTGAGTGCCGGCGGAGGCCATGCCGTGCCCGGTCATCTCCGTCGGGGCGGTCTCCATGGAGTGACCCATCCCGCCTGAGTGATCCATTCCTGCCATCCCGGCTGTGTCCGTCGCCTCGGAAGCGTCTCCCGTGTTCGTCGCCCCTCCGTGCCCATGACCGTGCCCGTGCCCGGACATGCCCAGTGCGAGGACGGGCCCCGAGTTCGTGCCGGGCATGGCGAGCGTCATGAGCACCATGGCGGCACTGCCGATGATGTGGTGCACCCAGTGGCGGCCGTGTCGCCAGCCGAGCCGGAGCGTGTGGCGTACGGACAGCGCTGTTCCGCCCAGGCCGACGACGGCGAATACCGCGATCCACAAGACGCTGTGGTCCCCGAATGTGGCGGCAGTGGCAGGCAGGAACATGGCGGCCATGCCGCCGGCCATGATCAGGTCGCCGCAAGCGGCGAAGCGGGCCTCTCTGCCGTCGGCCGCCGCCAGCCGGGCCAGGCTCACCATGGCGACGAGTACGGAGACCGTCACGAGCGACCAGGTCAGGGCCGGACTTCCCATTGCTGCCCTCCGAATCGGCTCCACTACTGATGTCCTTAGTACGCAGTGGTGCGGCCGGGCGTTCAGGGGTCGAGGGTGATTCCGATGAAGGATCGGTACGGGAACCGGTGGGCGTGGGTACGTTGCTGTCCCGCTGTCTGGTGCCGGGCGGAGGGTGAAGATGTCGTCGGGCACACGTAGACGGGTCGGGGCTCGGCAACGCTCCGTTCGGCGCCCTGCTCGACGGCGGTCCAGGGCTCCCTCGCTCGGCTCCCCGTGCCCTTGAAGTCGGCTGCGGCAGACCCCTCCGGTGAATACTATGTATGTTCGTAGACCCGAGAGGTATTACCCCCGTGGGGTATATTGGCGTCGGTCCTCTCACGCGGAGCTCGTAAGGAAAGCGATGACGGTACGCGGAGCGTTCGCCTCGCGGACCGGCGCCTCGGGTGGCGTCGTCCGCTGGACGCGTGTTGCCGTCGTCGCGCTCGTCGCCGCGTTCGCCGTCCTGGTTCACCACGAGACGGCTGCCGCAGCCATGGCTTCGCCATCGTCCGCCACGCATGTGATGTCCGGGATGCCGGGCATGGCCGTAGCCGACAGTTCGATCGGCCAGGGCAGGAGTACAGAGGACATGGGCAGACCGGCGCACGCGCATGGGCATGGAAGTGGTGCTGCCCAGGCGGCGGAGCCGCCGTCCGCCGCACCGACCACGGCCGACACAAACGGCCCGGCCTGCTCCGGCATGGTCATGCAGCACTGCTCGACTGCGAGCTTCGAGACCGTGAATCTCCCGGCACCGACGGCGTCGTGGGTGCCGCGGGGCCTTGCTCCGTATGAAACGGTCACTGGTGGTTCGAAGGCCGCCGGGTCGGTGGGCCGAGCGCCCCCGGACCTTTCCCTTCTCTCTCAGCTGCGCATTTAGGCCGTGCCCAACCGCCTCCTCGCGGGTTTATCGCACCGAGGAGGCGTCCGAGTACGTCATCCGCCATGCGTAGACAGAGATCGAGGACAACCCAGGATGAACAGCATCAACCGCCGCTCCGTGCTGCTGGCCGGCCTCGGCGCCGCGGGCGCGGGCGCGCTCGCCGCCTGCACCAACAACTCCGGCAGTACCCCGGCTCTCGTGAGCCCCTCGGGCTCGGCGATCGCCGCCGCTGAAAAGAAGCGCCCGAGCACCGGCAAAGTGCGCAAGGTGACCCTGACCGCCGCGCCCGCCATGCTCGACCTGGGCGGCGGCGTCATGGCGAAGAGCTGGGCCTTCAGCGGCCAGACCCCCGGCAAGGAGATCCGGCTGGCAGTCGGCGACACACTGGCCGCCGAACTCTCCAACCAGCTGCCGAACAAGACCACCACGTCCATCCACTGGCACGGCCTGGCCCTGCGCAGTGACATGGACGGTGTGCCCCCGGTCACCCAGAACGCCGTCCGGGCGGGCAGCAACTTCACCTACCGCTTCCTCACCGACGCCCCCGGCACCTACTTCTTCCACCCGCACGTCGGCGTCCAGCTCGACCGGGGCCTGTACGCACCGCTGATCGTGGAGGACCCCAAGGAGCCGCTGTCGTACGACGACGAGTGGGTCGTCGTCCTGGACGACTGGGTCGACGGCGTCACCGGCACGCCGGACGAGGTCCTGGCCGAGCTGCGGAAGGGTATGGGCGGCATGGACATGGGCGACGACTCCGGCTCCGGCGGCGGGCACGGGGGACATGACATGGGCGACATGGAGGGCATGGACATGGGTGAGGACTCAGCGTCCCCTTCCGACCCGCCCTCGTCCGGCGGGATGTCCATGGAGTTCATGCTCATGGGTGCCGAGAGTGACCTGCTCGGCGGCGACGCCGGTGACGTCAAGTACCCGTACCACCTGATCAACGGACGCGTCCCCGCCGAGCCGGCCGTCTACAACGGCAAGCCCGGCAAGCGCGTACGACTGCGGATCATCAACGCGGGCGGCGACACGGCGTACCGGGTGGCGCTCGGCGGCCACAAGCTGACCATCACCCACACCGACGGCTTCCCGGTCGAGCACCAGCAGGTCGACGCCCTGCTGATCGGCATGGGGGAGCGGTACGACGTCCTCGTCACCCTCGGCGACGGGGTCTTTCCTCTGGTCGCGCTGGCCGAGGGCAAGGAGACCACCGGCATGGCCCTGATCCGCACGGGCGCCGGCAGCGCGCCGAAGGCCACGGTCCGCCCGAAGGAACTGGAGGGCAAGATCCTGACCGCGTCTCAGCTCAGCGCGGCGGACGACGTTCGGCTGCCGTCCAAGAAGGTGGACCGGGTGCACCGCGTAGAGCTGACCGGTGGCATGGACAAGTACGACTGGGCCATCAACGGCAAGCGCTACGACATGGAGGACCCGACCGTGAGCCCCCTCATGGTCGAGGAGGGACAGCGGGTACGGCTGGACTTCGTCAACACGACGGAGATGTGGCACCCGATGCACCTGCACGGTCACACCTACCAGCTCGGCTCCTCCGGCCCGCGCAAGGACACCTCGATCGTGCTGCCGAAGAAGAAACTGTCCGTCATGTTCGACGCCGACAATCCCGGCCAGTGGATGCTGCACTGCCACAACGCCTACCACGGCGAGGTCGGCATGATGGCGCTGGTGGCCTACGAGGCCTGACCCGCAGAGCTGGCCGGCGCCGCGGGCGCCCGTGTCCTGGCGTCGGCCGGCGCCTCCGTCGCGCCCCTTCCTGGCAGCGCCCTCGAGAGGGCATGTCGAAATAGGCACGCTGTCTGTGGGGTCAGGGGCGCGTGGCGGCGAAGTACGGCATGGAGTCGAGGGGTTCCCGCCGTGGCGGCCAGAACGGCGAGCCGAGGACGATTCGGTGGCTTCGGTCGGCAGTGGGACCCCGTCCTGGACCACTCCTCTGTTCACCCGCGCGGGGAGAGGCGCCGGTTCCCCGCGCAGTGCCGTGAGCTTCGAGCAAGTTCCGAGGGGCTGCTGATCAGCCGATACCGGGTAGGCAGCCGACCAGCAGGGGAATCACCGGCACCACCGCCGCGGCGGCGGCCACGGAGCCCCGCACCGCGATATGCGGACGCCGCTGCGGGGCGAGTACCCGACGCAGCCGGATGAGCGCGCTCGGACCGCCCACTGCGAACGCGCCTGCCGGGGCCTTGCCGGCGGCCATCTCGTACATCGCCGTGGCCAGTACCTCACGGGGCTGGCGGCGCAGCGCCCGGTCGTCGGCGATCATCTCCAGCAGTACGGCGGTCTGCTCCTTGGCGTGCCGCGCCAGCGGGAGCCGGCGGAAGACCCGGGCGAATGCCTGCGTCGCGGCCAGCGCCAGATGATGACGGCCCGCGATGTGTGCGCGCTCGTGCTCGAGCACGGCATCGAGCTGCTCGTCGGACAGCAGCCGCAGGGCGCCCGCGCTCACGACGATGCGTGGGTTGCGGCCGGGAAGGCTGTAGACGGCGGGCAGGTCGTGTTCGAGGATGGTCGCACAAAGCCGCGGCGCATGGCGGCCCACCAGGTCCAGTACCTCGCGATGGCGCGAGCGGGCGCGTCGGCCACGCAACACCTCGTAGACGAAGCAGCCGAGGACGAGGGCTACCACCGCGACCGGCAGAGCCGTCACGAGGCGGTCGGCGGTCGTGGGATCGGGGGCCGTGATGGCCGTGGTCAGGCCGCAGAAATGCAGCAGCCCGGTGAGTCCGGCGTGCAGATGCTCGGTGGGAGCGGCGAGGTGGTAGGCGGCCAGGGCCACCGCCACGGTGAACGACACGGACAGCCCGTGCCAGACGGCCACCGCCGGCCCAGGCGCGCGATGGGGCCAGGCGCTGCGCAGCAGCAGCCCGGGGGCGACGAAACCGACCGCTGCCGCGTAGCCGAGCAGCCCGGGAGCGGCGTTCACGAACGGTCCTGGCGCCCGGCAGCGCGCAGCGCCTTGCGCAGGGCGCTGAGCTCGTCCGCACCCAGCTGCTGCACGAAGTGAGTGAGGGCGACGGGGCGGTCCTCGCTCGTGCCGAGCCCGTCCTCCATCAGTGCGGCCGCGTACTCCTCACGGCTGCGCACGGGCGAGTACACCCAGGCGCGGCCTTGCTTGCCACGTAGCAGCCAGCCCTTGTTGTAGAGGATGTTGGCCACGGTCATCACCGTGGTGTACGCGAGCGGCCGTTCCTTGTTGATGTCGTCGACGACTTCCCGGACCGTCGCCGGACGCTTCCATCGCCACAGGCGGTCCATGATCTCCGCCTCGAGGTCCCCCAGCCGCCGCATGGCCATTCCCCTTCCGATGCACTACGCAGCCTCATAGTAGAACGCTTCTTCGGTGGCTCGATGCCTTGTCGCGGCTGGTGGGCCCTGGGTGTGCGCGGGGAACCGCCGACCGTGCGGTGCCAAGCACCGGCCTGCAAAGGGCAGTTGTCGGTTGGTCAGCTCGCCGAGCGAGTGCTCTGCGTCTCGGGTGATGCCGCGCACAGTGCCGCGGGGCCGGCAGCCCCGTTGGGCGCGAACCAGACGGGCCGGCTTGCCTCGGCACTCGCCGGGAAAGCGTCCGCCCCGGAACCGAGGAGCGGTGCCGGGGCGGAGGTGCCTCTGGGAGGGAGTGGCTCAGGACGCCGTGGCGCGGAAGCGGCGCAGGCGCAGGCTGTTGCCGACGACGAAGACCGATGAGAAGGCCATGGCGGCTCCGGCGATCATCGGGTTGAGCATCCCGGCGGCGGCAAGCGGCAGGGCGGCGATGTTGTAACCGAAGGCCCAGAACAGGTTGCCCTTGATCGTGCCCAGCGTGCGACGAGAGAGGCGGATGGCGTCGGCCGCCACTCGCAGATCGCCGCGTACGAGGGTGAGGTCGCCGGCCTCGATGGCCGCGTCGGTACCGGTGCCCATGGCCAGGCCGAGGTCGGCCTGGGCGAGGGCGGCGGCGTCGTTGACGCCGTCGCCGACCATCGCCACGATGCGGCCCTCGCTCTGGAGCCTCCTGACGACATCGACCTTGTCCTCGGGCATGACCTCGGCGATCACCTGTGCGGGGTCGATGCCGACCTCGGCGGCGACCGAACGTGCCACAGCCTCGTTGTCGCCGGTGAGCAGCACCGGAGTCAGTCCGAGGTCGCGCAGCCGCCGTATCGCCTCGGCGCTGGTCGGTTTGATGGCGTCGGCGACCTCCAGAACCGCACGGGCCTCGCCGTCCCAGGCCACCGCGATCGCCGTACGTCCCTTGCCCTCCGACTCCGCCTTCGCCGCAACCAGGTCCTGCGGCAGCCGCAGCGCCCACTCGGAAAGCAGCTTCTCGCGGCCGACGAGCACGGCGTGCCCGTCCACGACACCTTGGACGCCCAGCCCGGGTACGTTCGCGAAGTCCTCCGGCGCGGGCAGGTTGCCCACGCGCTCGGCTGCGCCCGCGGCGACGGCCTGGGCGATGGGGTGCTCGGAGGCGTGCTCCAGGGCTCCGGCCAGTCGCAGCACCTCGTCCTTGTCCTGGCCCTCGGCGACGTGAACGTCCAACAGGGTCATCTTGCCGGTGGTGACGGTGCCGGTCTTGTCCAGCACGATCGTGTCGACCCTGCGGGTGGACTCCAGGACCTCGGGGCCCTTGATGAGGATACCCAGCTGGGCGCCGCGCCCGGTACCGACGAGCAGGGCGGTCGGAGTGGCCAGGCCGAGGGCGCACGGGCAGGCGATGATCAGCACGGCGACCGCCGCGGTGAAGCCGGCCGTCCAGCTGTCGCCGTTGGCGATCCAGAAGCCCAGCGTGGCCACGGCGAGCAGGATGACGATCGGCACGAAGATTCCGGAGATACGGTCCGCCAGCCGCTGGGCAGCGGCCTTGCCGTTCTGTGCTTCCTCGACGAGCCTGGCCATGCGTGCGAGTTGGGTGTCGGCACCGATCCGGGTGGCGCGTACGACGAACCGCCCGCCGGCGTTGACGGTGGCACCCGTGACCGGGTCCCCGGCCGCGACCTCCACGGGCACGGACTCACCGGTGACCATGGAGGCGTCCACCGCCGAGCTGCCCTCCTCGATGACGCCGTCGGTGGCGATTTTCTCGCCGGGCCGGACCACGAATCGATCGTCGACCTTCAACTCACCGATCGGGACGCGGACCTCGCGGCCGTCGCGGAGCACCGTCACGTCCTTGGCGCCCAATTCCATCAGGGCCCGTAGCGCGGCCCCCGCCCGGCGCTTGGAGCGGGCCTCGAAGTACCGCCCGGCAAGGATCGCGGCGGTGACGCCGGCGGCGACCTCCAAGTAGATGTTGCTCGCGCCGTCGGTGCGGGAGATGGTCAGCTCGAACGGGTGGGTCATGCCGGGCATCCCGGCGTGACCGAAGAACAGTGCCCACAGCGACCAGAGGAACGCGGCGCCGGTGCCCAGCGATATCAGCGTGTCCATGGTGGCCGCGCCGTGGCGCAGGTTGGTCCAGGCGGCCTTGTGGAACGGCCAGGCCGCGTACACCACCACCGGGCCGGCCAGGGTCAAGGACAGCCACTGCCAGTTGGTGAACTGCAGCGCCGGGATCATGGCCATGGCGATCACCGGGACAGCCAGCACCACGGCGGTGATCAGACGCTGTCGCAGCGGTGCGAGTTCGTCCGCCTCGGCGGCGGATGGCCCACCATCGGCCGCGGGAGTCTCGATGACCGGGGGTGCGGGCACGGCGGCGGTGTAGCCAGTCTTCTCGACTGTCTCGATCAGGTCGGTCACGGACACCTCACCGGTGACGGTGACCTTGGCTTTCTCCGTGGCGTAATTGACCGTGGCCTCGACGCCGTCCATGCGGTTGAGCTTCTTCTCGATGCGGGCCGCGCACGAGGCGCAGGTCATTCCGCCGATGGCCAGTTCGACTTCGGTGCTGTCGCCTGTGGCGGTGGTCATCACTACTCCTGGGCTGGGGTGGGGCGTCAGAGGAGCGCGCCGGGGCCGTCCCTGGGGAACGGCCCTGTGCGCCTCGGCTCAGTGGTGGGCGGCGCTGGTCTCGGCCCGGCCGGCGAGTTCGTAGCCGGCCTCGTCCACCGCCGCGCGGACGCGGGC
>NZ_AEJC01000171.1 GCF_000317595.1 Streptomyces ipomoeae 91-03 | reverse complement strand
CCCCGCCCCACCCCCACGCGCTCACCTACCCGTCGACGCCGACCACACCGTCACCGCCAGTGCCGCGCATGACGTCAGGGCCGCCAGGGACGGGAGGGGCCAGCGGGTGCGTTCGAGGGCGTCCAGGCGGTCCTCGTGTTCGGAGAGGGTCTTGTCGGTCTGGTCGGCCCGTTGGAGGAGGAGGGCCAGATCGCCCCGGGTGGTGGCGAAGCCCACGTCCACGGCTCGGCGGAGGCGTTCCAACTCCAGGGCCACGCCCGCGCGTTCGTCGTCACTCACCATCGGCGCCCTCTTCGGCTTCGGCCTTGAGCCACGGTGGAAGCAGTCGTTCCACCGCAGGCATCGACATCAGGCGGCTGAGCGCGGTCGCCGCGGCCACCAGCGTGGCGTAGCCGGGGAGGTCGGCCATCCCGGGGCTGTCGGCGAGCAGCGGGACGGCTGCCGCCACTGCCAACAGGGCCTGGAACGCCGTACGCACTGCTCTTCGGTTCGAGTCGGTCATCAGGTTTACCTCAGTCTTCCCAAGTCTTCTTATGGGTCGTCCGCTCCACCCCCTCCTCACACCCTCGGGACGCGCAGTTTCGCCCAGCTCGTGGGGCCGGGGATGCCGTCCGCGTCGGTGCCGGAGTAGCCGAGCTTGTGCTGCCAGGCGGCGTAGGAGCGGCGGTCGGCGGCGGTCCAGGTGGGGCCGGGGGCGACCTCGTAGCGGCCGCAGCCCTCCGCGACCAGCCGCTTGCCCATGGCCGTGATGACCGCGCTGCGGCGACCGTTCGTGAAGAAGGCGGCGCCCGGGAAGGGTTCGTAGGCCGTGACGGACGTCCCGCTTCCGCTACCGGTCCCCGTCCCGCTTCCCGTCGCCGGCTTAGCCAGGCGCTTCGCGATTCTCGTCCGCATCGACGCCATCGAGAACGTCGGGTCGATCTTGCGGGTCGTCCACTCCTTGTGGCCGATGACCCGGCCGGCGCCCCAGCCGTGGGCGCGGCAGACGGCCGCCGCGACCTTCTCCACCGCCGCCAACTGGGCGTCGGGGTACGGGTCGCGGACGTTGCCGAGGTTCTCGATCTCGAAGCCGTAGAAGTGGACGTTGCCGTCGACCGCGTCCGAGCCCGGGCGGGAGGGGATCGACGTGCCGTTGCGCACGGCGTTGTACGTGGCCGTCGCGCCACGGCCGGCGTGGTTGGTGCGGCCGTAGCCGATCAGATGGACCGTGCCGTCCTTCGCGATCACCGCGATGCACAGCGGGCCCGGCAGATCGGCCATGCCGTTGCGGCACAGCGAGACGCTGTTCGAACCGGCCGTGTGGTGCAGCATCACGCCCTGGGCCGGGCCCCAGGCGCCTACGGCGTTCCGGTTGTGCGTGGACCAGTTGGCGTACTCCTTGATCGTGACGCCTTCGGCACGCAGCGCCGCCTCGAAGGCGGCGGCGGAGAGTGGTGTGGCCATGGATGGCTCCTCAATGACACATGGAAAGCCCCGGTTCGCCGCGAGGAAGTGCCAGGCGGCGTACCGGGGCTGCTGTTGAAGTGGAGAAGAAGAGGAAGGGTCAGTGGATCGGATCGACCCTGATGAAGCGGTTGTCGTAGTTGGCGGTGTTCGAACTCGCGGCCGTCCAGTACGTCGGCGTCGCCGAGTAGGTCGTGCCCGAGGTGAGACCCGAGACCAGGAACTGGCTCGACGTGGAGACGCGGTCGGTGCTGAGGAGGATGGCCGCCCGGTCGATGGAGGACGTCAGGAACACCGAGTTGTCGGAGACCTTCTTGATGGTCGCGCCCATGTAGCAGGTGCTGGCCGTCGAGTTGAACATGTGTGCGCCCACCGTGACGATCACCTTGCCGGTCGTGGGCGCGACGAAGGCGGCCACCAGCGGGTCACCGGTCGCGCTGGTCAGGGTTTCGATGGCGGTCGTGGACGTCGTCGTACCGGCGTCGTTGTTGTAGAGGAACACCGGGACCGGGGCGACCGGCGCCCACACCGAGCCCGTCCAGTGGGTGAGCTGGCCGGGGGTGTCCAGCCACGCGACCATGCCGCGCGCCGGGGAGGTGACCACGGCGTCGCGGGCGCCGGCGCTGCCGAAGCGCATGACCGTACGGCCGTCGATCCCCTCCGCCAGGGACTGGAGATGGAGGGGGAGGTTGGCCGCGTCGGTGGGCTGGGGGTAGGGAAGGCCGTTGAGGGGGGTGTAGGCGGTCATGCGGTGGCCTCCGGGGTTGTCGTCGTGGTGGTGTCGGTGTCCGTCTCGGCTGTGCCGGTGGTGTCGGTCGGCGCGGTGGCTGTCTCGGTCGTGTCAGCCGTGTCGGCCGGTTCCGTGGCCGTTCCGGCGTCCGGGTCGGTCTCCTCGGGCGGCTCAGGCTCCTCGGCGACCGTGCCGACCCGGCCGGTCGCCTCGGGCTCGGCCGCCTCCTCGCCCTCGGTCGGGTCGGCGGCGCCGCCCTCCTGAGGGTCGGCCGCCGGAACGCCCTCGGTGACGGTCACCGTCACCGGCTCGGCGGCCACCACCGTGCTCTGCTGCTCCTTCGCCTCGAAGTACGCCGTCAGGCTCGTCGCCACGGCGGACGTCACGGCGGAGGCCAGCTGGAGCAGCTGCGCCTCCGCCAGGACGACGGGCACGGTCTCCGTACTGCTCTCAGACATCTGCGGACTCCTTGATCTCTCCCCAGGTCAGCCCGGACGCGGTGAGGGCCGCGAGGGTCGGGAAGGCGCTCGTGACGGAGGCGTACGTCGCGTACGTCACCGTCGCCGGACTGCTCGGTACGTCCCGGGTCAGCCCCTCGTCGGCCGGGAGCGCGCCGGGGTCGACGCCGCGCAGCGTCAGCGTCTGCTGGACACCGCCGTCGGCCGTGGCCGAGGTGCGGATGCCGATCACCCAGGCGAGGGTGTCGAGCACGGCCCCGGTGGTGTCCACCACCCGTACGACGTCGCCGAGTTGGATGCGCGGGTCGTACAGCACCTCGACGTCGCCGATGACCGGGACGGGGAGCACCCCGGCGGCGCGCATCGCCTGGGCGAGGGCGAGCGCGGTGCCCGCGTCCTGGACCCAGTCGGTGGCCTCGGCGGTGTACTCCTGGCGGCCGTAGAACTTCTCGCTGGCCACCCCGTCCTCGTCCGGGTCCTCGGTGGTCGGGGCCAGCATCGCGATCGCCTGCCGTTCCACCGGGTCGGCGGAGGGCTTGCGGGTCTCCAGGTAGAAGGACGGCGTGCCGGTCTTCGTCGCGGTGTAGAGCGTCCTGGTGTCGCGGTTGCTGAAGCGGACCACCAGGTAGCCGTCCTCACGGCGGACCATGAGGTCGACCATGCCCTTGACGGCGGTGGTTCCGGCCGAGGTGGTGGCGAAGCGGACGTTCGTGCCCGGCGTGATGATGGTGTCGTCGTCCGTCGTCGGCGGATCGACGTCGTACTCGTCGTCGGACAGCAGGTACTTGACGGTGGTCGTCTTGCCGGCCGCGATCGTGCGGACCACCTGGTCGGTGAGCGTGGTGCCGACCGCCGAGGTGATGCCGGTCCAGTCCTTGTACGGCTGGATGCAGTAGTTGCGGCAGGCGTCGATCTCCTCGGTGGCGGTCAGGGACGCGATCTCCCGGACGCTGGTGAGGGTGAGGTCGGCCGTCGTCGGCTTGGTGGCGAATCGGCTGTAGTTCTTCCAGCGGAAGACGCCGCGCTCGTCGATCTCGGCCGTCGACATGCTCGCCTTGGCGATCTGCGAGATCACCTCCCACTGCGAACCGCTCACCCGGGGCAGCGTGTACAGCGGCAGGATCACGTCGTCCAGCTCGACGCTCTTGGTCCAGCCGTACACCGTCCCGGACTGGGCGAACTCCTCAGGCTCCGGCATGCCGGACACCCCGCTCGACACCTGCACGCACTCGGTGGGCATCTCGGTGATCAGGGTGACCGTCTGCAGCTCGGCCGGCTTCTGGATCGCGGTGGTCTGCGTCAGGGTGGACGCCCCGCCGACCAGCTGGGTGCCGTCGGGGGCGGTCAGCCGGGGCTGGATGGTGGTGCCGGTGCCGGTGCACTCGAAGTAGGCGCCGATGTGCCAGACGCCCTTGAGGCCCAGATAGCCCCGCTGGGTCTCACCGCGCCAGGACCACTGGCTGAACCAGCCGCCGGTGGCCGAGTCGTCCATGGAGACCAGCCGCACCCACTCCTCGGCGAAGTCGACCTCCACCTTCAGCTGACCGGTGGTCGCGCCGTTGCGGTTCAGCTCCAGCTGGAGGACCACCTTGTCGCTGTTGCTGCGGGGCGCGTCCCCCTCGGGGTCGATGTCGCCGTACGAGATCGCGTTGTTCACCCACAGCTCGGCGAGGATCCGGCACGGCACGGTCGAGGTCCCGGGCACGGTGATACGGCTGCGCGGGGTCCAACTCGCCGTGATGGAACCCGACTTGGGCACGAGGGCCATCTCGTGCGGCGCGCCTTCCCGGCTGAAGACGTAGGTGCTCGGGGCGGGCACGCTCGCCGGCTGGCCGTAGGGCACGCTGAACCCGCCGTGCAGCGAGGCGTACACGAGCGTGAGCGGCTTGCCCTCCTCGAACGTCGGGTACCGGGGCGGCGGGCAGGCGTACAGGCCGCCCTGGCGCAGCAGTTCGGAGACGCACCAGGTCGCGGACGACACCGGGCGGCTCAGCCGGAACCCGGCGTCCGGCTTCGGCAGCACCGCGGGCCCGCGCAGCCGCTCCGCCCCGTCCAGCGCCGTGATCTGCACACTGTCGGTGCCGGAGGTGGCCGAGCGGGAGCGGATGGTGCCCCGGAAGGCCGGGAGCTTCGCGCCCCCGACGCCGTTCTCGTGGACGACGGACTGGCCGGGTCGTACGACGTCCCCGGTGGTCCGGTCGGCCCACGGCGAGTACAGCTCGGGCGCCGACTTCCCGGCCGTACCGGACAGCTCCACCTGCAACTGCGCGGCCGAGGAGCCCGAGAAGGCCCGCATCGCCGCCGGCAGGTCGGTCGCGTACGACCGCTCCAGCTGCCATGACTGGACCTGCGCGGAGACGTCCTTGCCGCCGAGGCGGGTGGTGTGGGTGGTGGTGCGCTCGCCGGCCGCGAGCGCGGAGACGGTGGCGTCGTCAGCCGACTGCACTGGACACCTCCACGAGATCGAGACTGAAGTTGCGGTACGGCAGCGGGCGGCCGGGCGCGTCGCTGTACCCGGTGACCGCCATCGGCGGCAGCCCGTCACCCGGGACGCCGTCCGCCGCCGTACCGCCGTACGTCAGACAGGCACCGGCGAGGGAGTACGTGCCGACCGTGCCGGGCTTGGCGGTCGGCGTGACGTACGCGGCGCCGGCCGGGACGGTGCCGGTGACCAGCGGGCCGGTGGCCGATGCCGTACTGATGTAGGAGCCGTCGGCCTTCTTGAAGTCCAGGCCCACGCTCGCCGTGCCCAGCGCGGCGAGCGCGGTCGGCGCCCGGAACGACACCTGGAGGCCGGGCGACACCGGGAAGTTGCTGACGGTGGCGACGCAACGCCAGGCCACGGCGCTGTTGGTGTCCGCCGCGGTGAACGTGAAGGTGCCGGGTGCGGTGGTGCTCTCGGCGACCGTGCCGGTGGTGGTCTTGAACCACCGGGCGAGCCCGGTGATGTCGGTGGCGCCCTTCGTGCCCTGGCCGAGGGCCTGACCGGCGGTGAGGACGTTGCCGGCCGCCGGGTCCACGAGGAACACCGTCGCCGGGACGGTGGCGTCGACGCGCCGCGCGATCCGGTCGAGGGCGCGGGCGTGCGCCGGCGGCAGCAGGTCCCAGGCCAGCTTGATCCGACGTACGGGCGCGAGGTTACGGGTGACGGTGACCCGGCCGCCGAGCGACTTGAACTCGCTGACGCCCAGGTCGGCGGTGCGGTCGAAGGACTTGGCGGCCTGATCGATCTCGTACATGGAACCGGGCGGGCCGATCCAAAGGTTTCCCATGGTTTCCCCTGGTGGTGGGTGGATTTCGAAGGCTGGTGGGGTGGGCCGGGGCAGTCGAGGGCATGAAAAAAGCCGATGGCCGTGACTGCCATCGACTGCTGCTGAACCCTGTTGTGGTCACCGTCGGCGGGTTGCCGCTGAACCTGGTGCCGTCATCGCCGCGCGAGCTGCCGCTGTCCCAGGAACACGGCGCGGGCGATCTCCTGCGAGTCGACCTGAACGACGACGGGGCGGTCGGCGAGGCGTTCCACGGCGGAGGCCAGAGTGCGCAGGCCGCCGCCGGAGCCGAGCATCCGCTCCAGCTTGGAGAGCGGGATGACGGCCTCGTGCTCACCGGCCTCACCGAGCAGCGCGAGGGTGCCGCCGGAACGGGGCTGGACGATGCCGCCCTTGGCGAGCGCCGGCACGGGGAGGGTGGGCAGGTTGAACTGGAAGCCCCGGCCGCCGATGACCGGCACCCAGTCCGGGACCTTGATCTTGACCCGGTTCAGGGAGCCGATGAGCATGTTGAGCCCGCGGATCAGCATCCGCGAGGGCAGCATGAACCCGTTGACGACGCCCTTGAACAGCGGCCCGAGCATCTTCGCGGCCGACGACGAGGCGCTCTTGATGGCGCTCCAGGCGGCGACGAGCCCACGTTTGACGAGGGCGGCCACCTTGTCCATGTTCACGAACTGGGCGATCAGCGGCCCGAGCAGCGTCATGATCAGCCCGAACGGGCTCGCGGCCATGGCCAGGTTCAGCCCCTTCTGAGCAAGCGAGGCCCCCTTGAGCCCCTTGCCCAGACTCCCCATCGACTTCCCGCCCTTGTCGGCGTTCTTGCCGGCCTTCCCGACCGACTTCTCGACGGCGTCGGCCTGCTGCTTCACACCCTTCAGCGCCGTCTTGGTGCTGTTGGCCGAGGCCTTCAGCTTGTCGAGCGACGACTTGAACTTGTCGGCCCCGCTCTTGGCCTTCCCGACCCCGGTGTTGAGCCCACTCGCCTCGGACTTCACCTTGTCGAGCCCACTGCCGCTCTGGGCGGCCGAGGTCTTGAGCTTGCCGAATGCCGTATTGAGCTGATCGGAACCGGTCCTGACCTTCGCGAGAACCGGGGTGGCCTGCCCGGCCGACGTCTTGATACGGCCCACCGCGGTGTCGGCGGTGCCGGCCGCCTGCCGCAGGGTACCCATGCCTCCCGCGGCCTGCCCGAGAGCGGTGCGGAATCTTCCGAGACTTGCCGATGCCTGATTCAGGGAACTAGCGAGACCCACTTTTCCTCATCTCTCCTTCACAGCTGACTGTTCAGCAGGGCCAGTTCGCGGCGCGCCGCGTTCGCGTTCTTCGAGATCTGCTCCCTGGCTTTGTCGCTGGCGCTGCTCGCCGTCGCCAGATCTCTGAGTTCGCGTCGGGCCTGCACGATCCTCGTGCGCTTTTTGTTGATCTTCTCCAGTTCCTCTTCGATGTCGTCCCTGAGCTTTTGAGCCTTTGCCTTCTCCTTCCCGATCTCGGCCCGAAGACTGAAGGCCTCCTGTCGCAGACGGTCGCCGTCCGGTGAATTCCCCGCGGCTCGCGTCAGCTGGCCGACCTGGTTGCGCTTCTGCTGCATCGAGTCGAGCTTCGTCCGCAGCTCGGTCAGTTTGTTCTTGACTTCTTCTTCCTTCTTCAGGGCCTTGTCCTGGGCCCGCTGCAGCCTCTCTTCGATCCTCTTCTTCTCGTCCACCCACGGCCAGGTGAACTTCTGACGGCCGAAGACCGTCATTCCCTTCTCGTCCATCTTGACGAGAGTGAAATCGGCCTTGATGGCGGTCACACCAACGGCAAGCGCGGTCAGGGACCCCTTGATGAATTCCACATCACCCTTGATGAGGGTGACGCTGTGACTGAGGCCGATGGCCGTTTTCTTCAGCCAGAACGCCTCGTCCTGGGTGAAATAGGTGTTGTACGGACCCACCTTCGCGGGATCGTCCCCGGTCGCATATTTCGCCATAGAGACACCTCATTCCTGTTGGTTTCTTGTGGAGTGTTGACGGCCGGTTGCCCGGCTGGCAGGATCTGGATTCCCGATGGGGAGACATATGGGGGATCGGATGCATCCTGCTGTTTGGATAACCGGCATCGCGGCAGCCGTACCGCTCCCGTTCTTCCTCGTTCCGGGGATTCCCCTGTTCAAGCGCCGACGGCTCCGCCGCAACGGTGTGGAGACCCAGGGGACGTGCGTCGATGTGCGTTATGACGAGGGGGCGTATTTCGTTCGGTACACGTACCTCGACCCACAAGGAGGCACGAGATACCGCACGACGGAGGGGAGCCAGCGGCCGTACGGGCGGGCCGGGGAGCCCGTGTCCGTGGTCTATGACGCGCGGAAGCCGGGCCGTTCCATGCTCGTGGAGGAATCGCGGCGACGCGGATGGGCCGTGGCCGCGCTGATCGTCACGTTGGCCGTCGAGTTGCCCGCCCTGGCCCTGTTCGTCGTCTGCGCCACCTATTACGAGTGGTGATGACACGGCGCCTATGACGAGTGGTGAGGGCGCGGCGCGGCAGGAGGGCCGGTATGAGCGCGCTCGCCGAGTGCTGACGAGAGCAATCGGCCGGGAATCCGGTCTGTCGGGGAAGCTCCGGAATTGTCGCCCTGTTTGCCTGGAAGGTCTCAATCCGCTTGCGGCGAAATGTACTTCCTTCGCAATGTGCGCCCGTGACGTGCACAGATTCGTCGAGTATCCTCCGTTTGCCCGAAAGTCGCAGGTCAGGGTCGTATTGCTGGAGCCGGCCGTAGGGGCGGGACATCGGTCCGAGGGGGGACCGATAACGGGGATGAGTGGCCTCCTCCGGGGGGCGTAACGGGGGTAGTGCGTGGACGGGGAGCGCGGTACGGAGGTTGCGACGGGCGAAACGGCTCCGGATGTGGATGTCGCCGTGCTCGTCGAGGAGTTGGTCAGATTGGTCAGGGCGCACGGGGGTTCCGAAACCGTGCTGTTCACCGCCGCCGAGGTGGAGCGGCGGGAGTTCGCCGCTTATGCGCACGGCTGGAACGACGCCATCGCGTCGTTGCCTCCGCAGTTCCGGCGGCCGGAACTCACGCTGGTGGAGGGAGGCGCCGTCATCCCTTTTCCGCGAGGGCGACGGGAGGACGCGGATTCCGCCGCCGTAGGCCGTGAACCCGACCCGCCCGAAACACCCCGAGGCGGCCCGGAATCCACCCGGCCCCGTTTCGTCGCGAAGAGCGCTCGATCGAAGTCGCCGACCATACCGAAGCTCGAACGCGGATCATCCCGGCGGCCGGACCGCCGGGATTTTTTTGACCATTGAGCCCCGGTTCGGCCTGACGTTGACACGTGTGTCCGCCGAACCGTGGACACACGAGTGTCCCGCCGCGCGGCTGCTTGGCGTCGCCTGTACCGCCGGTATCGCCCATGCGGCCTCTATCGCCTGTACCGCCTGTACCGCCTATAGGTCGCCGTCCGACGGATGCGGACGCGCGCTCGGCGGATGCGGATGCGGGTGGGGCTGACTCTGCGGCTGCGGCTGAGGCCGCCGCTGAGGAGGCTCGGGCGTGGGTGAGGTCGGCGGTGGGGTCTGTTGCGGGAAGGGCAGGATCTTGCCGACCGAGTCCCGGTGGGGCGGTGTCCCGTAGCCGTCGGTGCCGCCATGGGTGCCCGTTCCGCCGCCGGGGCTGCGGAGGGCGGCGGCGGCCCGGCGACGCTGGTCCTCGTGTTCGCCGCGGTCCCGCCACCCCTTCGCGTACGCCGTGAACTCACGCTTCTCGATCTCGGTCCGGGTGGTGACGACCAGGTCCGCGGGTACCGCCCGCTGCATGCGTACGGCCAGCACCTGCCGCAGCTCGGCCTCGGCTCTGTCCAGCTCGACGCCGCCCCACGCCTCGCCCTCGTTGTTCGTCACTCGGCCCCCACTCCCAGACTTCACACACTTGCTTCGAACATATGCTCGATAGCACCACGCAGGATACCCGAACTGCCTGTGGCGGCCAGGACAAATCGGAGGGTCATGCCACCTCGTACGTACCTCCGACCCGGATGATGTTGTTGCTCGCCCAGGCCGACCCGAGCACTCCGCCGCTGCCGACCTGCGAGAGGTGGGAGGTCGAGGTCGAGGCCGGGCCCCACAGGGTGTACGTCGTCGCGCCGGTGCTCGCGGTCGGCTGACAGCTGATC
Source organism: Streptomyces ipomoeae 91-03 (assembly GCF_000317595.1). GTDB lineage: Bacteria > Actinomycetota > Actinomycetes > Streptomycetales > Streptomycetaceae > Streptomyces > Streptomyces ipomoeae. Next base: position 17,116 of record NZ_AEJC01000171.1, on the reverse strand, counting down.
ACCGCGCGGCCCGAGGCGCTGGTCGCCACCCCGAGGTGCTGCGGCAGTCCGCCCAGCGCGCCCGCCTTGACCGGGTACGAGAGGTAGTAGTTGCCGCTGCCGTACGTCGTCGTGGTCCCGAACTGCATGAGCAGGGTGAAGTGGCAGGTCTTCCCGACGATCGCGTACTTGCCGGTCAGCGAGCCGTTGCCGATCGCCGGGTTGGTCGTCTCGGCGGTCCAGGCCGGGGTGTACGTGTTCCAGACGCCCATGGCGACCCACTCGGAGCCCGTGTAGTAGCTGAGCGTGCCGGGAGCCGTCAGCCAGGCGACCATCCCGGTGGCCGGGGTGGTGATCGCGGCGTCCCGGTCGGCGGCGGTCGAGTACCGCAGGACCGTACGGCCGTCGACGCCCTCGGCCAGGGACTGGAGATGAAGCGGAAGGTTCGCGATGTCGGTGGACTGTGGATACGGCAGCCCGCTGAGCGGGGTGTAGAGGGTCATGGGGTGGATTCACTCCTCGACTCATGAGAAGAACCGGGCGAGTTCGATTGCTGACGGGTTCCGCGCCGGTGCGTCGGCCGACGACGGTGACGGGGCGGACGACGGTGACGGGGCGGACGACGATGCCCCCGATGCTCCGGTGGACGAGGACGGTGACCCGGCGCCGGTGTACGGCGGACCGGTCTCTTCCATCCCCGTCCCCGCCTCCGTTCCCGTCTCCGTCCCGGTCTCCGTCCCCGGGCGCGGCACAGGCCGTGGGTACTCCAACGGCTCCGCGTCCTCGTCCCGGTTCACCGTCGCGAACATCCAGTTCGCCTCCGAGAGTTGGTCGACGACGTTCGCCAGCAGATAGTCGGTGACGGACCAGTTGGCGGCCTCGCCGTGCAGTTCCTGGAGGGTCGCGCTGTCGCGTGGCAAGTACTTGACCAGCACCGACAGCCGGCGTGAGGAGAGCCGGCCGCGGTGCCAGTCGAGCAGGTCCACGCCGTAGTGGCGGAGCAGATCCGCCTCAAGGGCCTCGGCGTGTTCATCGACGAACTCGCCGAGGCTCAGCCTTCCCCCAGGCCGAGCCCGGTCTCCTTGCCGTACGCCTCCATGATCGCGGCGATGTCCTGCATGGTGACGTCGAGCCGGTCGAAGCGCTCGTACTGGGCGTCGCCCAGCAGTGCGCGCAGCAGGCCGTCCACGTCGTTGTCGTCGAGGTCGCGCAGGGTGCGCGCGGTCTTGCGGGTCAGCTCGGTGGGCAGCGTGAAGGTGTCCCCGTCGATGGTGAACGACCAGACACGCCCGAGCGCCTCCTGCCGCTGGGCACGGGCGGCGCTGACGTCGAATGCCATGGAGTAACTCCCTGTGAGTGATGGTGATGTGGTGCGGTTCAAGAGGTGGGGGTGAGGGGGAGAGGGGGGTGAGGATGGCGCGGTACGGCGGGTGGGACTGGGGAAGGGGGTGGGGGTAATCAGCCCCACCGCCGGGGGAGGCCCCGCCCGGGGTCGCCGGGCGGGGCGATGGCTCAGGAGCGGTGGCTCAAGAGGCCTTGGCTCAGGAGGCCTTGGCTCAGGCGGTCGCCCCGTACGCCGGGTCCTTCATCAGGAAGGTGGCCAGCGGCTTGGTGTTGTCGACGGCCAGCGCGGTGAAGGTGACACCGAGCTTGATGGAGGCGGTACGGGTGAGCGACAGCTCCTCGGTCTCGGTGACCTGGCCGCGCGAGATGACGAAGCGGTACGTGATGTCCGTACCGTCGCTGAACTCGATGCCCATCGCCTTCTCGTTGAACTTCGGGTCGGCGGACAGCTCGTACTTGTAGAGACCGGAGCCGGTGGTGGTCTCGGCGACGGCGTCACCGCCCATGAAGAACGGCAGGGTGTCCTCGTTCAGCTGGAGCAGCTGGAACTTCACCGTCAGGTCGCGGTCCGAGTAGATGAACCGCGCCGGGGAGACGGACTGCCAGGTCTCGACCGGGTCGAGCTTGTCCTTCTTCGCCAGCTTGATGCCGTCCTGCGAAGTGAAGCCGAGGTCCTTCCACCCGGCCCCCCAGGCGGAGGTGACATCGGCCGGGGCGGTGGTCCCCACCGGTGCGACCAGAATCCGCCCGGTACCGGCGACACGAATCTCGTTGGCGTTGGTGCCTGCCATGCGTAACTCCTTGAGAGAGATGGATGCGACGAAGACCCCGTACGAGTTGACGGGGCCTTGGGAGAGGGGCTGAACTGCCGCGTCCCGAAAGGGGCGCGGGGCTGTGTTCGATAGGCGGCTCCGCCGCGTGGGCGCGATCGACCACCGACAACCCGCACTCGCGAACTGCCGTGGTGGACCGAGCTCTTGGGCGGGGCGGCGCTCTTGGACGGAGCCTGACGCGGAGCCCTACGCGGGACGGATGTGCAGTCGAACGGTCGCGTAGTAGCGATTGGCGGCAGCCCGATTCCAGTCGGGCAACCACCGCGGCCCATCAGCCTCCACCACATCGGAGACAACCGCCGTCCCATGGACGGTGCCCCGCAGCGCGAGCACCGCGGAACGAACGGTCAGGGCCAGGGTGTGGGCCGCTGTTTTACTGGGCCCATAGACCTCGAAGTCCACGAGCGGCTGGTCCAGATGCAGATCGTCCACCCAGGCCCCGCCGGCGCGGGAGACCAGGACGACCTGCTGGGTGCCATCGAAACCGCTGGGCGGAACGTTGTCCACGGTCGCGGAGGCGAGTTCGGCGCGGTCGGTCAGGAAGTCGACGACGAGTCGTTCGACATCCGGGAAGGTGACCGTCGGATCGGCCACGGTAAGACCTCCCTTCTTGTGTCGGAGGGCACGCACACGGGCGTCACCCGCATGCGAAACGGCGGGGCCGTACCCCTGTGGGCACAGCTCCGCCGCTGCACCAACTGTGACACGTTGCGAGCGCGCGCGCAACTATTGATTTCCGAAAGCCCTCGAAGGAGGCCGCAGGGACCCGGAAAACGCGAGTTGCCCCGCCACACCCGGTGGTGTGACGGGGCTGGTGTGACGGGGCAATGAAGAACAGCGAGGGGGAGAAGCCAGGGGGAGGAACAGCGAGGGCAAGAGGCCGGGGGAGGTGAGGGACGGTCGAACCGATCAGCCGCGTCGGCCACGTCCCCGCGTGGCCCGCTCCGCCGCGAACACATCCTCCAGCCGATACAGATGAGTCCGCCCTTGTCGCCCGGCGGCCGAAAGATGACCCAGCTGAACCCACTTCCGTACGGTCGCGGGAGCCACCCCCGCCTCGGCGGCAGCGGCGGCACCGGTCACCAGCGTCGGCGAGGAACCCGTAGGCCCCGCAAGAGAGTTCCCCATCACGCGACCTCCGCCTCTTCCACGGCGTCAACCGGCGGAGCGACGGGCGGAGCGTCCGTGGCGTCGACGAGCGGAGCGATCGCGTCGGCCCCCGCCTCCGCCGCGAGCTGCGCCCACCCGGTCTCCATCCAACTGTGCCGATGGGCGGGGTTCTCCGCACACGGGCATTCCTCGTCGGCGCACCGGCACCCGGGGTTCACGCACAGGACCGTACGCCAGGCGGGCATGGCCCGCAGGGACACCGAATCGCACCACGGGCACCGGCCGTTGACACGTACGAGGGTCTCGGGATCGCCGAGGGTGCGACCGCAGCGGCGGGCCATGCGCCGGCACTCGTCGAGGACGTGCCGGGCGAGGACGGGATGCCCGGCGATGTCGTCGAGCAGGGCGGTGATACGGCCGAGCCGCCGCGGTACGTCCGCCCGGGTGGGCCGGCCGAGCCCGAGCTTCTCCCAGACCGCCTCCTCCAGCTCGACGACCCCGTCGGTGATGTCCCGGATGGCGTCGGAGACATGGAGGCGGATCGGCGCGGCACTCTCGCCCAGCGGGGCGATGCCGTGCTGCTCGCCGAGCAGGGCCTCGTCCCGTTCGGCGCGGTCCCGCTCGCCCAGCGCCCGGAGCGCGGCCGGCCCCAGGGGCGGCCGGGAACGGGTCCCGGCACCAGGACGCCCCGGCGCCAACTCCTCCAGTAGCTCCGGGAATTGGCGCCGCAGGATGTCGATCCAGCGGGCGGCGCGGGCGGTGTGCTGGGCGGCGAGGCCTGAGGACCCTGAGCTTGAGGACATGGTGGACACACTCCGATCTGTGGCAACCGGAAGCCGTTCGACGGCAACCAGGGGCTGGTGCGGCGGCAACTGAAGGGAAAGAAGAGCCCTCTGTTGTTGCGAGCCCGCACAAAGCTTCACATGTTGCGATCTCGCGCGCAACGGAGATGGGTCATCGGATCGGGCGACCGGAAGGGGGTTGTGCTGAGAATCGGCCAAAGCTGGGCAGGGGTGGTGGGCCGGGATGGGTCGCGGCCCGCAGTCGGCCCCGGGCTGAAGTCGGACGAACCGAAGGTGGTCCCGAGTCGAAGCCGGATCGAGTCCGAAGGTGACCGCGGGGCGAAAGCCGATGAGCCCGAAGGTGACCCGGAGGTGAAGTCGGACAGACCCGAGACGCCCCCGGATCGAGGCCCGACCGCCCTGTCCATAGGGGTCAAAACAAGTCCGGATTGACGGAAAGCCCTCACTGAACCTTTACTCGTGCGTGCGCGCAACTGCATAGTTCGCGTGCGCACGAGCGTTAAAGTGGGGGTGAGCTGAGGGGAGCGTTCACACATGAAGAGCGATGCCGAACACATCGACGAGTTCGCGGCCTGGATAGAAGGCGCGATGCGGGCGCGTGGGTACGACATCGACAGCCCGCGTGGCGGCGGCAAGACCAAGCTGGCCGAAGACGCGGGGGTGCACCGGGCGGCCATCACCCGGCTGCTGCAACGCCAGAGCATGCCCGACCTGGAGACGATGCGCGGCCTGTCCCGGGCTCTGGGGATTCCCGTACGGGAGGTCCTGATCCGCTCCGGCAAGCTGACCGAGGAGGACCTGCCCCAGGCCCCGGCACCCCCCGTGGCCGGCCCGCCTCCGGGGGACCAGTCCCTCTCCGCCGAACAGGCGGCGACCGCCCTCGGCATCCCCGAACACCTCAGGGCGGCCTTCGTGCAGATCACGGAGCAGCTGAGACTCGGCGCGACCACCGACCCGACGGCCCCGGAGGCGGGCATGGACGGCCAGGCCGGCACCTGAAGCGGCGCTCCCGCCCGGCCCCGGCCGAGGGGCCGTCGAGTCGGGAGCGCTCCCGGCGAGGGGGTGGCACAGTGCGCCGACCCCTCTTTTCGCGCGCCCCCGACCAGAACGCGCCCCACCGCACCCCATCCGGTCACGGAGCCGACGAAGACAGCCCCGTACCCGAAGCCGGCTCTGCTGCTGTTGCCTCTACTTCTCCCCGAGGGCGATGCGCAGCCACTCCAGCGAGCCTTGTACTCGATCTCCTGGACCGCCGCGTCCGCACGTCGCCCGAACGTCATGCGCCTCCGGAGCGGCACGCGGTCGGCGTACACTGTGCGCATCCCCGCACGTCGTTTGAGCGGCCCGCTGCCCTGAAGCCGAAGAAGAACGAAGAAGAACGAAGAAGAACAAGGAGGCCGCATGTCCGAGAACCCGGTGATCCAGTCCGTCTGGACCCGCCCGCGCCGTCAGAAGCGGGAGCAACCCACGCTGAGCCGGGACGCCATCGTGGCCGAGGCGGTCGGACTGCTCGACGAGGAGGGCGCCGCCGCGCTGAGCATGCGCCGCCTCGGCACCCGGCTGAACGCGGGGGCGACCTCGATGTACTCGCACGTGGCGAGCAAGGACGAGCTGATCGAACTGGTCGTGGACCATGTCTACGGCGAGATGGAGGTACCCGGCCCGGACGCCGCGCGGGACTGGCGGGCCGCCGCCACCCGCTGCGCGCACAGCATTCGCTCGACGATCCTGCGCCACCCCTGGATCGCCCCGATGCTGGGCGAGGTGGGGGTGTCCCTCGGCCCGAACTCGATGCGGCTGACGGAGAGCATGCTCGCCATGCTGGAGGAGGCGGGCTTCGACCTGGAGCAGGCCGACCACGTGGTGCGGATTCTTTTCGCGTACGTGATGGGCATGACCACCAGCGAGGCGGCCTGGCTGACGATGCTCGCCCGCAGCGGGCAGAGCCAGGAGGACTGGACGCGCAAGGTCTGGCCGGCCATCGAACAGGCCACCCGCGACTACCCCCACCTCCGTCGGCGCTACTCCGCCCAGGAGGGCAGCCGCTCGAACGAACTCCTCGTGGACAACTTCGGCTACGGCCTCGACTGGGTCCTGGACGGCCTCCAGGCCCGCCTCGACCAGGGCTTGCGACAAGACCTGCGACAAGACCTGCGACAGGACCTGTAACAGGACCTGCAGCAGCCCTGACCTGCACGCTCGTAGACCGTCCACGGTGTTTCCGCCTCAGCCGTGGGCGGTTTTCCGTTGATCGGGTGATCGGGTGATCGGGCTCACAGAGGGCTGGATGCCGGTCATTTTTCTCCACCCTCCACGACGGCACGAACCGCGCCCGCATCGGCGGGCGGGCACCCCCGAAGCCCGCGTGACGGAGGGGGCGTGCTGCCGCGCACACCCCGGGGAAGGCGCGGCTCCGGGCCTGCCGGCAGCTGTTCCCGGACGGGAGCGCGTTGCCGTTACAGTCGTCTGAGCTGTGCCGACGCCGTAGGTGACGTAGTCCGGCGGGGGAATCGCGGGCCCTTCGCGGCTCGTCCCGTCCCACGCGGCGGAGCGGCGTGTCGACGCGGCTCGCGCTCCTTCCCGGGCCGTTCTTCCTCACCGGCGGCTCCTTGTGAGCGTGAGAGCAAAGTTCCTTTCCGGTCATTCGGTGCCACAGTCAGGAAACGCGGTCTGCCTACCTTCAGGAGTCATCACCCCATTCACCACCCCTGGTAAGAGCCCGAGCCCGAGCCCGGAGAAATGTGGAGGCGTCATGACAGCCCCGAGCACAGCCCCCGCTGCGAACAGGGGAGGCCGTTGGATCCAGCACTGGGATCCGGAGGACGAGGCCTTCTGGAACGAGACCGGTGAGAAGGTGGCTCGCCGCAACCTGTTCTTCTCGGTCCTGTCCGAGCACATCGGCTTCTCCATCTGGACCGTCTGGTCGGTGATGGTGCTGTTCATGGGCCCCGAGTACGGGCTCACCCCGGCCGACAAGTTCTTCATCGTGTCGATGGCCACGCTGGTCGGTGCCGTCGTGCGCGTTCCGTACACCTTCGCCGTGGCGGCCTTCGGCGGACGGAACTGGACGATCATCTCGGCAAGCCTGCTGCTCGTACCGACGGTCGCGGCGTTCACCGTGATGGAGCCGGGGACGTCGTTCAACACATTCCTCGTGTGCGCCATGCTCGCCGGTATCGGCGGCGGCAACTTCGCCTCCAGCATGACCAACATCAACGCCTTCTTCCCGCTCAGGAAGAAGGGCTGGGCGCTCGGCCTGAACGCGGGCGGCGGCAACATCGGCGTCCCGGTGGTCCAGCTCATCGGCCTCGCCGTCATCGGCGCCAGCGGTGGCCCGCGGGTCCTGCTCGGGATCTACATCCCGTTCATCGTGCTCGCCGCCGTGCTCGCCGCGCTCAAGATGGACAACATCGCGTCCCTGAAGAACGACACCGGCGCCGCCAAGGAAGCCGTCAAGGACGCCCACACCTGGATCATGTCGTTCCTCTACATCGGCACCTTCGGCTCCTTCATCGGCTACAGCTTCGCCTTCGGCCTGGTCCTTCAGACCCAGTTCGGCCGTACGCCGCTGCAGTCCGCGTACGTCACCTTCATCGGCCCGCTGCTGGGCTCGCTGATCCGGCCCGTGGGCGGCGCCCTCGCCGACCGCTTCGGCGGCGCGAAGATCACGCTGTGGAACTACGTCGCCATGGCCGCCGCCACCGGTGTCATCGTCATCGCGTCCATGCAGAAGTCGCTGCCGCTGTTCACCGTCGCGTTCATCGCCCTGTTCGTCCTCAGCGGCCTCGGCAACGGCTCGACGTTCAAGATGATCCCGGGCATCTTCCAGGCGAAGGCCCTGGCCAAGGGCCTGGAGGGCGAGGAGGCCGCCGCGTACGGCCGTCGCCTCTCCGGCGCCTCCATGGGCCTCATCGGCGCGGTCGGCGCGCTCGGCGGACTCGGCATCAACCTCGCCTTCCGCCAGTCCTTCCTCAGCGTGGGCTCCGGCACCGGTGCCTTCGTCGCCTTCCTCGCCTTCTACGCCGCGTGCTTCGCGGTCACCTGGGCCGTATACCTTCGCCGTCCGGCCGCCGCGCAGTCCCAGTCCACCGCCGCGACGGACACGAAGCCGCAGCTCAGCTACGCCGAAGTGTGACGCGACGCGACGCATCCCACATGTGACGTAACACCGACGACATCAAGCCGAACCGAGCCTGTCACGCGCCGTTGACAGGCTCGATCGGCATGTAGGTGCACCAACTGGGTCACCGGACAGTGCAACGACTCGAGTGCGGGACAAGAGCCATGTACGAGGAACAGCAGCGACCAGAACGAGCCGGACGATCGGCGGAGCCGGAGCACGGCCCGCTGGCCGGCTTCACCGTGGGCGTGACAGCGGCACGGCGGGCGGACGAGCTCGGCGCGCTGCTCCAGCGTCGCGGGGCCGCGGTTCTCCACGCCCCGGCCCTGCGCATCGTGCCGCTCTCCGACGACAGCGAACTGCTGGCCGCCACCAAGGGCTTGCTGGACCAGACGCCCGACATCGTGGTCGCGACCACGGCCATCGGTTTCCGCGGCTGGGTCGAGGCGGCCGACGGCTGGGGTCTGGGCGAGGCGCTGTTGGAGAAACTGCGGGGAGTGGAGGTCCTGGCCCGGGGCCCGAAGGTGAAGGGCGCGATCCGGGCCGCCGGCCTGACCGAGGAGTGGTCCCCGTCCTCCGAATCCATGGCGGAGGTCCTGGACCGCCTCCTGGAGCACGGCGTGGAAGGCCGCCGCATCGCGGTCCAACTCCACGGCGAACCCCTCCCGGGCTTCGTGGAGTCCCTGCGAGCGGCCGGAGCGGAGGTCGTCGGGGTCCCCGTCTACCGCTGGATGCCCCCGGAGGACATCACCCCCATGGACCGCCTCCTGGACGCCACGGTCACCCGGGGCCTGGACGCGCTGACGTTCACGAGCGCCCCCGCTGCGGCGTCCCTGCTGTCCCGGGCGGAGGACCGAGGCCTGCTCCCGGAGTTCCTGAACGCCCTGAACCACGACGTACTCCCGGCCTGCGTGGGCCCGGTGACAGCCATTCCCCTCCAGTCCCACGGCGTCGACACGATCCAGCCGGACCGCTTCCGCCTGGGCCCCCTGGTCCAGCTCCTGTGCCAGGAACTCCCGGCCCGGGCCCGCACCCTCCCCATCGCCGGCCACCAGGTGGAAATCCGGGGCCACGCGGTCCTGGTGGACGGCGCCCCGCGCCCCGTCCCCCCGGCGGGCATGTCCCTGCTCCGCGCCCTGGGCCGTCGTCCGGGCTGGGTGGTCCCCCGCTCGGAACTCCTGAAGGCCCTCCCCGGCGCCGGCCGGGACGAACACGCGGTGGAAACAGCCATGGCCCGCCTCCGCACGGCCCTGGGCGCCCCGAAGCTGATCCAGACGGTCGTCAAACGCGGCTACCGCCTGGCCCTGGACCCGGCGGCGGACGCCAAGTACGGCGACGACTGACGGGACGTCCGGTCCGCGGACCGGTGTTCGGGCCGTCCAGGCCATCGAGGTCCCGCGCGGGGACGGGTTCCCGCTCCGCCTCGGCAACCGACGGCCACCGCGTGCCGCGTGAGCCCGGAGCGGGAAGAGGCCGCCCCGCATCGTGGAGCGGGGCGGGCGGCCCGGGTTCGTCCGCCGTCGGCCGGAGGGCTTCCGGTCGGTACGTGCGGCCGGGCACTGTATGGGGTACGAAGCTCTCGAACACCTTGTGCGGTAACCGGTAACCCCAGGGCGGTGACAGGCGCATGGCATCCGGTACGGCCACGGCGGCAGGCACAGCCTCGTACGAGCCGCGGTTCGACTGCGGGCGGCTCTGCCTGGACCTCCTCGCGACCAGCCACCCCGAGGAACGGCTCGACTCGGTGGGGCGGTTGTGCGCGTGGATCCTCGGTGCGGGGTTGGTTCCGGCACGTACATCCCTCGATCAAGCCACCGCGCAGTGGCTCGTCGGCTTCCGGGAACTCCGCGGGCACATCGCCCGGTTGGTCCGTGCCGAGTGCAAGTCCAAGCCCAAGGCCGGCTCCAAGACCGGCCTCAAGCCCGCGTCCGGGAACTCCAGGCCGGTCTTCGACATCTCCCTGAACCGGATCAACGAACTCGCCCGCGCCGCGACCCCCGCCCCCCGGGCCGTCCGTACCGACGAGGGCTCCCTCGCCCGCACTTTGGACCACGCCCCCGACTGCGCCGCCCTGCTCGCCGTGATCGCCCGGGACGCCGTCGAGTTGCTCACGGACCCGGTGGCGTGTGCGAGCCTGCGGCAGTGCGCCGGTGACAACTGCCCCATCGTGTACGTCGACACGTCCCGGGGCCGGCGCCGCCGCTGGTGCTCCAGCGAGATCTGCGGCAACCGCGAACGCGTCGCCCGGCACCGCCGCCGAACGGCCGTCGCCCGCGCCTGACCTGCTCGCGCCGCCGGCTCACCCGCCCCCACTCGCACACCGCGCCGGCCGCGCGCGGGCCGTTGACTCGCGTAACCGAATCGCTCACCTCGCGCGGCTTCTCCCCTCTTGCCCATCTCCCTTGCGGCGCCTGGCAGTTGGGCAACCAGCCCGCTGACGTAAAGAAGCAGCAGTGCTGTTTTTCACACCGCGACTCAGGCGTCTTCACAATTCCCGTCCATGCGTGCCGGTTTAAGCGTGGATATGGCAGCACTTGTCCCCCAGCTGCCCCACCTTCCCCAAGTTGGATCGAGAAAGTTGTGGCTCAACTCTGAACACACAACTGATTACCTACGTATCCCGATGTGAGCGACCGACTGGGGGAACCCCCGGACACCGGAGGTAGCCGTGCGCAAGGATTCCGCTGTGGCCGATGAACGCCCGCACAGGGCCCGACATCGCGCATCACAGCCCTCAGAACCGGACGAGGAGCTGATGCGCGCGCTGTACCGCGAGCACGCTGGACCCTTGCTCGCGTACGTACTGCGTCTGGTCGCGGGCGACCGCCAACGCGCTGAGGACGTTGTGCAGGAAACTCTCATCAGGGCCTGGAAGAACGCCGGTCAGCTCAATCGAGCGACCGGATCGGTACGCCCCTGGCTGGTGACGGTCGCACGCCGCATCGTCATCGACGGCCACCGCAGCCGGCAGGCCCGGCCGCAGGAGGTCGACCCGTCGCCGCTGGAGGTCATCCCCGCGGAGGACGAGATCGACAAGGCGTTGTGGCTGATGACACTGTCGGACGCGCTGGACGACCTGACCCCTGCTCACAGGGAGGTCCTGGTCGAGACCTATTTCAAAGGGCGTACGGTCAATGAGGCGGCCGAGACGCTTGGCATCCCCAGTGGCACCGTCCGCTCCCGGGTGTTCTACGCCCTGCGGTCGATGAAACTGGCTCTGGAGGAGCGCGGGGTGACGGCATGAGCAACATCTACGGGGGGTATGGACCGGGAATGCCCGGGTCTGTGCAAGGAGCCCAAGGTTCCGGCGACAACATCCACGAAACCGTCGGCGCGTACGCCCTCGGGATACTGGACGACGCCGAGGCCACACAATTCGAGGCCCATCTCGCCACATGCGAGTGGTGCGGCCAGCAGCTCGACGAGTTGGCCGGAATGGAACCGATGCTGGCCGCCCTCGCGGATCTGCCCGCGGCACAGGGCACACCCGCGATCGGCGAGTCCCTGGCCGCCAAACCGAGTCCGAAGCTCTCGGACCGGCTGGTCGGCGAGGTCGTGCAGCATCGAGCGAAGAAGAGCAGGCGCAACTTCTTCATGCTGGCGGCCGGTGTCGCCCTGATCGTCGGCGGTCCCACGGCCGTGTTCGCGACGACGGGCGGATCGGACGACAGCGGCAACGACGTCGCCGGCCCGGCCCAGGAAGCGTTCACGCATATGACCACCAAGGTCGACGCCACGGACTCTTCCACCAAGGTCAGCGCCACGGTCGCCATGGAGAGCAAGAAGTGGGGCACCCATGCCGTCCTGGAGCTGAAGAACGTCAAGGGCCCGGAGAAGTGCTCGCTGATCGCCGTCGGCAAGAACGGCGAGCGTGAGACGGTCACCTCCTGGTCGGTCCCGAACTGGGGCTACGGCATCAAGAACGCCAAGACCGAGGAGGCGAGGAACCCCCTCTACGTCCACGGCGGCGCCGCCTTCACCCCGGACGAGATCGACCACTTCGAGGTCCTGACCTTCAGCGGGAAGAAGCTCGTCGAGGTCAAGGCATAGGCCGAGGCATGGGCCGACGCACGGCTCGTAACGGCAAGCGAGGAACGGACCCCGGTCGGGCGCATAGCCTGACGGGGGCCTTTTCGCGTACGGTGGACGGCTGCCCAGCACGTCAGAAGGGGGCCCGGGTGGCCGCTCAGGTTCAGCAGGAAACGCTCGACACCGCTCACGACTCCGTGCGTGAGCGGGAGATCGGCGTGGAACAGGAACATCTGGACCGGGTCTACCGGCGCCTCGAGGAGAAGATCCACGAGGCGGAGTTCCTGATGAACGACGCGGCCAAGCGCGGCCAGGTCGGCACCCCCGGCGCGCTCGCCGAACGGGACGCCCAGGTCTTCCGCGCGGGCATCCATCTGAACCGGCTGAACAACGAGTTCGAGGACTTCCTCTTCGGCCGGATCGACCTGCTGCTCGGCAAGGACGGGAAGAAGGGTCCGGACGGCGCGTACACCGCCGTCGAGCCGGCCGAGGGCGCCGTCCGCCCGGACAACACCGCCGACATCGCCGAGACCCTGCACATCGGCCGCATCGGCGTCCTCGACTCCGAGTACTCCCCCCTGGTCATCGACTGGCGCGCCCCCGCCGCCGCCCCCTTCTACCGCTCGACCCCGGTCGACCCCGGCCGGGTGGTACGCCGCCGGGTCATCCGCTCCAAGGGCCGCCGGGTGCTCGGCGTCGAGGACGACCTGATGCGCCCCGAGCTGACGGCCTATCTCGACGGCAGTGAACTGCCCGCCATCGGCGACGGCGCCCTCATGGCCGCCCTCGGCCAGGCCCGCAGCCACACCATGCGCGACATCGTCGCCTCCATCCAGGCCGAGCAGGACCTCGTCATCCGCGCCCCCGCCGCCTCCGTGACCTATGTCGAGGGTGGCCCCGGCACCGGCAAGACGGCCGTCGCCCTGCACCGCGCCGCGTACCTCCTCTACCAGGACCGGCGCCGGTACGCGGGCGGCATCCTGATCGTCTCCCCGACGCCGCTGCTGGTCGCGTACACCGAGGGCGTGCTGCCGTCCCTCGGCGAGGAGGGCCAGGTCGCCATCCGCGCGATCGGCTCACTCGCCGAAGACACGGGCGGTGCCGAGGCCACGCTGTACGACTCCCCGTCCGTGGCCCGGGCCAAGGGCTCGTACCGCATGCTCAAGGTGCTGCGGAAGGCCGCCCGGGGAGCCCTGGAGCTGGGCGACGCGCCCACCCGCCTCCGGGTCGTGGCCTTCGGCCGCCGGGTGGAGCTGGAGACCGCGGAACTGGACCGCATCCGCCAGGCCGCCCTCGGCGGTACGGCTCCGGTGAACCTGCTCCGGCCCCGCGCCCGCAAGCTCCTGCTGGACGCCCTGTGGGAGCGGTCCGGCGCGGCCGGGCGGCACACCGACCCCGAACTCGCCGCCGAGCTGCGCTCCTCCTTCGACGAGGACATCACGAGCGAGGACGACTTCATCACGTTCCTCGACGCCTGGTGGCCCGAGCTGACCCCGCGCGGGGTGCTCACCGCCATGGCCGACGAACGACGCCTGGGCCGCTGGGCGCGGCGGATCCTCAACCAGGGGGAGGTACGGAGGGTCGCGCGCTCCCTGAAGAGAGACGGCCTCTCCGTCCACGACGTCGCCATGCTGGACGAGCTCCAGGCGATCCTCGGCCTGCCCGCCCGGCCCCGGAAGAAGCGCGAGTTCGACCCGTTGGACCAGCTGACGGGCCTGGAGGAACTGATGCCCGTACGCGAGGAGACCCAGCGGGAGCGGGCCGAGCGGCTGGCGCAGGAGCGGACCGAGTACGCGCACGTCATCGTCGACGAGGCACAGGACCTGACGCCGATGCAGTGGCGGATGGTGGGACGGCGGGGCCGGCACGCCACCTGGACGATCGTCGGTGACCCCGCCCAGTCCTCCTGGTCGGACCCCGACGAGGCGGCCGAGGCCCGCGACGAGGCCCTCGGCACCCGCCCCCGCCGCCGCTTCACCCTCACCGTCAACTACCGGAACCCGTCCGAGATCGCCGAACTCGCGGCGAAGGTGCTGGCGCTGGCCATGCCGGGGTCCGAGGCGCCGTCGGCGGTCCGTTCCACGGGGGTGGAGCCGCGGTTCGTGACCGCCGTACGGGACACGCTGGCCCGCACGGTGCGAGCGGAGGCCGCGCGGCTGCTGGACCTCGTCGACGGGACGGTCGGTGTCGTCGTCGCCATGAACCGGCGTGAGGAGGCGGCGCGCTGGCTGGCGGGGCTCGGCGACCGCGTCGTCGCGCTCGGCAGCCTCGAGGCGAAGGGACTGGAGTACGACGCCACAGTGGTCGTCTCCCCGGCGGAGATCGCGGACGAGAGCCCGGCGGGGCTGCGTGTGCTGTACGTCGCACTGACCCGGGCGACACAACAGCTGACGGTGGTGTCGGCGGAACGGGACGACCCGGACGCCGCCGGGGTCCCCGACCTGCTGCGCGACTGAGCCGGCCCGCCCACCCGTCGGCCTCGCATACGCCCGCGCGGCGGAGTCGCACAACAACTTGCGCTACGGGAATGGCCTTACGGGATCTGTTTGTTAGCCTTGGTGTGGCACCGGCTCGATCCAAGCCCCCGGGCCCAACCTTCGTCGCTACGAGCGACCACTTGCCGCGAGGCGAGCATGGCGGGTCGGTGCCACTGAACGTAGTGGGAACGCGAAGAGGTCCACGTCAACTGTGACGTGGACCTCTTTTCGTTGAGAACAAAACGTTCGCAATCCAACGGGGCTAACGCCTACTCGGCGGTAGGTGCGACGATCGGACGGCAAAACGCAGCAAAGGCAGTAGCTGAAAGCAGAGGAAGTCGGCCATGGCAACGGCGCCCAGCGTCTCCT
Source organism: Streptomyces ipomoeae 91-03 (assembly GCF_000317595.1). Lineage (GTDB taxonomy): Bacteria > Actinomycetota > Actinomycetes > Streptomycetales > Streptomycetaceae > Streptomyces > Streptomyces ipomoeae. The sequence continues at coordinate 2,052 of NZ_AEJC01000171.1, read as the reverse complement.
ACTCGATGACGGTCCGCCTGGAGGTGCCCGCGAGCGGAACCGCGGTCTCCCAGCTCACGACGGCCGTCGAGTCCCACGGAGGCTCGGTGACCGGCCTCGACGTGACCGCTTCCGGCCACGAGAAGCTCCGCATCGACGTCACCATCGCCGCCACCTCCACCGCGCACGCCGACGAGATCGTCGAGCAGCTGCGGCAGATCGAGGGCGTCACGCTCGGCAAGGTCTCCGACCGTACGTTCCTGATGCACCTCGGCGGCAAGATCGAGATGGCGTCGAAGCACCCCATCCGCAACCGTGACGACCTGTCCATGGTCTACACACCGGGCGTGGCCCGCGTCTGCATGGCGATCGCCGAGAATCCCGAGGACGCCCGCCGCCTCACCATCAAACGCAACTCCGTTGCGGTCGTGACGGACGGCTCCGCCGTGCTGGGCCTCGGCAACATCGGCCCCAAGGCCGCGCTGCCCGTCATGGAGGGCAAGGCGGCCCTCTTCAAGCGGTTCGCCGGCATCGACGCCTGGCCGATCTGCCTGGACACCCAGGACACCGACGCGATCGTCGAGATCGTCAAGGCCATTGCCCCCGGCTTCGCCGGCATCAACCTGGAGGACATCTCCGCGCCCCGCTGCTTCGAGATCGAGGCACGGCTGCGCGAGGCCCTCGACATCCCCGTCTTCCACGACGACCAGCACGGCACCGCCATCGTCGTACTGGCCGCCCTCACGAACGCACTTCGCGTCGCGGGCAAGGGAATTGGGGACATCCGCGTCGTCATGTCCGGTGCCGGCGCCGCCGGCACGGCCATCCTGAAGCTGCTCATCGCCGCCGGTGTGAAGAACGCCGTCGTCGCCGACATCCACGGTGTCGTGCACTGCGACCGCGCCGACCTGGTCGACGCCGCCCCCGACTCGCCGCTGCGCTGGATCGCCGACAACACCAACCCCGAGGGCCTCACCGGCACGCTCAAGGAGGCCGTGCGCGAGGCCGACGTCTTCATCGGCGTCTCGGCCCCGAACGTCCTCGACGGTGATGACGTGGCCGCCATGGCCGACAACGCGATTGTGTTCGCGCTCGCGAACCCCGACCCCGAGGTCGACCCGGCGATCGCCCGGCAGACGGCCGCCGTCGTGGCCACCGGACGCTCCGACTTCCCGAACCAGATCAACAACGTGCTGGTCTTCCCGGGCGTCTTCCGCGGCCTCCTCGACGCGCAGTCCCGCACGGTCAACACCGAGATGATGCTCGCCGCGGCGACCGCGCTCGCGAACGTCGTCACCGACGACGAGCTGAACCCGAACTACATCATCCCGAGCGTGTTCAACGACAAGGTCGCGGGGGCCGTCGCGGGGGCCGTGAGGGAGGCGGCCAAGGCCGCCGCCGGGTCGTAAGGCCCCCGGGGTTCGGGGACCGGACCGACGAGCCGTATGGTGTTGAGCGGGGCCGATTTTGCCGGGCTGTGCCCAGACTGTGATAGTCGCCACGGCCCCGCCTACCGGCGCGTCGCGGGGTCGGCGTGCTCGTACGGCCATCTAGGGTGGCCGCGAAGCCCCAGGTCTGTGGCGCTTTCCGTGTGACTCCCAAGAGTGTTCGTGTGACTCCCAGGGGTGCCGGATTGGCTTTACCGCCGCAGGTGAGTGCAGGATGCGTCCCTGGGCGTTGGGTCTGGCGACGGACCCGGGTCCGCCTCAACGGCAAGAAGAACACGGGAGTAACAACATGAACCGCAGTGAGCTGGTGGCCGCGCTGGCCGACCGCGCCGAGGTGACCCGCAAGGACGCCGACGCCGTGCTGGCCGCGTTCGCCGAGGTCGTCGGCGACATCGTCGCCAAGGGCGACGAGAAGGTCACCATCCCCGGCTTCCTGACCTTCGAGCGCACCCACCGTGCCGCTCGCACCGCGCGCAACCCGCAGACCGGCGACCCGATCCAGATCCCGGCCGGCTACAGCGTGAAGGTCTCGGCGGGCAGCAAGCTCAAGGAAGCCGCGAAGGGCAAGTGACCCTGTCGACTGCACCTCGCGGGACGGTGCAGCGCGCGTAGAACGCCTGATGGG
>NZ_AEJC01000170.1 GCF_000317595.1 Streptomyces ipomoeae 91-03 | reverse complement strand
CGGTGTGAGCCGGGCCGTGGCCCGAACGGATCTCGAACTGCTCGCCGCGATCGGTTTGTTGCGCACCAGGGAGATCGGCGGCCGGACCCTCTACCGGTGCGACGAGCCCCGGATCACGGAGGTCAGCCACATATTCGAACGAGGCTGGTAGGGGCGGCGGGGCGCGAAAAGTCGCGCGAGACGGCGTACGCCCTCCCTGCCAGGATGGGCCACCGCAGGTATCGACGGACGAGCGGGAGGCGGACATGACGCGCGCGGCGGGCAGGACGGACACACGAGGCACCGGGCTCACACCACGCGCATACGTCGGCATCGGCGGACACGGCCCCGAGGACGTCATCGCAGACGAACACGGACGGGTGCTGACCGGCGTGGCGGACGGCCGCGTGCTACGCCTGACCGGACTCGACGAGCCGGGGCGCGCCCGGGTCGAGACGCTCGCCGACACCCGTGGCCGCCCCCTGGGTCTCGAACTCCTCCCCGACGGCGACCTGTTGGTGTGCGACGCCGAGCGAGGCCTGCTGCGTGTCACGACCGCTGACGGCACCGTGCGCGTGCTCGCCGACGAGATCGCTGGTGAGCGGCTGCGGTTCTGCAGCAATGTGGTGGCACTCTCCGACGGCACCGTCCACTTCACGGTCTCCACCCGCCGTTATCCGCTCGACCAGTGGCTCGGCGACATCGTCGAACACACCGGAACCGGGCGGCTGTTGCGTCTGGGACCGGGGGAGACCACACCGGAAGTGCTGGTGGAGGGGCTGCAGTTCGCCAACGGTCTCGCGCCCTCGGCCGACGAGTCGTTCCTCGTGGTCGCGGAGACCGGAGCCCGCCGGCTCACCCGCCACTGGCTCGCCGGGCCGAAGGCGGGGACGAGCGAACCCTTCGTCGAGGACCTGCCGGGCATGCCCGACAACCTGTGGCGCGGCCCGGACGGATTGATCCGGGTGGCGTTGGCCGGACCTCGCATCGGCGCCCTGGACCTCCTGCACCGGACCGGGCCTGCCGTACGGCGTGCCGCGAGCCGGGTCGCGGTCCGGGCGCCGTACCGCCCTTCGGGCTTCGCCGGAGTCGTCGCGGTCGACGACCGCGGCCGGATCGTCCACACCCTCGTCGACCGCCACTCCCGCTTCCGCATGGTCACCAGCGCCTGCGTGGCGGACGGCCGCCTGATCCTGGGCAGCCTGTGGGAACGCGGGGTCGCGGTGTGCGAACTGCCGGGCAAGGGCGGCTGAGCCACGGCCCCGGTGCGGCAGCCGGGGTGTGCGCGACGGACGGTGCCCGCGTTACGCTGTCGAACGGCCGCGATCTGCCTCGCGGCGCGGCGGTGGGGCCCGCCGTACCCGAACCGCGGCGACGACGCCGCCAACGGTCCCTGCTTGCGACGGAGCGCGCCCGGGCGGCGTTCGGGCCCCGGCGAGTAGGAGACCTGCACAGATGACAGTGCCGCACCCCGACAGAGTCGAAGCCCCCGCCGCCCCTGGTGGCGCCCCCGGCCCGTCCATCCGCGGCTCGTCCACCCGTGGCCCGTCCCCCTGGCACGGCCAGGCACCCGTCGTCGCGGTCGTCGCCCTCGGCGGTGGCATCGGCGCGGCGGCCCGCTACGGCGCGTCGCTGCTGTGGCCGGCGCAGCCCGGAGGCTTCCCCTGGACCACGTTCTGGGTGAACGTCGTCGGCTGCTTCGTGATCGGCGTCTTCATGGTGGTGATCACGGACATATGGGCCGCCCATCGGCTGGTGCTGCCCTTCTTCGGCACCGGTGTGCTCGGCGGCTTCACCACCTTCTCGACGTACGCCGTCGACATCCGGCGACTGATGGACGACGGTCACCCCCGTACCGCCCTCGCCTACCTCGCCGTCACCCTCCTCGCCGCCCTCACGGCGGTCTGGCTGGCGGCGGCGACGGCCCGCCGGGTACTGGCAGGGAGGCGACCATGACAAGGCCCGGACAGACACGGCTCACCGGCCCCGCACTCCGTCTCACCGTCCTGATCGGCGAGCACGACACCTGGCACCACAAGCCGCTCTACAGCGAGATCGTGCACCGTGCGCACACGGCCGGTCTCGCGGGCGCCAGTGTCTTCCGGGGCATCGAGGGCTTCGGCGCCTCCTCGGTCGTCCACACCTCGCGCCTGCTCTCGCTCAGCGAGGACCTGCCGGTCGCGGTGATCATCGTGGACACCGAGGAGCGCGTACGGGCCTTCCTGCCCCAACTGGACGAACTGGTCACCGAGGGGCTGGTGGTCCTCGACGACTGCGAGGTCGTCAGCCGGCCGGATCCTGCGGCGACTCCTGCGAAAGGTAAGAGAACCACGTGAACTGGCTGCTCGTCATCGTCGGCGGCATGGTCGGCGCGCCCCTGCGCTACCTCACCGACCGGGCCGTGCAGTCCCGCCACGACACGGTCTTCCCCTGGGGCACCTTCACCGTGAACATGGCCGGATCGCTGGTCCTCGGCGTTCTCACCCGGTGCCCGGAACGGCCGGTGCCGCCACCTCCCACCTGCAACTTCTCCTCGGCACCGGCCTGTGCGGGGCGCTCACCACGTATTCGACCTTCTCGTACGAGACCCTGCGCCTCGCCCAGGACGGCGCGCGCTTCCATGCCGTCGCCAACGTGGTCGCGAGTGTGGTGGCCGGGCTGGGAGCGGCCTTTGTGGGGGTGGCGGCGGCGCAGGCCCTGTGGAGATGAAAGCGGCCCTTACCCGGCTGTAGTACGACTGCCTCCGCCGGTACGACCGCGCGTCGTACCGGCGGACGTCGGCCCGCCCCTGTCCGTCGTGCCGTGTACGTCCGTCAAGCCCTCACCGAGCAGAACTGGACCCCATGAGCGCCATCACCGTCGGCCAGGCCGTCGTCCTCGGAGCGGTGGAAGGGGTGACCGAGTTCCTGCCGGTGTCCTCCACCGGGCATCTGAAGATCACCGAGGGCCTCATGGGGATCCATGTCGAGGACCAGTCCGTCGTCGGGTTCTCCGCGGTCATCCAGGTCGGCGCCATCGCCGCGGTGCTCCTGTACTTCCGCGGGGACATCGCCCGGATCGGGGCCGCCTGGTTCCGCGGGCTGTTCGACGCGGGGCAGCGGGACCACCGCGACTACCGGTTCGGCTGGTGGGTGATCGCCGCGACGGTGCCGATCGTGGTGGTGGGGCTGGCCGCCAAGTCGCTCATCGAGGGGCCGCTCGCCTCCCTGTGGGTGGTGGCCGGTTCGCTGATCGTCGGCAGCGGTGTCATGTGGGCGGCGGAACAGGCGGGCCGGCACCGGCGCGGTGAGGACGACACCTCGTTCCGGGACGCGATGCTGGTCGGCGGTTCGCAGATCCTCGCTTTGCTCTTCCCCGGCTTCTCCCGCTCCGGCGCCACCATGTCCACCGCGCTGCTGCTCGACCTCGACCGGGTCGCGGCCACCCGGCTCTCGTTCTTCCTCGGCATTCCGGCCCTGACCGGCGCCGGGCTCTTCGAGCTGAAGGACGCCCTCGGCACGGGGGTGGGCGCGGCCCCGCTGATCGCCGGAACCACCGTCTCCTTCGCGGTCGCATACGCCTCCATCGCCTGGCTGCTCAAGTTCGTGACCCGGCACTCGTTCAACGTGTTCGTGGCCTACCGGATCGTGGTGGGCATCCTCCTGTTCGGGCTGCTCGGCGCGGGTGGGCTCAGCTGACAGCGATCCGACGCGGCCGGTCGCGAGTGCCATCCGGCTGATCCACGACCGGCCGCGACCTGGAAGACCGAATCTCCGTCCCCTTGACAGCCCCGTCCCGTCACCCGCAGGATCACCCCCGTGAACCTGTCAGACAGCCAGACAGGTGGTACGGCACCCCGGCGCGTCAGTGCCATGGAAGCGGTGCTTCTCCACCTCCGCGGCGCCATCGAACGCGGCAAGTACGCCATCGGCGACAAGCTCCCCTCCGAGGCGGAGCTGTGCCGGCAGCTCGAAGTGAGCCGTCCGGTGCTGCGCGAGGCGCTGCGCGCGCTCCAGGTGATGGGCCTGACCCAGTCCCGCACCGGCAAGGGCACCTTCGTGATCGCGAACACCGTCGAGGACCCCACCTTCGGCGACTACGCGGCCAGCGACCTGCTCGAGGTGCGCCGCCATGTGGAGATCCCGGTCGCCGGGTACGCGGCGGTGCGCCGCACCCCGGAGAACCTGGACCATCTGGCCCACCTGCTGGACCGGATGGAGCGGGAGACCGACACCACCGCCTGGGTCGCGATGGACACCCTTTTCCATCTGGCCGTGGCCGAGGCCGCCCAGAACCCGGTGTTCCGCCGGGTGATCGAGGAGATCCGGGACGCACTGGCGCGTCAGTCGGCCTTCCTCAACGAGCTGGGCGGTCGGCGCGAGCAGTCCAACCGGGAACACCGGGCCATCGTCGAGGCGCTGATCGACGGTTCCGAACACGACGCGGTGGAGGCCATGTCCCACCACCTCGACCGCGTCGAGACCACCCTCACCCACATCGTGCGTTCCCCACGCACGGACAGTTCCACGGAAGGCGGACCCGAGGCGTGAGCGAGCAGCAACTCAAAGACGAGGCGCGCACACCGGCCGCACATGTCGACGCGGGCGACCAGGGCTACAGCAAGTCCCTCAAGGCCCGGCACGTCAATATGATCGCCATCGGCGGCGCGATCGGCACCGGCCTCTTTCTGGGCGCCGGCGGCCGGCTCGCCGACGCCGGCCCCTCCCTCTTCATCGCGTACGCCGTCTGCGGCATCTTCGCCTTCCTCGTCGTCCGGGCCCTCGGTGAGCTGGTCCTGTACCGGCCCTCGTCCGGCGCCTTCGTGTCCTACGCCCGTGAGTTCCTGGGCGAGAAGGGCGCGTACACGGCCGGCTGGATGTACTTCCTGAACTGGGCCACCACCGGCATCGCCGACATCACCGCCGTCGCCGTCTACACCCACTACTGGGGCATGTTCTCCGACATCCCGCAGTGGGTGATCGCGCTGATCGCGCTCGCGGTGGTCCTCACGGTGAACCTGATCTCGGTGAAAATGTTCGGCGAACTGGAGTTCTGGTTCGCGATCATCAAGGTCGGCGCGCTCGTCGCCTTCATGTGCATCGGCATCTTCCTGCTGGTCACCCAGCACGATGTCGGCGACACCACCCCTGGCCCGTCCCTGATCACCGACAACGGCGGCGTCTTCCCCAACGGCCTGCTGCCCATGCTGCTGATCATCCAGGGCGTCGTCTTCGCCTACGCCTCCGTCGAACTGGTCGGTGTCGCCGCCGGTGAGACCGAGAACCCCGAGCAGATCATGCCGAAGGCGATCAACTCGATCATGTGGCGAGTGGGCCTGTTCTACGTCGGCTCGGTCGTCCTGCTGTCGATGCTGCTGCCCTGGTCCGCGTACTCCAAGGACGAGAGCCCCTTCGTCACCGTGCTCTCCAACATCGGTGTCCCGGCGGCGGGCGGCGTCATGAACCTGGTCGTGCTCACCGCCGCCATGTCGTCGCTCAACTCCGGTCTGTACTCCACCGGCCGCATCCTGCGCTCGATGGCGATGTCCGGCTCCGCGCCGAAGTTCACGAGCGTGATGAGCCGCAGCCAGGTCCCGTACGGAGGCATCCTGCTCACCAGCGGCATCTGCGTGCTGGGCGTCGGGCTGAACGCCTTCGTCCCCGCCGACGCCTTCGAGATCGTCCTCAACTTCGCCGCGATCGGGATCATCTGCACCTGGGGAATGATCATGATCTGTCATCTGCTCTTCTGGCAGAAGACGCAGAAGGGCGAACTGACCCGGCCCAGCTACCAGCTCCCGGGCTCCCCCTGGACCGAACTCGTGACGCTGTTCTTCCTCGCGTCCGTGCTGGTCCTCATGTACGCCGACGGCGGCGCCGGCCGCACGACGGTGCTGTGCATCCCCCTCATCGTGGGAGCACTTGTGGCGGGCTGGTTCGGCATACGCAGCCGGATCGCCCGGAAATCGACCGGAGTGGATGCGTGAATCAGGCAGTGACGTACGACCCCTCGACCACCGGAACCTCGGCCACCCCCGATGTTCCGGTGGCCGCGGCCCCCGCGATCCGGGAGCCGCTGCACGCCCCCGTCGCCCACCTCGTACGCGGAGGTGTCATCGAGGGCATCCACTACGGCTCCGTCGTGGTGCTGGGCGCCGACGGGGAGGTGGAACTCCAACTCGGCGACATCGAGGCGGCGTTCTACCCCCGGTCGGCGCTCAAGCCGGTCCAGGCCGTGGCCATGCTGCGCGCCGGACTGCCCCTGGACGGCGCACTGCTGTCGCTGACCGCGGCCAGCCACTCCGGCGAGGAACGCCACCTCGCCGGAACCCGGCAGATCCTCGACCTCGCCGGGGCCACCGAGGACGACCTGCGCAACGTCACCGACATGCCGTACGACCCCGCCGTCCGGGACGCGTGGATACGGGACGGGCGCGGGCCCTCCCGTCTCGCGCAGAACTGCTCCGGCAAGCACGCCGCCATGCTCTACACGTGCAAGCTCAACGGCTGGTCGCTGGAGGACTACCTCGACCCCGGGCACCCGTTGCAGCAGGCCATCGCCGAGATTGTCGAGGACCTCACCGGGCAGGCCATCGCCCAGGTCACGGTGGACGGCTGCGGCGCACCCCTCTTCTCCGTCTCCCTGCACGGTCTGGCCCGCGCCGCCGCCCGCGTCGTCACGGCCGCCGAGGGCACCCCCGAGCGCCTGGTCGCCGACGCGATGCGCGCGCACCCCGAGATGGCCTCCGGTGCCGGACGCGACGTGGCCGCGCTGATGCGGGCCGTGCCCGGACTGTTCAGCAAGGACGGCTTCGAGGGCGTGCAGGTCGCCGCCCTCCAGGACGGCCGCGCCGTCGCCGTGAAGATCGCCGACGGCGCCAACCGGGCACGGGTGCCGGTCACCGCGGCGGCCCTCGCCCGCGCCGGCGTCGACCCGGTCGCTCTCACCGAGTTCGCGGGCGCCCCGTTGCTCGGCGGCGGTGACGTCGTCGGTCACATCCGGCCCGCCCGCTCGCTCGACCCGCTCACGGACACCGCACACGTCTGAACCCCCGGCCCCCGCATTCTCGTCTCCCTTGCGACGTCCCCCGAAGACGCGGCCCCACAAGGACCGCGCCCGACGGGGACCCACCCGCACCCACCTCAAAGAAGAGGACCCGTACCGCCATGACCGCCGCAGCCACCCGTAGCGAACACGATCTGCTCGGAGACCGCGACGTACCCGCCGACGCGTACTGGGGCGTCCACACCCTGCGCGCCACGGAGAACTTCCCCATCACCGGCACCCCGATCTCCGCCTACCCCCATCTGATCGACGCCCTGGCCGCCGTCAAGGAGGCCGCCGCCCGCGCCAACCAGGAACTCGGCCTGCTCGCCCCCGAGAAGGCAACCGCGATCATCGAGGCCTGCCGGGAGATCCGCGACGGCAAGCTGCACGACCAGTTCGTCGTCGACGTGATCCAGGGCGGCGCGGGCACGTCGACCAACATGAACGCCAACGAGGTCGTCGCCAACCGGGCGCTGGAGCTGCTGGGCCACGAGAAGGGCCGGTACGAGCACCTGCACCCCAACGAGGACGTCAACCTCGGCCAGTCCACCAACGACGTCTACCCGACCGCCGTCAAGATCGCGACCGTCTACGCGGTGCGTGAGCTGCTCAAGGCGATGGCGGTGCTCCAGGACTCCTTCGCCCGCAAGGCCGTCGAGTTCCGTGACGTGCTGAAGATGGGACGCACCCAGCTGCAGGACGCCGTCCCCATGACGCTGGGCCAGGAGTTCTCCGCGTTCGCGGTGATGCTGGACGAGGACCGCAGCCGCCTCGCCGAGGCCGTCGAGCTGATCCATGAGATCAACCTCGGCGCCACCGCCATCGGTACCGGCCTCAACGCCCCCGCCGGATACGCCGAGTCGGCCCGCCGCCACCTCGCAGAGATCACCGGACTGCCGCTGGTCACCGCCGCCAACCTGGTCGAGGCCACCCAGGACTGCGGCGCGTTCGTCCAGATGTCGGGCGTGCTCAAGCGGATCGCCGTCAAACTCTCCAAGAGCTGCAACGACCTGCGTCTGCTCTCCTCCGGGCCGCGCGCGGGCCTCAACGAGATCAACCTGCCGCCCGTGCAGGCCGGTTCGAGCATCATGCCCGGCAAGGTCAACCCGGTGATCCCCGAGGTCGTCAACCAGGTCGCCTTCGAGGTGATCGGCAACGACGTCACCATCACCATGGCCGCCGAGGCCGGACAGCTCCAGCTCAACGCCTTCGAGCCGATCATCCTGCACTCCCTGTCGGAGTCCCTCACCCACCTGCGCGCCGCCTGCCTCACCCTCGCCGAGCGGTGCGTGGACGGCATTACCGCCAACGAGGACGAACTGCGCGCGGCCGTGGAGAACTCCATCGGCCTGGTCACCGCCCTCAACCCGTACATCGGCTACACGGCGGCCACCGACATCGCCAAGGAGGCCCTCGCCACCGGCCGCGGCGTCGCCGAACTCGTCCAGGAGAAGGGCCTGTTGCCCGCCGAACGACTCCAGCAGCTGCTGAAGCCCGAGGTACTCGCCGGAAGCGGCGTACCCACGGCCTGACCTGCGCGGACGCACCGGGACCGGCCGGGAGGCACAATGGCGATCATGACAATGACGTCGTCGCTCCCCTTCCAGCCGGTCCTGGAACGCATCGCCGAGGAGATCGAGCGGACGCCCGGCCGAGGCCGCCCCGCCGACTACATCCCGGCGCTCGCCGCCTGCGACCCGCGCCGGTTCGGGATGGCCGTCGCGGAACTCGACGGCACGGTGTACGGGGTGGGGGACTGGCGGCAGCCGTTCTCCACGCAGTCCATCACCAAGGTCTTCACCCTCGCCCTGGACCTGGCCCGCGAGGGCGACACCCTCTGGGAGCACGTGGGCCGCGAGCCCTCCGGCAACCCGTTCAACTCCCTGGTGCAACTGGAGTACGAGAACGGCATCCCACGCAACCCGTTCATCAACGCGGGCGCCCTCGTCGTCACCGACCGCCTCCACACCCGCACCGGCGACGCGGCCGACGAGATGCTGGCCTTCCTGCGCGCGGAGAGCGGCAACCCCGACCTGGACTTCGACCAGGAGATCGCCGCCTCCGAATCGGCCCACGGCGATTGTAATGCGGCCCTGGCCCACTTCATGGCGTCGTACGGCAACATCGACAACCCCGTACCGACCCTGCTCGACCAGTACTTCCGCCAGTGCTCCCTCACCGCCTCCTGCGCCGACCTCGCCCTCGCCACCACCTTCCTCGCCCGCCACGGCGTCCGCTCCGACGGCACCCGCCTCCTCACCCGCAGCCAGGCGAAACAGGTCAACGCGGTGATGCTGACCTGCGGAACGTACGACGCGGCAGGCGACTTCGCCTACCGCGTCGGCCTCCCCGGCAAGAGCGGAGTGGGCGGCGGAATCATCGCGGTGGTATCGGGGAGATGCACGCTGTGCGTCTGGAGCCCGGGCCTGGACAAGCGGGGCAACTCGGTGGCGGGTGTGGCAGCCCTGGACCGTTTTACGACGCTGACGGGTCTGTCGGTCTTCTGAGCGGGGTTGAGGCCGCCGAGAACAGCGTCACGAAGCCGGCTGCCGCGCGGGGCAGCCGCCCTCAAGGGGCGCGGGGCTGTGTCCACTTGCGGCTCCGCCGCGTGGGCGCATCAACCACGACGAACCCGCACCCTGCAACGACCGAACCCGGCAGACGCAACCCAGCCACCACCCAACGCCCCCTTGGGAGTCACCGGCCGGCCACACCCCTGTTTCCCCCCGGAGGGTTCGGCGCTACCCACGATTGCCACGCTGACCAAGTGTTGGCCATCGCTTTCCCCGTCGACCTCCGCCGCTGCCAGGCCCTGGGCCTGGCCGGCACCGCCTTCCTCGCCCTGGGAGGTGAGACCGCCGGCGCCCTCCCGGTACGGGAACTGCTGTCACCCTCATCGGCACGCGGCGCGCTCGGCCTGGTCGGCGTCTACTTCGGCGTCGTCCTGCTGATCGCCGCGTGGGCGCTGCTCGGCAAGGTCGTACGAGGCCCCGAACCCCCGACACCCCGTGCCCTGCTGCTCGTTCTGGCGGCATGGGCGGCCCCGCTGCTGCTCGCGCCGCCGCTGTTCAGCCGGGACGTGTACAGCTACCTCGCCCAGGGCGCGATGGTCGACGCGCACATCGACGTCTACGCGCACGGCCCCGCACGGCTCGGTGGCCCCCTCGCGGACGAGGTCGCCCCGATGTGGCGGCACACGGCGACGCCGTACGGGCCGGTCTTCCTCGCGATGGCCTCGGGGCTCTCCGGGCTGACGGAGGGACGGATACCGGCCGGGTTGATCGGCATGCGGATGGTGGCCCTGCTCGGTGTGGCGCTGATGGCCCTGGCGCTGCCCCGCCTCGCCCGGTACAGCGGCGCCGACCCGGCGGTCGCGCTCTGGCTCGGCGCCCTGAACCCGCTGGTGCTGCTGCATCTCGTGGCCGGCGCCCACAACGACGCCATGATGCTCGGCCTGCTCGGGGTCGGACTGGTGGTGGCGCGGGGGCGTTGGTACGTCCTCGGTGTCGTACTGGTGACGCTCGCCGCGCTGGTCAAGGCGCCCGCCGCACTGGGCCTGTTGGCGGTGGTCGTGATGCGCGGCCGTAGCCGCTGGGTGCGGACGACCGCGGTGACGGCGGCGGTCGCCACGGCGACCACGGTGGTGACGACCGCGCTGGCCGGTACGGGATACGGCTGGATAGCCGCCCTGCGCACCCCGGTGTCCCCGCAGAACTGGTCACCGACCAGCGTCCTCGGCCGGGCCTCCGGCGCCCTGCTCCAGGAAGTCGGCAGCGACCTCGCGCCGCTGGCACTCCCGGCCTGGCGCGCCGCCGGGCTCCTGGTGACCCTGGCCGTCGTCCTGTTCATATGGCTGCGGCTGCGGCCCGGTCCGGTCCACGCGCTGGGCCTCAGCCTCGCCGTCGTGGCCGTGCTCGGCCCGGCGATACGCCCCTGGTACGCCCTGTGGGGGCTGTTCCTCATCGCCGCCGCCGCGTCCACGGTCTCCCTGCAGCGCAGGGTCGCCGCCGCCAGCGGGATACTCGCGCTCGCCGTCCTGCCGAGCGGGGACCCGGCCGACACCGAGCAGATCGTCCTGGCCGTGTGCGGGGGCGCGCTCGCGCTGGTCGTCCTGTGGCAGGCCCACCAGGCGTCCCAGGTGTCCGACGCCCCGGTCCTGGAGCGGACCGCATGACGGGATCAACGGAATCCCCGCGCCGGAGGCCCCTGCCGCGTACCGACCGCGCCCGGATCCTCCTCGTCATGGGCCTCGCCCTGGCCGTCACCGTCTTCACGGCGACGGTGCCGCTCCTGCGTGACTGGTTCGACCTGCGCGTCTACCACGGAGCGATCGACACCTGGATCCACGGCGACGGCCGGCTCTACGACTACCGGGTGCCGGGCACGACGTACGGCTTCACCTATCCGCCGTTCGCGGCCGTCGCCATGCTGCCGATGGCACTGGTCGGGCTGCGCACCGCGATCGTCCTGTGCCTGGTCCTCAACCTGGCGGCACTCGCGGCCGTCCTGTACGTGCTCGCCGGGCCGCACATCCGCCGCTACGGCTGGTACGCCACCGCCCTCGTGCTCTGCGCGCTCGCACTGTTCGAACCGGTCCGGGACACCTTCAGCTTCGGCCAGGTCAACCTTCTGCTGCTGGCCCTGGTGCTGAGCGACGCCTGGCTGCTGTCCACCGGCCGGGGGCGGTGGGCCGGGGTCGGCATCGGGCTGGCGGCGGCGATCAAGCTGACGCCCGCGATCTTCATCGGGCTCCTCCTGATCGCCCGGCGGTGGCGCGCCGCCGGGCTCGCGACGGCCGTCGCCGCGTCCGCCACCGCGGCGGCGGCCTGGATCGCCCCGGGCGCCTCCCGCTTCTACTGGACCGAGGCCCTGTGGGACACCAGCCGCATCGGTCGTCTCGACTATGTCTCCAACCAGTCGCTGCAAGGCGTCCTGGCCCGGCTCGTGGCACCCCATGAACCGAGCCGCGCCGTATGGGCGTTGCTGGTGGCGGTCGTCCTGGGCGTGTGTGCGTGGCGGGTGCGTACGGCCGTGCGGGCGTCGGACTGGATCGCCGCGTTCGCCGTCACCGGGCTGACCGCCTGCCTGGTCAGCCCGATCACCTGGGTGCACCATCTGGTCTGGCTGCTGCCGTCCTTCGCGGTCCTGCTCAGGCACCGCAGGCTGCTGCCGCTCACGGCGGCGCTGTACGCGGTGCTGTGCAGCAGCGTCGTCTGGCTGTGGTTCGACGGCGCGTCCGGCATCGACGGCTTCGTCGGCAGCAACGCCTATGTGTGGATCACACTCGGTCTGTTGCTGGGGCTGCCGATCGGTCAGCCGGGGTCGGGCCTTCCGTTCCTGAGCCGCAGGGACAGGGCCACGACTGCCGCGCCCAACCCGGCCGCGCCGGCGATCACGCCCGCCTCCGACCAGCCGGGACCCGTGGCCGCCGCCTTCTCGCGCTTCTCACGGACCGGCGGCGACTCGCGCTCGGCCTGGGGCGCCGCCGCCGGGCGGCGCGGCAGGAGCGAGCCCACGGGGTCGACGCGCCCGGCGGCACGGAAACCCCAGTCGAGCAGCGACCGCGCCTCCTCGTAGACGGCCAGCCCGCCGCCCGCCCGGGGCCGCATCACCGTGACGACGAGGGTGCGCCCGCCCCGTTCGGCGGCGGCGATCAGGGTGTTGCCCGCTTTGCTGGTGTAGCCGTTCTTGACGCCGATCAGCCCCGGATAGCGGGTGACACCCGCGCCGGTGAGCAGCCGGTTGGTGTTCTGGATGGCGTACGTCCCGCCGCCCGCCGGGAACCTCGCGCTGGCGGTGGAGCAGTACGCGGCGAACTCCGGGTTGCGCAGCCCGGCCCGCCCGAACACCGCCAGGTCGTACGCCGACGACACCTGCCCCGGCGCGTCGTAGCCGTCGGGCGAGACGACCCGGGTGTCCCGGGCGCCCAGCTTGCGGGCCTTGGCCTGCATCTGCTCGGCGGTGGTCCGCCAGCCGCCGTTGAGGGAGGCCAGCACCCGCACGGCGTCGTTGCCCGAGCTGAGGAAGACCCCGCGCCACAGGTCGGCCACCCGGTAGGTGCGGTTCTCCTTCACCCCGACCAGGCTGCTCCCGGCACCGACACCGGCCAGCTCCTTGCGCTCGACGGTGTGTCTGAGGCCCGCCGGGAGCGCCGGCATCACGGTGAGCGCGAACAGGGTCTTCAGGGTGCTGGCGGGCGGCAGTCTGCGGTGCGCGTTGTACGCGGCGAGCACATCGCCGGTACGGGCGTCGGCCACCAGCCACGACACCGCGGAGACATCCCGGGGAACCCTGGGCGCCCCGGCCCTGGCTCGCACCTGTGTTCCCGACCGGTACAGCGGCGGCGGCTCGTGCGAGGCCTTGGCGTCCTGCGGTCCCGGTTCGATCGAGGGACGCACACCCTCGGGGCTCGACGTGATGGCCAGCACGCCGATCACACACACGGCGGAACAGCCGACGACGGTGCGGGAGACACGGGGGGCACGGTTCGCACGGGCGGCGCGCGAGGCGCGGGATGCACGGGAGCTGCGGGAGTCGCGGGAGTCGCGGGAGTCGCGGGACGAGAATCCGATGGTCATACCGCAAACGTAGGAACGGTCACGCCGTACACCGGGGTGCCAGGGCCGGGGGAGCGGATCGAGCACCCGGATGCCTCACGGACGGCCTCGCGGAAGTCTCACCGGTGGCCTCCCGGGGTGGGGAAGGCGGAGGACCCCCCAGGTCGTCTCATGCCACGGGCAGCGTGGGCTGCACCTGGCGCAGGAACGTCGCGTTGTCCGGGGTGGCGCGCATCCGCTGCAGCAGCGTTTCGAGGTTCGCCTGGCCCTCGCGCGACCGCAGGGCCCGCCGCAGCCCCCGTACGGCCGTCAACTCGCCCGCCGTCAGGAGGAGTTCCTCGCGGCGGGTGCCGGACGGGGTGATGTCGAGGGCGGGGAAGACGCGCCGGTCGGCGAGGGCGCGGTCCAGGCGCAGCTCCATGTTGCCGGTGCCCTTGAGCTCCTCGAAGAAGAAGTCGTCGGCGCGGGAACCGGTCTCGACCAGGGCGGTGGCCAGGATGGTGAGGGAACCGGCCTCCTCGGTCAGCCGGGCGGCACCGAAGAGCCGCTTGGGGCCGTGCAGCGCGGCGGCGTCGACACCGCCGCTGAGCGTGCGGCCACCGGAGGCGGCGGCGTTGTTGTGGGCCCGGCACAGCCGGGTCAGGGAGTCCAGGAGGATCACGACGTCCTCGCCCTGCTCGACGAGCCGCTTGGCCCGTTCCACAACGAGTTCGGCGAGCGCGATGTGCTGCTTGGGTGACTGGTCGAACGTCGAGGCGTACACCTCGCCCCGCACGGAGCGCCGCATGTCGGTCACCTCCTCGGGCCGCTCGTCGAGCAGGACGACCATGAGGTGGGCCGTGGGGTGGTTGGCGGCGATGGCGGCGGCCAGCTGCTGGAGCAGCACCGTCTTGCCGGTCTTCGGCGGCGCGACGATCAGTCCGCGCTGGCCCTTGCCGACCGGCGCCACCAGGTCGACCAGCCGGCCCGCCAGACCGCTCGCCGGGTGTTCGAGCCGCAGCCGCTCGCGCGGGTGCAGCGGGGTGAGGTCGCCGAAGTGCGGGCGTCCGCGCAGCGCTTCGGGCGTACGGCCGTTGATCCGCTCGATGTCGGTGAGAGCGTGCCGGCCGTCACGTACGCCTTCGACGGTGTCGCCCTTGCGCAGGCCGTACCGGCGGATCAGCGCGGCCGGGACCTGTGGATCGGAGGGGGTGGGCAGGCAGCCCCCGGTGCGCAGGTGTCCCTGCCCGCCCTGGGCGATCTCCAGGACGCCGGTGATCCGGGTGGGGGGCTGCCGGTGTGTGCGGGTGGAGGGGTGTTCGAGTGCGGTGGTGGTCATGGGGGTCCTTTCGAGGACTTCGACTTCTTCGTTCTTCCTTCGCGGAAGACGTATGCGGAAGACGTATGAGGAAGACGTATGAGGAAGGGGGAGGGGACGGCACACACCTGCGGCTACGCGGTCGCGGGTACGGCGGAACGAACCGTTCGCGGCCGTACGCGAGAGGTGGTGCGAGAAGCTGAGGAACCGGTCGGAGTCAGTAGCCGACGGACGGCTCAGCTGGAGAGATCTCAGGCTCGACGAGAGAGCGGTGAGAGGACGGCACCGGTGCCCAGGACCGGGCGATACACACGTGCCAAGGGGAGCATACCACCATCCGTTGTGAGTCTTTAGGGATTTCCTTACCCGTGGCCGTTGAACTGATCCCGGCGGGCCCCCGTACTGAGAGGACGGCGGCCGTGTTCGACCCGGGCCCGGACCGCCGTACCGCCAGCGGTCTTCGCACGGAAGGAACGTCGCGTGTCGCTCTCCACGCGCTCCAGTCAACTGCCGGACACGGACGAGGCCGAGGAAGCCGCCGCGAAGTCGCCGACCGAGGCGACCGTCGAACCGTCGGGCGACGAGGGCGGCGAGGGCGGTGAGGGCGGCGAGCGCGTCGGCCGATGGCGGAGGATCCGGGCGTACCCGGAGCGCCTTCGGCGGAAGTACCCCGCCGCCGCGCGGAGCGTGTCGTGGGGTGCCACGGTGCTGGCGGCGGTGCTGGTGCTGTTCGCGCTGCTCATGCCGGGCAAGACGGAGTACTTCACGGCGGCGCAGTTTCTGCGGATACCGGTGGAGCCGATCCTCGGCGCGGCCCTGCTGATGGTGCTGCCGCGCCGGACGAGGCTGGTCGCGGCGGTGCTCACCGGGATGTTCCTGGCGGCGCTGGTCGTCGTGAAGCTCCTCGACATCGGCTACAACCAGTTCCTCGGCCGCGGCTTCAACGTGGTGCTCGACTGGGGGCTGCTCGACGACGCCGAGTCGTATGTGGAGGACACCCTCGGCGGCACGGGCGCGCTGCTCGTGGTGATCGGCCTGGTGCTGCTGGTCGTGCTGCTGTTCGCCGCGATGGCGTGGGCGGTGGTCCGGCTGTCGAACGTCCTGGTCGGCCACCGGGATCGGGCGATGCGGGGCACGGTCGTCGCGGGAACGGTGTGGATCACCTGCGCGGCGCTCGGTCTGACCCCCATCGAGGACACGGCGGTCGCCTCCAGGAACACCATCGGTTTCGTGCAGGACCGTTGGGGCCGGGTGCAGGAGACCCTCAAGGACGAGGCCGCGTTCGCCAAGGAGGCCAAGAAGGACAGGTTCGCGGATGTTCCCGCCGACCAGTTGCTGACAGGGCTGCGCGGCAAGGACGTCATGATCGCCTTCATCGAGAGCTACGGCCGTGCCGCGCTGGAGGACCCGGCCATCGCACCCGGTGTGACCGCGACCCTCGACGAGGAGGGCGAGGCGCTGCGCGAGGCGGGCTTCGCGGCGAAGAGCGGCTGGCTGACCTCGGCGACGTATGGCGGCAGCAGCTGGCTCGGGCACTCCACGTTCCTGACCGGCCTGTGGATCGACAACCAGAGCCGCTATCGCACGGTGACCGCCGGCGAACGCCTCACCCTGCCCGGCGCCTTCGCCAAGACCGGCGACTGGCGGACCGTCGGCGTCGTCCCCGGCGTTCAGTACAACTGGCCGGAGGGCGACTTCTACGGCTTCGACCAGGTCTATGACTCCCGTGACCTCGGCTACCAGGGGCCCAAGTTCAGCTGGTCGACCATGCCCGACCAGTACACCCTGACCGCGTTCGACCGGCTGGAGGCAGCCAAGAAGGGCGGCAAGCCGCTGATGTCGGAGATCATCCTGACCTCCAGTCACCAGCCGTGGGCGCCGCTGCCGGAGATGGTCGGCTGGGACGAGGTCGGCAATGGCTCGATCTACAAGGGCATCGAGAAGGCGGGCAAGGACCCGGCGGACGTGTTCACCGACCCGGTGAAGGTGAAGGAGGAGTACGGCAAGTCCGTCCAGTACTCGGCGCGGAGCCTTCTGGAGTACGTGCGGAAGTACGGCGACAAGAACACCGTGCTCGTCTTCCTCGGCGACCACCAGCCCATGGCCAGCGTCAGCGGGAACGGCGCCAGCCATGACGTCCCGGTCACCATCGTCGCCCACGACCCCAAGGTCCTCGACCGTATCGCCGACTGGGGCTGGTCCGACGGCCTCCGCCCCGGCGACGACGCCCCCGTCTGGCGCATGGACTCCTTCCGTGACCGCTTCCTGACCGCCTACGGCGAGGAGCCGACCGCCACCAACTCACCCACGCCATAGGGCAGTTCGACCAGCCGGAGACAATTCGCTTCACCGGGCGCTCCCGGTCCGGGCATGATGCCCGTTGTGCATGAGGACCAGGGGCATCGCGGACAGGGGCGGTTCACGCTGACCGAGACGGAGCACGGCCACGTCTGGGGCAGGTGCGCCGAGGTGGAGGGGCTGTTCGGGGAGCCCCAGCGGGGGATGTACGAGCTGTTCGGCTGGGTTCCGGAAGGGGCCGAGGGGGCCGGGACACGCGGCTGGGTCGGCGACCGGGTGTGGCTGGTGCCGGAGGACGAGTCGCTCGAGGAGTGGCTCCTGGAGGACGCCGAGAGCCTCGGGACGCATCCCGGGACGGACGGCCTGGTGCTCACCGGACTGGACGGCTACCTGGGTCCGCCCGAGGGACACCGGGGCGCGGTCCGGGTGCACGACGAGTACCGATGGCTGGGTTCCTGCCGGGAGTTCGCCCGTGTGCTGCCGCCCAAGCGGGTCGCACCCCCGCTCGTGCTGCGGGGGCTCGCGCCGGGTGAGGAACTGCGGCGGGCCCTGGCGAAGGGCACCCGGCGCGCGCTGGAGCTGGAGCAGGCCGCCCTGGAGATACAGGACGACCGGGGCGAGCCGCTCACCGAGCGGCTGCTGTGGGCCACCGTCCGCGCCTGGCACCCCTCCTCCCACGGGACGGATCTGATCGACCTGGAGCTGGACGGGAAGTACATCAGGCCCGTCCCGGAACACGCCCGGCCTGTCTGGGAGCGATGGTTCGCCGGCCCGCCGGACGCTCCCGGTGCCTGGGCCGGTCTCGACACCCGGCGGCGCGAGACCTGGCTCGCTCTGGTCCGGGAACGGGCCTGCCACCGCACGCACAAGGATCGGCCGGCCGGCACCGCGTACGAACTCGACGGCCGGTTCGTCACCGACGTCGCGGGCCTCTATCTGGCCCTCGGCGAGGCGGTGAACGGGCCGGGCGGCTACTTCGGCGGCTGCCTGGCCGCCCTCGACGACTGTCTGCGCGGCACGTTCGGCTACACCGCCCCCGCGACCCTGCTCTGGCGGGACTCCGCGACCGCCCGCGAGCACCTGTCCCAGGCCCTGACGTCGGACGGCCTCCCGTTCGACTTCTTCACCGGGATCCTCGAGGCCCTGGCCGACGGCGGTATGCGGGTCACCCTGGCGTGAGCCGGGGTTCAGGGACGGCACGGCATACGTCGACCTCGCGCGCATACCTGCCATATGAACGCCCGAGGGGCCTGAACCGTCGCGATCATGGGTCGACAGGATGCTCAGCCAGGTCGACGCGCGCCGCTCCCTCGGGAGCCCCGGGGCCTTTTGCCCCGGGCTCTCTGCGCCCCGTCAGGGGCGCGGGGCGGTGACATCATGCGGCTCCGCCGTGTGGCGCGACCAGCCGCAGACGACCCGCAGTTCGAGCACGGGCGTGTTCCTCGGCTACCGCTGCGCGTCCAACGCGTTCGTGATCGCCTTCACCCCGCCGTGCGCCGCATACCTCCCGTCCACCGTGATCTCCGCACCGTTGACGTACGACGACTCGTCGGAGAGCAGATAGACGACCAGCGGCGCCACCTCGTCCACGGTTCCCGCGCGGCCCTGCGGCGTCATGGACAGATGGGCCTCGACGAACACCGGGTTCGCGGAGGCCATGAGCGGGGTCTCGATGTATCCCGGATGGATCACGTTCGTACGGATGCCGCGCGGGGCCAGCTCCAGCGCGGCCACCTTGGACAGCCCGCGCAGGGCCCACTTGCTCGCGGTGTACGCGACAGCGTGATGCGCGGTGAGGCCGGCGACGGAGCCGATGTTCACGATGGACGAACCGGCGGGCATCAGCGGGGCGAGGGCCTGGATGCCGAGCATCGCGCCCGTCGTGTTGACGGCGAACGCCCGGTTCCAGTCGGCGAGTTCGACCTGACCGAGGCGGGCCCGCACGGGGATGCCCGCGTTGTTGACGAGGCCGTGCACGACCTCCAGGTCCGCCGCGAGCGCGGCCCAGTCGTCCGGCGACGACACGTCCAGACGCCGGTAGCGGACGTCCAGACCGTCGGCGCGCAAGGACGAGGCCAGCTTCTCGCCGGCCTCGTCGAGTACATCGGTCGCCACGACCGCCGCGCCCTCCAGGGCGGCTGCCGTCACCTCCGCTGCCCCTTGTCCCTGCGCGGCTCCGGTGATGACGACGGTACGGCCCGCCAGACGCGTACGGCTCACGGTTTCCTCCCTGCGGCTCGGGCTCTCCCCCTCACGCTAGGGTGCGTTTCATATGTGGATCTTGATGTGTCAAGATCCCACTTCGTGGGGCGGCATGATCTGACGAATACACAGTGGGCGAAGCTGGAGCCCCTGCTCCCGGTCGGCAAGAAGCCTGGACGGCCACCGGTGCACACCAAGCGGCAACTGATAGACGGCATACGGTGGCGCACCCGCGCCGGTGCTCCCTGGCGGGACGTGCCCGAGCGCTATGGCCCGTGGGAGACGGTCTACGGCCTGTTCCGCCGCTGGCAGCGGGACGGCACCTGGCACCGCATCTTCGAACAGCTGCAGGCCCAGGCCGACGCCGAGGGACTGATCACCTGGGACGTCTCGGTGGACTCGACCATCGCCCGCGCCCACCAGCATGCGGCCGGCGCCCGCAAAAAGGGGATCTGCAGACCGAGCCGCCAGGCGGTGTGTTCATCGAGCCCGACGACCACGGGCTCGGACGCTCCCGGGGCGGGCTGACAACCAAGCTCCACCTGGCGGTCGAGCAGGCCCAGAAACCGATGTCGCTGGTCATCACGGCAGGACAGCGCGGTGATTCCCCGCAGTTCCAGGTGGTCTTGGGCCGCATCCGGGTGCCCCGGCTCGGGTCGGGCCGCCCGCGCACCCGGCCGGACAAGGTGCGTGCCGACAAGGCGTACGGCTCCCGCGCGAACCGTGCCTACCTGCGCAAGCGCGGTATCCGCTGCACGATCCCGGAGAAGCGCGACCAGATCGCCAACCGCAAGAACCGCGGCTCCCACGGCGGCCGGCCACCTAAGTTCGACAAGGCCGACTACAAGGAGCGCCACGCGGTCGAGTGCGGAATCAATCGCCTCAAGCGGCACCGCGCTGTCGCCACGAGATACGACAAGTTGGCAGTTCGCTACGAGGCGACCGTGCTGGTCGCAGCCATCAACGAGTGGCTGTGACCAGCACTTTCAAAACGCACCCTAGCGGCCGAGTTCGAAGATGCCGTAACCGAAGCCGCGCGCGGTGATCGTGTCGCCGTCGAACTCAACGCCCGCGGCCTCCAGTACCCGTGCGGGAGTGGAGTCGTACGCGCAACTCACCTCTGAGCGCTGCGGGTTGACGACGACGAGGAAGCGTCCCCCGCGCACGTACACGAACGGATACCCCGGGTGCAGTACCTCCAGCGAGCCGGAGGAACCGAGTTCGGGGGTGCCGCGGCGCAGGGCGATGAGCCGGCGTACGAGATGGAGGAGCGAGGTGGCGTCGGCGCGTTGCGCGGCGACGGTCGGGCGGTCGGGGGAGGGGTCGACGGGGAGGTACAGGCGGTCGGCGGGGGCGATGGAGAAGCCCGCGTTGGGGGTGTCGTCCCACTGCATGGGGGTGCGGCAGCCGGCGCGGTTGTAGCGGGGGCCGAGGACGCTGCCCTCCTTGTCGGGGAGGCCCGGGATGTAGCGCATGCCGATCTCGTCGCCGTAGTAGATCGCCGGGAGTGTCGGCCAGGTCAGCTGGAAGGCGAAGGCGGCGGGGAGTTGTTCGACCGTACGGGGGCCGCAGTTGAGGCGGGAGAAGTCGTGGTTGGCGGTGGGGAGGGAGACGTGTCCCCGGTCGCCGACCGCTGCGGACGCCTGCTGCCAGGCCTCGACGAAGGGGCGGGGCGAGCCCCTGCCGTCGGGGTCGAAGAAGCAGTCGAGCGGGTCCCACGCCTCATGGACCGTGCCCTCGCCGTTGTTCCAGAGGGAGCGCAGGGCGAGGCCGTCGGTGGGGCCGCCGAAGTGGAGGAAGAAGTCGGCGTGGAAACCGGCCGGGATCGACACCTCGGGCTCACCCCACTCGGAGAGCAGCACCGCGTCCGGGTGGGCGGTGTCCAGCCAGTGCCGCAGCTCCGTCCAGATCCCGGCGGTCTCGGTCCCGCCGGGGTCGTCCTTCACGAGCGACGCGGCCATGTCGACACGGAAGCCGGAGACACCGAGGCTCAGCCAGTGGTCCATGATCGTGCGCAGGGCGTGCCGGTTGGCGCGGGGGCCCTCGGCGTCGACCGGCAGCCGCCAGGGCTCGGCCGGATTCTCGCGCGCGTAGCCGAAGTTGAGGGCGGGCTGGGAGTCGAAGAAGTTCGGGAGGTAGGCGCCGGGGCGGGTGCCGGGGGAGGCGACGAAGCCGTCGGGCCGCCCCTGCGTCGTCCAGATGTAGCGGTGGTCGTCCGGGTCGTTCGCGGAGGCCCGGAACCATGGGTGGTCGATGGACGTGTGACCGGCGACCAGGTCGAGCAGGATCCGGATCCGGCGACGGCCCGCCTCGTCGACGAGCTTGGCGAGGTCGTCGTTCGAGCCGTAGCGCGGCGCGACGTTCAGATAGTCCGCGACGTCGTAACCCGCGTCGCGGAACGGTGAGACGAAGCAGGGGTTGAGCCAGACGGTGTCGACGCCCAGCCAGGACAGATGGTCGAGGTGGTCGGTGATCCCGGCGAAGTCGCCGATGCCGTCGCCGTTGGAGTCGGCGAAGGACTGCGGATAGATCTGGTAGAAGACGGCGTCGGCCAGCCAGGTCGGGGCAGGACGGAACGAAGTCATGCATCGGACCATAGGGGAGGGCACCCGCCGACCGCTGCCCCTGGCTTGGGCCTAAGCTGACGAGATGTTCTCCCCGCAAGGCCCCAGCCTCCGCGAACTCGTCGTTCAGGCGCTCTCGTCCGTCGAACACGGCTACGACCTGCTCGCCCCGAAGTTCGACCACACCCCGTTCCGCACCCCGGACACCGTCCTGGACGCGGTGGAACACGCCCTGTCCGCCATGGGCCCGTTCGAGCACGGCCTCGACCTGTGCTGCGGCACCGGGGCGGGGATGGGCGTCCTGCGGGACCTGTGCGAGAAGAGCGTCACCGGGGTGGACATCAGCGCGGGGATGCTGGCGGTGGGGAGGGAGCGGCTGGGGGACACCGGTGCCTCCGGTTTCGATGCCTCGGGTCGGGGCGGCGAGAGGGGACGTGGCCCCGGCTCCGACGGACGGGGCTCGGAGGTTGCCGGGCCCGGCGGCCCGAGTGTCGCCTGGGTGCGGGGCGATGCCCGCGCACTCCCCTTCGGCCCCGTCTTCGACCTGGCCGTGAGCTTCGGCGCGTTCGGTCACTTCCTGCCCGGCGAGCTGCCCGGCCTCTTCACCCAGGTCCACTCCGTACTCCGCCCGGGAGGCCGCTTCGTCTTCCCGCTGCCCGCCCCGGCGCCACCCCGCTCGCCCTGGTACTGGGCCGTACTGGGCTTCGACACGGCGATGCGGGTCCGCAACGCACTGTGGCGACCGCCCTTCGTCATGTACTACCGCCCCTTCCGCCTCAGCCTCGTACGCGACGAACTGGAACGCGTCGGCTTCACGGTGGACCTCTTCGCCCTGCCCGAGTTCGGGCACCGTCCCGACGGCAGTCCACGGTGCCGCATGGTCGTGGCGACCCGCTCCCGAGAGGCCGACCGGCACCCGCGATAACCGGATGAGCGGTGGCACCGGCGTTGTTAGCATGACCGTCATGGCACGAGGTATCTGGTCGCAGAAGGTCCGCTCCGCCCGCTGACGGCGGCGCCTTCCTTCTGCTGAATCCGCGCTCGCCGTCCCGGTTCCCGCCGGGCGGCGTTTCTTGCTGCCCGGCTCCACTGCGAGCTGCGGAGCATCCGTTGAACCTCATCCCCACCCCCCGAGGCATGTCCCTGCCCGTCGAGGCGGGCGGCAGCGCCCATGTCCGCGTCGAGGGTGTCACCGTCACCCGCGGGTCCCGGCGCGTCCTGAACGACGTCTCGGTCACCGTCTCCGCCCGGTCACGGGTCGCCGTCGTCGGCGAGAACGGCCGAGGCAAGACCACACTGCTGCACGTCCTCGCCGGCCTGATCCCGCCCGACGAGGGCACCGTGCAGCGGGCCGGCACGATCGGTCTGGCCCGTCAGGAGCTGTCCGTGCGGGACGGCGAGACCGTGGGCACCCTGACGTCCGAGGCGCTGGCCGCGTCCCTCGCGGCGCTGGCCGCGCTGGAGGCGGCGACCCTCGCCATGACCGAGGGCGACCCGACCGCCGACGACCGCTACGCCGCCGCGCTCGACGCCGCCACCCGGCTCGACGCGTGGGACGCCGAACGCCGCGTCGACGTCGCCCTCGACGCGCTCGGCGCCTGTACCGACCGCGACCGACCGCTGTCGACCCTGTCCGTCGGACAGTGCCACCGGGTCCGGCTGGCCTGTCTGCTCGGCGCCCACCACGACGTCCTGCTGCTCGACGAGCCGACCAACCATCTCGACGCCGACGGGCTGGACTTCCTGACCCGCAGGCTCCGCGAGCACGCCGGCGGCCTCGCCGTCGTCAGCCACGACCGGGCGCTGCTGCGCGACGTCGCGGATCGTTTCCTCGACCTCGACCCGACCCGCGACCACAGGCCGCGCCTGTACGCCGGCGGCTACGACGCCTGGCAGGACGCCCGGCGCCGTGAGCGGGAGCGCTGGGAGCAGGACCACGAGGAGCAGCAGGCCGAGCACCGGCGGCTGCAGGACGCGGTGTCCAAGGCCCGCGACCGGCTCTCCACCGGCTGGCGACCGGAGAAGGGCACCGGCAAGCACCAGCGCCAGTCCCGCGCACCGGGCGTCGTCCAGGCCTTCAGGCGACAGCAGGACGCCTTGGCGGAGCACCGCGTCGACGTACCGGTGCCGCCGCCCGCGCTGCGATGGCCCGACCCGGGCGTCCGGCCGGGCGCGCCGCAGCTGCGGGCGCACGGCGTCGCGGTCGAGGGGCGGCTGGCCGGTCCGGTCGATCTCACCCTGGACGGAGGCGACCGGCTGCTCGTCACCGGACCCAACGGCGCCGGGAAGTCCACGCTGCTCGCGGTGCTGGCCGGTTCGCTCGCGCCCACGCACGGGCACGTCCGGACGGCGAACGGGGCCCGGATCGTCCGGGTCACCCAGGAGACCGCCGAGCAGGACCCCCGGCTCACCGCCCGCGAGGTCCACGCCCGCCACGTGGGACGGCTGGTGGCCCGAGGGGCGCTCCGCGACACCGACGCCGTCCCGCTCGGGGCCCTCGGTCTGCTGGACTCCGAGGCGCTGCGCACCCCGGTCGGCCGGATGTCGCAGGGCCAGCAGCGCCGCCTCGACCTGGCCCTGGCACTGGCCGGTCGCCCCGGCCTGATCCTCCTCGACGAACCGACCAACCACCTGTCGTCCACCCTCGTCGACGAACTCACCCACGCGATCCGCGACACCAGTGCCGCCGTCGTCGTCGCGACGCACGACCGGCAGCTGCTGCGGGACCTCGCGGACTGGCCACGTCTGGGGGTGGGGTGATGCCAGGCGTCACAGGGCGCTGTACAGCGCGTCGACCAGGGCCATCTTGCGGGGGTCGTCGGCGATGTGGGGGCCCATGCGGTTCATGACGTAGCCGACGGAGACGCCGGCCTCGGGATCGGCGAGGCCGAAGGAGCCGCCGTAGCCGTCGTGGCCGAAGGCCCTGGGGTTGGGCCCGTACGAGCCGTGCGGGCCGCTCAGCCACAGGCCGAGGCCGATCTCGGTGTCACGGCCGAGCCCGGCGCCGAGCACGAGGTCGCGGCAGCGGCCCTGGCCCTCGCGGATGTGCTCGGCCGCCTCCGGTGACAGGATCTGCCGCCCGCCCCAGGTACCGCGCAGCGCGAGGATGCCGTACAGCGCGGCGACCGCCCGGGCGGTGCCGTGGCCGTTCGCGGCCGGTACCTCGGCGGCCCGCCACTCGGGGCTGTTGGCCTCGGTCGTGCCGACCAGCGGATTGGCCAGGGCGGCCAGCGCGGTGGGCGACAGCTGGGCGAAGACCGCGGCCTGTTCACTGGTCGTCGCGGCCGGCGGATGGACCAGCTCGGCGGCCCGGCCGGCCTCCTTGTCCGGCAGCCCGATCGTGAAGCCGATGCCGAGCGGCCCGGTGACCTCGCGCTCCAGGAACGCGCCCGGCAGCAGCCCGGACACCCGCCGGACCACCTCGCCGACGAGGAAACCGAACGTCATCGCGTGGTAGCCCGACTGCGTGCCCGGCTCCCACCAGGGCTCCTGCGCCGCGAGCCGCCGGGTCGTCAGCTCCCAGTCGCACAGCTGGGCGAACGAGTGCGGCTCACGCGGCCCGGCCAGTCCCGACCGGTGCGACAGCAGATGCCGTACGAGGACGCGCTCCTTGCCCGCCGCCGCGAACTCCGGCCAGTACATGGCCACCGGGGCGTCGAGGTCGAGCAGCCCGCGGTCGGCGAGGATGTGCGCGCACAGCGCCGTCGGGCCCTTGGTCGTGGACCAGACGTTGACCACGGTGTCCCGCTCCCAGGGGCGGGTGCGTGCCGCGTCGGCCCAGCCGCCCCACAGGTCCACCACGGTCTCCCCGCGCAGGGTCACCGTGACCGCCGCCCCCAGCTCCGCACGGTCGCCGAAGTTCTCCTCGAACGCGGTCCGCACGGCCTCGAACCGCGCCTCGCAATGACCTCGTATCTCGGACATGGGCCCTCCGTCTTCCATCACCGGCCGGCCCGGGCAGGATCACCCGGGCCCGCTGAACATACCGACTGGTCGGACAGGAGGGAACCCATCCGACCGTCGGCCGGTCAGGAGGGCGGAGAGGACCGGTCGAGAGGACGGAGAGGGCCGGTCGAGAGGCCGGAGAGCCGGTCAGGGCGGCGGAGAGCCGATCGAGGTCAGAGGCGCGAGGCCAGCCAGCGCAGCTTGGCCGCCTCCTGGTAGGGGCCGCCGCCCTCGTGGTCGTTGAACTCGTAGACCTCGATGTGCTTGTCGTCGTCGGCCCAGGCGTTGAAGGCCGCGAAGACCGTGGAGGGCGGGCAGGTCGCGTCCTCCAGGGCGGCCGAGAACAGGGCGGGGGCCCGGCCGCGCGCGGCGAAGTGCACGCCGTCGAAGTAGGCGAGGGTGCGCTGGACCTGTTCGGTGCGACCGCGGTGGGTCTTGAGGTAGTTGCCGATCTCGCGGTACGGGTCGCGGTCGGTGATGGTCGTCGAGCGCGGGAAGTCGCACAGGAACGGCACATCGGGGGCGACCCCGACCAGGTCGGGGACCAGACCGCCGACCGCGATGGAGATGCCGCCGCCCTGGCTGGAGCCGAGGACGGCCGTGCGTGAGGCGTCGGTCAGCGGGTGGGAGCGGGCGGCCTCCACCGCACGCACCGCGTCCGTGTACACACGGCGGTAGTAGTAGTTCTCGGGGGCGTCGATGCCCCGGGTCATGAAGCCGGGGAAGGCGGGCGCGCCGCCCACCGGGTCGGGGGTGTCACCGCCTCCGCCCCAGGCGCTGCCCTGGCCGCGGGTGTCCATCACGAAGTGCGCGTATCCCGCCGACGCCCACAGCAGATGGGTGTGCGGAAGGCCGCGACCGCCGCCGTAGCCGATGAACTCCACGACCACCGGCCGCGGTTCGTTCGCCCAGGCCGGGAGGACCAGCCAGCCCTTGACCGGATGGCCGCCGAACCCGGAGTAGGTGACGTCGTACACCTTGACCGTCTTCAGATGGGTCTCGACCGGCTCGAAACGGGCGTCGAGGTCGTGCTCGCGGGACTCCTGGAGGGTCTTCGCCCAGAAGGCGTCGAAGTCCTCGGGTTCCGTCGAAGCGCTTCGATAACCACGGAGCTCGTCCAACGGCAG
>NZ_AEJC01000169.1 GCF_000317595.1 Streptomyces ipomoeae 91-03 | reverse complement strand
CGGATGGGCTGTGGGAGATCGCGAAGCCGCTGATCCCGCCGTCGAAGGTGCGGCCACAGGGCGGCGGTACACAGGACACGCCTGATGAGACGCTGTTCGCGGCGATCATCTACGTGCTGGTCAGCGGTTGTGCCTGGCGGGCTCTGCCGCCCTGCTTCGGCATATCGAAGTCGACCGCTCACCGCCGCTTCCTGATCTGGTCCAGAGCCGGCGTCTGGGGCCGATTGCACGAGGCTGTGCTGCACCGGCTCGACGACGCCGGCCTGGTCGAGGTGACCCGTGTAGTCCTCGACACCGCCCACGTCAGGGCTAAAAAAGGGGGCGAACACACAGGTCCGAGCCCCGTGGACCGGGGCAAGCCGGGTTCCAAGATGCACATCCTGTCGGACGCGAACGGACTGCCCCTGGTCGTCGGCGTCTCGGCCGGCAACACCCACGACAGCGAAGGTCTGAAGCCGATGGTGGCGGGTCACCAAACGAGACACGACCCCCATCGCGGCCGGTACTTCAAGCCTCAGCGCCTCCACACGGACAAAGCCTACGATCGACCGGACCTGCGGAAATGGTTACACGGCAAGCGCATCGGAGTCCGGATCGCCCGCAAAGGCATCGAGTCCAGCGAACGGCTGGGCCGCCGCAGGTGGGTGATCGAAAGAACGATGTCGTGGCTGTCCGGCTACCGCAGACTCAGCCCCCGCTACGAACGTAATCCCCGCAACTACCTGGCCTTTCTCGGTCTCGCCGCGGCCTTGTGCTGCTACAAGCGCCTCGTCCGCCTCACCACGTAGGACACGGTCTTAGACGTCGTCTCATTTGGAGCGCGAGGTAGTCTGCACCGTGTGGTGATGGTCGAACGCATGGTGCCGGATGAGTTGTGGGAGCTGTTCCAGCGGGTTGTTCCATCTGCTCCATTGAGGCCGCAGGGCGGTGGCCGGCGCCGGTACGGGGATCGCGAGGTGCTCGCCGCGATCATCTTCGTGGCCACGACGGGCTGCACCTGGCGGCAGCTACCACCGGTCTTCGGCCCTTCAGGACCGACCGCGCACCGGCGCTTCACCGAGTGGAGTGCCGCCCGGGTCTGGGCGAAGCTTCACCGCCTCATCCTCGACGAGTTGGGCTCGCGCGGAGAGCTGGACTGGTCGCGATGTGCGATCGACTCGGTGAACATGCGGGCCCTGAAAGGGGGGACCTGACAGGTCCGAATCCGGTGGACCGGGGCAAGAAGGGCTCGAAGATCCACTTGATCACCGAGCGGACCGGTTTACCCCTCTCGATCGGGATCTCCGGCGCGAACCTGCACGACAGCCAGGCACTCGAGCCGCTCGTGCGCGGCATCCCGCCGATCCGCTCCCGCCTCGGCCCGCGCAGACGACGGCCCGCCAAGCTGCATGCGGACAAGGGCTACGACTACGACCACCTGCGCCGATGGCTGCGCAAGCGAGGCATCCGCCACCGCATCGCCCGCAAGGGCATCGAGTCCTCGACCCGACTGGGCCGGCATCGCTGGACGATCGAGCGCACGATGTCCTGGCTGGGCGGCTGCCGACGTTTGCACCGCCGCTACGAACGCAAGGCCGAGCACTTCTTGGCCTTCACCGCCATTGCCTGCAGCCTCATCTGCTTCCGCAGACTCGCCAAATGAGACGACGTCTAAGGCGCTCAGGCGCTCGCCGATCCCGCCCGACGCGGCGCGACGACGGTTCTGCGGCGGCGTCTGCTGAGGCTGTCGGTGCAGGTGTGGTGGCATCCGTACTGGGCGACGGACAGTGCGGGGCCCGGCGACCGAGTGGCCCTGCGCGGCCGGGCGCGGGAGCTGGAGTCTGGAGCGCGGTAGGTGAGCGGCACGGCCGGATACCAGTCGGCGGCCGGGCCCGTTGCGGCCGAGATCACGCTGGCCTTGCCCGACGGGCAGGAGTTCTCTGGGGCAAGTGGTGTGGCGCGAGGCGGAGTTCCACAACTCGGTGCAGCTCAGCGCCGGTGTGACTGACGCTACCGGACACAACAGGTGTGGCGTCATCGCTGAATCGAGCGACAGCGCCATCCCGGTGGAGGCATTTTCAGCCCTGGCAGCCGCACCCAGCGGCGCTCTTGGCCTCGTTCACAGTGACGGAGGGGCATGAAACTGGCGACCTCGCGCAATCGGGAGCCGCGTATTCCTCAGCTGCTGAGGGCTAGTGGTCACTGTGAGCGGTCGCCGGGGGCATAGTGGCGCCAGGTTCCTCCGGCCTCTTCGGCGAGACGGGCTGCCGTGTCGTCGTTATAGCCGAGCATCCGGGCGACCACCGGGGCCGGGCCCTGGAGGACGACGGACGAGGAGACACTCCGGCGGGGCACCGCCCCAACCTGCCGGTCGCGCCCAGGCGGTAGGTTCGCCCGGCCTGCCGGGGCGTCCCCGCCGCACAGGGCGCCACCAGGGGGAACGGCCCGCCGATCAAGTTGCCGTAAGCGCCCCTGGGGCCGCATGATGCGGATCCGCACCGCACTTCATCCCGGGGGGGGGGGATCTATACATATGGGCGCTTCGCTGCGCGCTCTGCGCGCCCTCGTCCTGCTCGCGGGCTTCTACCTGCTGGGCGTCGTCCTGCTGGCAGTCCTGGCCGGCATCGACTACGCCGCCATCAGGAGCGGGCCGCACGCCACCGCCGACAGCATCGTCGTCTTCTCCGTCGTCCTCGCGATCCCGGTCGTGCGCGGCCTGTTCATGCTGCGCACCCCCAAGGCCGAGCCTCCGGCCGGCATCACCGTCACCGTCAGCGAGGCCCAGGAGCCCGCGCTGTGGGAGGCCATGCGCGATGTCGCACGCCAGGTCGGCACGCGAGCGCCCGACGAGATCGTGCTGACCGAGCACGTGAACGCGGCCGTCAGCGAGGGCTCCTCGCTGCTGGGCCTGCGGCCCGGTGCCCGTCGCCTCTACCTCGGCCTGCCGCTGATGATGGGCCTGGACGAGATGCAGCTGCGCGCCGTACTCGCACACGAGATGGGCCACTACGCCAACTTCGACACCCTCCTCACCCCGCTGATCGCCCGTGGTCGCGCCCAACTGATACGCACCGTCGCCCACTTCCACGAGCGCTCCGACAACAAGCAGGCCAAGGAGCGCGAGAGGCAGGAGAAGAAGGCCGCCAAGCGGGCGGCCAAGGGCAAGAAGACCCTGATGGTCGACACCCCGGGCCTGGGTGCTACGTACCGCGGCATGGCCAAGATCTACACGGCGTACGGCAACTTCTACATGCGCGCCACGCTCACCACCTCCCGCCGCCAGGAGCTCGCCGCCGACCTGGCCTCGGTCCGGGTCGCCGGACGCGACTCCGCCGCGTCCGCGCTGCGCGAGGTCAATGCCCTCGGCTCGGCGCACGCGTTCTACATGAGCTCGTACGCACCCTCGGCGTCGGCGCCGTCTGCTGCCCCGGCCAGGCGAGGTCTTCGCGGCTGCGCCGACTCTCGACGCCGCTCGGCGAGCTGGAGGACTGCGCCGGGAGCTGTCGACCGAGCCCGCCTCCCCGTACGACTCCCACCCCTCGCTCGCCGAGCGGGTGGCCCGGATCGAGGCCCTGCCCGACGACGGCCGCGGCCGACAGGCAGCGCGGCCCGCTCTGGAGCTGCTGGCCGACCCGGACGCGGTGCTGGCCGCGCTGGAACAGGCCGTCCTCACCCCGGAGGCGCTCGCGCTCAAGCGGGTGGACTGGGAGGACCTGGTCCACGAATCGATGACCTTGTACGTCGCCCAGGGCACGGAGGACATCCGTGAGGCCCTCTCCGCCGAGGGCGCGGGCCCCGACCTCCAGGCTCTGCTCGACGCGATCGACGCCGACCCGGCCGTGCGCTGGCGGATCGCCGACCAGTTCCCGAAGTCCGAGCAGGCGGCGGCCGCGACCGGCAGCGCGGCCCGCGCGTTCTCCCGCCTGGCGCTGCGGCGGGCCCTGAACCAGCTGGTCACCATGGAACTGACGGCCCGCGGCGCCGCACGCTGGCAGCTGTCCTGGTCCGACTCAGCCACCCTGCGCTATCCCGCCGACGGCTTCGAGGACCAGCTCGGCCTGGCCCTGGACGCGGCCGTCGCGGACCAGCCCGACACCGAATCCCTGCGAAAGCTGGTGCTCGCCCCGTGACCGGCCTCTACATCCTTGGCGGCATGCTGCTGTTTCGACGTGTTCAAGTTCCTGCGCGGCGACTACGTCATCCGCAGGGCGAAGCGGCTGGAAGGCGAGATCGCGACGCTGAACGGCTGCCGCCGAAGTGAGCGTGCCCACGTTCCCCGAGGTTCCCAGATACGTCAGAAACCCGCCACGGGGTGATCTTGAGCTCCTGAGCGGGGTCGCCCCGTCGCCGCCGAAGGTCGCGTGGGAGCGCCCGGAGCTGCGGTTCACCACCGTCTGACTGGGCGCGGCCGGCCGGACTTCTCGCCCCTCGGCAACGACGCTTCCAGCACAGCCCATGGTTCGTCCGTCAGATCTCCATGTGCCGCGAACCAAGATCGTCCCATGGTCAGGATCTGCTTTCGGCACGCGCCCCGGCGACCCGGCGTCAGTGCTGGTTCACCGGAAAGACGGCCGCCGGATCGCAACGCGCCGGGCAGGCCAGCAGGTAGACCTCGTTGCCGAGGAACAGGAGGTAGGCGTCGTCCCGGATGCTGTAGGGCTGCACCGGGGCCCCGGGGTGGACGCCGAACTCCTGGTACTCGGGTACCTGACAGAGGAACGCCATCTCCGTGCCGCACGCGCACCGGTACCGCTCGGGCGACTGCGCCCAGGCCGCCGTACCACCCACCTTGAAATGCACGTCGAACGGCCTGTGCGCGTCCACGAAGGGCCGCACGGTCAGGGGCAGGGCGCGCACGGCCGGTTCGGGCTCCGCTTCCGGCACCCCCGGGTCACGCTGGAGCAGCACCCGCCAGAACGAGCCCGGGAACGGCGGCTGCTGAGCCTCCCAGAACCGGGGCACGAGGCGGCCGTCGGCCGTCACCGGGTCGGACGCGTCGTTGTGGTGGGCGCAGTGGAAGACCGACAGGTGTTCTCCGCCGAAGAACTCGATGTCGTCCGGCAGGTCCAGTTGGAAGAACAGGGCCATCCGCTCGCCGCAGAAGCAACGCGGCCACTCCTGGTCGTCGTCGAAGTAAGGCCACCCGCCCACCGAGTTCCGGGCCGGCCGGTCCAGCGGTTCGGTACCGGTCTCGACCCTGTACGCGGGCAGCGGCGCCCACATCTCCTCCACCGCGCCGTCGCTCACCGGGTGCCCCCGGCCGTCCGGTCGGTGTCCAGGTCGCCTTCGAGGACGGTCCGGGTGATCAGGGGGCGGTCCCACAGGGCCAGGAGCTCGTTGGCGAGATCGAGGACCGGCAACGGGTGCTGTTCGCCCTGCACATCGATGGCGGCGGCCGACAGGCTCCGGGGGACGGCGCCCGCGTCGAGCAGGACGCGCCACTCCTCGGGGCCGAGGCTCAGGTACTCCAGACCCGTCAGCCCGGTGATCTCCAGGGGATCGGCCAGCGTGCCCGGGGAGGCGGTGAGTGTCCGCAGGCGGGGGAGGCCGGCGACCGGGGCGAGGCCGACCGGCTCGCCCTTGCGACCACCGATCCGGAGCACCTCCAGCTCGGGCCGGGCGGCGGCAACCATGCCGCCCGGGCTGTGGGTGCTCACCTGGGCCACCACCGGCGGACGGTCCCAGTCGTCGTCCGAGCGCCAGTCGTCGCGGTGGTTGACCACCATGTCGGTGAGGGAGTCGGCGCGCAGTGCGGCCCCGATGCTCCGCTCGTGGTCGATCATGATGACCTGCCCGGCGTGTCCGCCCGGACCCGGTGTCAGGTCGAGGGCCAGCCGGTCGCCGCCGCCGTTGTCGCCGAAGGCGATCCAGCCGGGCGAGCCGACGAGTCCCTGCACGGCGGCGTCCGGTGCGGTGACGACCGCGTCCTTGGCGGCGAACTGCCAAGGGCAGGGACGGGACCGGGCGTCCGCGATGTAGAGCCCGTCCAGGGGAAAGAGCTCACAGCCGACCGCTTTGCCGACGCGTTCCTGCGCCGCGTAGTCGCCGCTCCAGTCCTGCCACCGCGCACGGGTGACGCGGTAGAGGGCCTTGAGCTCGTCGGGCAGCGTGACACCGAGGCGCGCCTCCGCTGCGGCTATCTCCTCCTCGGTGGCACCGATGGCGTCGGGGAGCCGCTCGCGAAGGGTCCGCTCCAGCAGCGCCAGGTCCGCCGACGGCGCCGGCGCCGCCCCCGGGAACTCCTCGGGCAGGCGCCGTCAGGGCTCGGGAACGGCGCCCTCGACCAGGAGCAGGGCTCCCACGAAAGGACTCCTGACGCCATGCTCCACGGCGGGCCCCGCGTCGATGACATGGAGCACGGTCTTCCCGTCCGGCGCCGTCTCGACCATGTACGAAACGCCGCTCGCGCCGTCGGCCCTGAGGGCGGCCTGGACCCGTTCCACGGCGGTGAACTGGTCCTGCATGTCTGCCACTTGCAGGGCTCGCCCTGGCACTGGGCGCGGCTGTTGCGCGGGCAGGGTCCAACTGCCGAGACTGATCTGGCCCGTGAAGCAACCACCCGGCGCGGCAAGCTGCTCCGCGTGGGAATCCCGCACCAGCCGCAGCAGCGGCTCCCAGGTCGCGAAGTCATGTATCGAGGACAATGGCGCTCTCCGCTCGGTCGGTTGGTTGGCCGGCAGCACTTCTGATCACTGTGTGCGACGCGATCCTAAGACCGGCCACTGACACTGCCGCTCCGTCTGATCTACTGCCTCCCGAGACACGGAGACCGGGAGAAGAGCGATGGGTGTTCTGACCGACTACTTCCGCGCACCGAACGCCGCAGCGGTGGTGCAGTCGCTGGAGGAGACGGACGGCGGATCCCCGCTCCACGCGGAACCCCCGGTGTTCGACGGAGTCGACGCCAAGCGCGTGGATCCGGTCGTCGTCCTGGGGCAGCTGGTCGCCGCCATCCGCCGGACGGAGTGGCGGGTGGACCTGGTGGAGCAGACGACCGTGTGGCCGACCTCCCCGGAACCGGGTCCGGACGGCCCCGAGTCTGAGGACGACCCGTGGGCGACGGGACCGTGGGTGTCGGAACTCCATCCCCTGGTAAGGGACACACTGGCCGGAGTACGGGACTCCGAAGTTCCAGCGGTCGTCACCAGATGGGTACAGGCGGAGGAACTCCAAGGAGCGAGCCTCGAGGAAACGCAGCCACTGGCCGAGGAACTCTTCCTTCTTTCCAGACGGGCTCACGAGGCCGGTGAGCGGCTCTACTGCTGGATGTCACTGTGAGGCCGCGCCGCCGCTGATCGTTCTTGTCAGCCGCTTGCCGCGAGGCGGGTGGCATGTCGACCCCATGCCGGATTCGTCTGCGCAGCCCACCCCGAGGACGGCTGGCTTCGTTGATCTCCAGGAACAGCGTTCGGCGACCGGTTCTGGAGGCATCCGGTGATCACGTGGTCACGGATCTCGATGGGAGACGGCGGCACTGTCGTGTCCACGAACGGGGGACGGCCATCCTCTCCGTCAGAGCGGCCGACCCTCGAAAGGGCCTCCGGAGAGGGGCTCGAACGTCGTGCGAGGCGTTCAACGCCGGCTGAGCGGAGGGTACTCAGGGACCCCGCGGCCCGGGGCGGCCCGGCCGACACCTGCCCCGTCTTCCCCGGCAAGCGGTACCTCGACTGGCAACTCGACGACCCGGCCGGGCAGGGCGTCGAGGCCGTATGCCCCATCCGCGACACGATCGAGACCCGCGTCCGGGTGCTGATCTCGGAAGTGGCGCCCGGCTGACGGCCCGGTCACTCGTGCTGGTGCAGGGCCCTGGTCAGCTGTCGATCAGCTCCCCGGGCAGCCTCCAGTTCGCCTTCGCGCTCCTCCAGGACCGCCTTGAGGTCAACGGTCTGCTGTTCCAGGCGTGTGATCGTCCGCTGAAGTTCCTCGACATCAGCGGGAGCACCGAGGCCGGACTCCCGCCAGACCTGTTCCCCCAGCGCCTCGGACAGACGCTTCTCCAGCTGCTGGACGTGGGCGACGAGCCGGGCGTTGCGTGCCTGCGCGTTGGCGAGGTCGGCCTGGAGCGAGGAACGGCTAACAGGCGTGGCGCCTGCCGGATCCTGCGCGGCGGGCTCGACTTCAGCGGCATGGACCAGGGCGAGCAGGTCCCGGTGACGGTAGAGGAACGTGCGGTCCACCCCGGCCTGCCGGGCGATCCCGGAGACACTGATGGGCGAGCCGTTCCGGGCCGCGGACTTGAGGGCGCCGGCCACCCGCTGGCGTCGGCGGTCGGTGCCGTCCTGGCGGCCTTGGCGCATCGTCGTCATGCGTACTCCCGGGGACGGACGCCGGGCACTCGGGGGCGACCAGAAGATGCACGGTCTGTATCCGGGCAGCCAGAGGGTGCCTCCCACCGGCCGGATGATCCTCTACCACCTGTCCGACCTGCGACTACGGGTCACCAGCGCCACTGACCCGGCCGTCATCGCCATCACCCGCGGCATCCAGCTCCACCTGCTCGACCTCCTCGGCCTGGAACCCACACAACCCCGCCGGCCGCAGACCTGAACGAACTGCCCCCGGAGCAGGGAGCTGATTCCGCCCTCGGCCACCGGTGAAGGACGGCACGGCTGCAACGATGCCCCGGTGAACCAATTCTCGTATTTCAGCCTCGGCCCTGGTCATGACCGGCAGCATCTCCCGGAACCCAGGCAAGCCGAGCCCGGCCAGTGGCCGAAACTGGAGGCTGCACTCGCTGTGGTCAATCGCGACCTGACAGCGACCCTGCCGGGCCAGGACCCGCTGATACTGATGGTCGCCCCGTCCTGGCAGCCTGTGCCCCCGAGCGGGATCGACAGGGATCAGGTCTACGTGGCGATGCCGGACGGCCGTTGGCACGGCAACCCGGTCAATGCGTGCGACGTGGAGGAGGGCGACCCGCCGGAGCCGGACGATCCGACAACGGTCCTGACCGTCGTCGCGGATGCGGCGCAGGAGACCATCACCGAGCTGCTCTGGCAGGCCTGGCCGATCTGCTGGGAACACAAGATCGGAATGCATCCCCGTCCCGCCGGGACCGCCGACGACGGGTACCAGGGCGAAACGGACGCGGCCGGCCCACCAGTGTGGTGGTGCCGGGGCAGCCAGGACGGCGACTGCCACGACGTCTCCCTGGTGGGCGAGTTGGCCGCCACCCTGCCGGGAAAGCAGCGCCGCGCACTCCGGCGCAGCGAGCGAAAACGAGACGGTCGCCAATAACACCGGGCCAGACAACTGCGCGTTGCCGCCGGAATTCACCATCGACTGCCACCCGCGAAGTACGGACCTAAGGGCTGTCCCGTAAATGATCTACGGCATGCTGGTTGACCTGCTCGTTTCCCGTCACTCGGCGAGGGTGAGGTTGTGCAGGCGGGCGATACCGAGCATGGCGTGGTGGACGCCGTCGCCTTTCAGGCGGCAGTCGCGCAGGATCTTCCAGCTCTTCATCCGGGCGAATACGTGCTCGACGCGGGCGCGGACCTTGCGGTGGGAGGCGTTGTGCTCTTCCTGCCAGGCCGGGAGTTCGGCCTGGCCGCGTTCGCGGCGGTGCGGGATGACCAGGCCGGTGCCCCGGTAGCCGCCGTCCGCGATCACGGTCGTCTTTCCGACGGCGTCCTTTGCGCCGGACAGTTCCCACGCCTTGCAATCGTCGCGGTTGCCCGGCAGTGGCCGGCCGACGGCGACGACGAGCCGGGTGTCGGCGTCGATGACGACCTGGTGGTTGGTGGAGTACCGGTAGTTCTTCGACTGCTCGGCGATGCTGTGGTCGCGGGTCGGCACCAGGGTTCCGTCCGCGATCAGCACGGTGTCCTTGCGGAACCGTTTGCGCTGCTGGAGCGCGAGCGACGGCCCGAGGCGGTCGACAATGCGGTCGGCCGCCGACTTCGATACCCCGAACAACAGGGCGAGCTGGCGCAGGGTGAGGTTCGTGCGCCAGTACGCGGCGACCAGCAGGACCCGGTCCTCCAGCGGCAGGCTCCAGGGCCGGCCCTTACGGACCGGATCCGCGCCCTCCCGCCGCAAGGCGGTGATCAGCTTGCTGAACTGACGCGGACTCAGCCCGGTGAACGGGGCTATCCAAGACGGCTCCGACGCCGTGATCACACCAGCCACACCAAGATCATCTCACCCGTGACCAGCAGTTACGGGACAACCCTTAGCCGACCCACCGTCGACTGACCCGCATCGGTCGACGCGGTCGGTGACGGCTTCGGTCCTCTCCGGTCCCCCGATGGCTCAGGGAGGGTGCGGACTGGCATCGCAGGCCGCCCAGCACCCGAAAGCACCGCTGACGATTGCGGCGAGCAGATGACGACTCGGGCAGGTGAACGCAGCCAGCTTCGAATCGG
>NZ_AEJC01000168.1 GCF_000317595.1 Streptomyces ipomoeae 91-03 | reverse complement strand
CTTCGTGCGCAGCGGGCGCTCCACCCCACTCCCCCGCTTCCGACGGGTCGCTCGTACGTCGGTACGAGCGCAGCATGGAGAAGGAGGGAGAAGAAAGGGGCGGGGAAGCGGAAAGGGAAGGAAGGAGGTGCGAGGCCATGGCCAAGTTCATGGACGTCCACCACGGGATGAAGGGCATCACGGCCGACCAGCTGCAGGCCGCCCACAAGGCCGACCTCGACATAGAGAAGGACGAGAACGTCCACTTCGAACGCGCCTGGGCGGACCCGGACTCCGGCGTCGTCTACTGCCTCTCCGAGGCCCCCTCGGCCGACGCGGTCCAACGCATCCACGAGCGAGCCGGCCACAAGGCGGACGAGATCCACCCGGTACCGCTGACGGTCTGACCCCAGCCAACTCGACCGAACGCAACCGAACCCATCCCACCTCCGGCCCCCTGTCTGCGCGTCCGCGGCCGGTCAGAGGGCCGGCAGTTCTGCAGACCGCGCGCCTCGCACCCCACGCCCCAGCGGAACGGATGAAGCAGGCGCTGTCGCTGTGGCTGGAGCCGAGAGGGCTCCGCTTCAACGAGGAGAAGACCCAAGTGACCAATCTTGATCGGGGATTCGACTTCCTCGGGTTCAACATCCGGCGGAACAGCAATCGCATGGTCATCATCCGGCCGAGCAAGGACGCGGTGAAGAGGATCCGGGAACGGCTGCGGATGGAGGTCAAGGAGCTGAACGGCTCCAACGCCGCAGCGGTACTGAGACGGCTCACGCCGATCGTGCGTGGGTGGGCAACGTACTACCGGGGGGCGGTGTCCTCGAAGATCTTCCAATCGCTGGACACCTACGTCTGGAAACTCACATACAAGTGGGCCAGACGGAGCCACCCCAACAAGCCGAAGGACTGGGTAGTGAAGCGGTACTTCGACACGTTCAACAAGTCCCGGGCGGACAAATGGGTGTTCGGTGACCGGATCTCCGGCGCCTACCTCTACAAATTCGCCTGGACCCCGATCGTCCGGCACGTCATGGTCAAAGGCGCGGCATCCATGGATGACCCAGCCCTCCAGGACTACTGGGCGAAACGGCGCCAGAAGAAGGCGCCTCCCGTCATGGATAAGACCAGCCTGCACCTGGCATTCCGCCAGCAAGGACTGTGCCCGCTCTGTGGCGAGACCCTGATCACCGGAGCGGAATACGAACCCGACAATCCACGGGAGTGGATCGAGTGGTTCGCAGCCGTAGCGAAGAAGCTGCACAAGCACCACTTCGTGTTCCGGCGTGAAGGGGGCGGGAACGACTGGAACAACCTCCGACTCGTACACGCGGACTGCCACCGGCAGCACCACGAAGCCGGTGACCGAGCAACCGCACGGAAGAGCAAACGCCCACGGGTTCTGCTTGAGCCGTGTGCGGCGTGAGTCGCACGCACG
>NZ_AEJC01000167.1 GCF_000317595.1 Streptomyces ipomoeae 91-03 | reverse complement strand
TGTCTGGCGGTGGTCAGCTCATGGGTGGAACGTTGATTATTCGGCACGGTCGGGACGGACCAGGCGCTAGTACTGCCCCTGCTGGGGGCGTGGAACGCTGATCTGGTCGGCTGACCGTGCCGGGCACGCTGTTGGGTGTC
Source organism: Streptomyces ipomoeae 91-03 (assembly GCF_000317595.1). Classification (GTDB taxonomy): domain Bacteria; phylum Actinomycetota; class Actinomycetes; order Streptomycetales; family Streptomycetaceae; genus Streptomyces; species Streptomyces ipomoeae. Next base: position 1,400 of record NZ_AEJC01000167.1, on the reverse strand, counting down.
TGAGGGTGCGAGCGTTGCTCGCCCTTCACGATGCCGGCCCCGGTGCAGCACCGCGTGATGTGGTGTGTGACGGGTGGTTGGTCGTTGTTTGAGAACTGCACAGTGGACGCGAGCATCTGTGGCCAAGTTTTTAAGGGCGCACGGTGGATGCCTTGGCACCAGGAACCGATGAAGGACGTGGGAGGCCGCGATAGGCCCCGGGGAGTCGTCAACCAGGCTTTGATCCGGGGGTGTCCGAATGGGGAAACCCGGCAGTCGTCATGGGCTGTCACCCTTGCCTGAACACATAGGGCAAGTGGAGGGAACGCGGGGAAGTGAAACATCTCAGTACCCGCAGGAAGAGAAAACAACCGTGATTCCGGGAGTAGTGGCGAGCGAAACTGGATGAGGCCAAACCTATGGCGTGTGAGACCCGGCAGGGGTTGCGTCGTGGGGGTTGTGGGATCTCTTTTTCACGGTCTGCCGGCCGTGGGACGAGTCAGAAACCGTATGGATAGGCGAAGGACATGCGAAAGGTCCGGCGTAGAGGGTAAGACCCCCGTAGCTGAAATCTGTACGGCTCGTTGGAGAGACACCCAAGTAGCACGGGGCCCGAGAAATCCCGTGTGAATCTGGCGGGACCACCCGCTAAGCCTAAATATTCCCTGGTGACCGATAGCGGATAGTACCGTGAGGGAATGGTGAAAAGTACCCCGGGAGGGGAGTGAAATAGTACCTGAAACCGTGTGCCTACAAGCCGTGGGAGCGTCGGATGGAAGCTTGCTTTCATCTCGTGACTGCGTGCCTTTTGAAGAATGAGCCTGCGAGTTTGCGGTGTGTTGCGAGGTTAACCCGGGTGGGGTAGCCGTAGCGAAAGCGAGTCCGAACAGGGCGGTGTAGTAGCGCGCTCAAGACCCGAAGCGGAGTGATCTAGCCATGGGCAGGTTGAAGCGGAGGTAAGACTTCGTGGAGGACCGAACCCACCAGGGTTGAAAACCTGGGGGATGACCTGTGGTTAGGGGTGAAAGGCCAATCAAACTCCGTGATAGCTGGTTCTCCCCGAAATGCATTTAGGTGCAGCGTCGTGTGTTTCTTGCCGGAGGTAGAGCACTGGATAGGCGATGGGCCCTACCGGGTTACTGACCTTAGCCAAACTCCGAATGCCGGTAAGTGAGAGCGCGGCAGTGAGACTGTGGGGGATAAGCTCCATGGTCGAGAGGGAAACAGCCCAGAGCATCGACTAAGGCCCCTAAGCGTACGCTAAGTGGGAAAGGATGTGGAGTCGCAGAGACAACCAGGAGGTTGGCTTAGAAGCAGCCACCCTTGAAAGAGTGCGTAATAGCTCACTGGTCTAGTGATTCCGCGCCGACAATGTAGCGGGGCTCAAGCGTACCGCCGAAGTCGTGTCATTCCAGTGTGAG
>NZ_AEJC01000166.1 GCF_000317595.1 Streptomyces ipomoeae 91-03 | reverse complement strand
GGGACGACGGATCAGGGCCTGCGCGATCATCAGGCGTTGGCGCTGTCCCCCGGAGATCGCCCCGTTGCCCTGCACGATGGTGTGCAGCCCCATCGGCATCCGCTTGATGTCCTCGGCGAGACCCGCCATCTCGGCCGCCGCCATCGCCTCCTCCGGAGTGAACGGCTCGGTACCGCAGATGACGTCAAGGATCGACCCGGTGAACGGCTGGGCGTGCTGGAGCACCACACCGCACTGACGGCGCACGGCGGACTGGTCGAGTGCGCCCAGGTCCTGGCCGTCGTACAGCACGCTGCCCGAGACCGGTTTGTCGAAGCCGATGAGCAGCCGGAGCAGAGTGGACTTTCCACAACCGCTCGGCCCCACGATGGCCACGAACTCGCCCGGCTTGATGTCGAACGACACGTCGTCCAGGACCAGCGGGCCGTCGTCGGCGTACCGGAACGACAGACGGCGGGCCTCGATCGCGCCGGACAGGACCCCGGGCCGGGTGCTCGCCGTGCGCACCTCGGGGGTCGCGTCCAGCACCGGCTTGATCTCCTCGAACAGCGGCAGTACGGCCACCGCCGACACGAACGCGCCGGTGAGCTGGGTGACGGACGTCAGCAGCATGGTCACCGAGGTGTTGAAGGTGAGGAAGTCCGCCGCCGACATCGAGCCGCGCGCCGGGCCCGCCAGCAACATGAACATCAGCAGGGTGCACAGGGGCAGATACACCGCGCCCAGCACCGTGTTGAGGTTCTTGATGCCGCCGACCTTCTGCTGGAGCTCCCGGCTGCGCGCGAACTCGCCCGCCCAGGCCGCGTACGCGTAGTTCTCGGCCGCCGCCACCCGCAGCTTGGGCAGACCGCGCAGGGTCTGGAACGCCTGGTTGTTCAGCTTGTTGCTCAGCACCACCAGACGGCGCTGCCAGCGCACCTGCCACAGACCGAGCCCGAGGAACACCGCCCCCACGATCACGAGCATGCCGATCGCGGTCAGCGCCATCGGCACGCTGTACCAGAGCAGCAGCCCCAGGTTCACGGCCCCGACGGTCACCGACTGGGCGACCACCGGACCGACCCCGGCGAGGGTGCGGCGGATCGCACTGATGCCCATGGCCGCGCTGGCGAGTTCGCCGGTGGAACGGGAGGCGAAGAACTTGGTCGGCAGCCTCAACAGGCGGTCCCAGACGGCCGGTTGGAGAGTCGCCTCGATACGGCCCTCAAGACGCAGGATCGTCAGGTTCTGGAGCAGCAGGAACGCCGCCGACACCACGCTCGCGAGCATCACGGCCACACAGGCCTGCACGATCAGGTTCTCCTGGGCCTTCGGCACGTACTCACCGAGGACCTTGCCCGTCACGATCGGGACCAGTGAGCCGAGCGCGACCGTCACCAGGCCGCTGAGCAGCAGGCCCGTCATGTCGCCGCCGGTGCCGTACAGGCTGAACCGCATCAGCCGCAGCGGGCTCGACAACCGCTCCGGCAGCGGGCGGTAGAACATCACGGCACGCGGCTCGAACTCCGCCGCGTTCGCCTTCTCGATCGGCGTCTCCCGCCCGGACGACGGCTGCACGGCGACATAACCGCCCCGCCGCCACAGCAGCGCCACCGGCGCACCGGACAGCGCCCGGTGCCCGACCAGCGGACCCACGTTCTCCCGCCACCAGCTCCCGGCGAGCCGTACGGCACGGACCCGGACCCGGGAGGCGAGCGCGATGCGCTCCACCGGGTCGAGCCGGTCGCTCTCGGTCCCGCTCTGCCCGGGCTCGGCGAGGGAGATCCCGGCCGCCTGGGCGACGAGCTTGCAGGCCGCGTACGTGGCGTCGGCGTCGGCCGCCGTCGTACGCCGGGCGGCGGAGGACTTGCCGATGGAGGCGAGCAGCGTCCGGTCGGCCTGGGCGCGTACCGCCTCACCGGCCTTGATACCGGCGGCCGTACGGTCCTCGTGGGTGCGCTCCAGCTGCTCGATCCAGCGGTCCAGCGTGGCCAGCAGCCGGAACTGCTGGTCCACCATGCTCTGCCAGACCCCGGGGTCCATCAGCAGATCGGCCGCCGCCTCCGCGCCGTACAGCGAGCCGTACTGGACGCTGCCGGGCGGCACCTGCATCCAGAACACGTCGTCGTCGGTGAGCGCTGCGGCCTGCTCGGTGGCCATCGGCGCCTGGAAGAGGATGGACAGACCGCGGCCGACGCCCAGGGCGAGGGCGTACTCCAGCGGGCTCGTCTGCGGGGGCACCAGCTGGGGGTTGCCCCACTCGTCGTACGACCAGGTCTCGGTGTTCACCGGCTGGTACAGCTCGCGCAGGCCGATACGGCGCACCACGCAGTCCCTGAGCGGGCGGGCGACCAGTGTGTGCTGGGGGCCGGTGACCGGGCCGAGCAGCAGGGAGCCCGCTTCCAGGCGGCCGAGATGGTGCCAGTGGCCCTGCTGCACGGCGTCGACCGCGAACAGGTCGAGGGCGCCGGAGGCCACCAGCCACAGCACCTGCGGGCCTTCGAGATCGAGGCGGGTGCGGCCGGTGCAGTCGAGGGGCGTACCCATGGCGCCGAGCGCGCCGAGGACGAGATCGCCCTCCTGGCCGCCGGGGCCGGCTTGGGCGCCGTGACCAACGGGACCGTCGCCCTGGCTGCCGTAGCTCTGTTGGCCCTCGTGGCTGTTGTAGCTCCCTTGGCCCCGTGGCCGCGTAACTCTCCTGGGCCCCGTGGCTGTCGTGGACGGAGGTCATCTCATCGCTCCCTGACCAGCTGGGCGTACGCGCCGCCGCGCGCCACCAGCTCCTCGTGCCGGCCGCGTTCCACGATCGAGCCGTGTTGCAGGACGACGATCTCGTCGCTGTCGCGGACCGTGCTGAGCCGGTGCGCGATCACCACGCAGGCGCAGCCGCGCTTGCGCAGATTGTCCATGACGACCAGCTCGGTCTCCGCGTCGAGCGCGCTGGTCACCTCGTCGAGCACGAGGATGCTGGGCCTGCGCACCAACGCCCGGGCGATCTCCAGGCGTTGGCGCTGCCCGCCGGAGAAGTTCCGCCCGTCCTGCTCGACCTTGCTGTGGATGCCACCGGGGCGGCGGGCGACCACGTCGTACAGGGCCGCGTCCCGCAGGGCCTCGATGACGGCCTCGTCCGGGATGGACGGGTCCCACAGGGCCACGTTGTCGCGGACCGTGCCCTCGAAGAGGAAGACCTCCTGGTCGACGAAGGACACGGAGGCGGCCAGCGCGCCACGCGGGATGTCCTCCAGCCGCTGGCCGTCGATGCGGATCACGCCCTCCCAGGGGGCGTAGAGTCCCGAGATCAGCCGCGACACCGTCGACTTGCCGCTGCCGGAGCCGCCGACCAGCGCCACCTGCCGGCCCGGGCCGACGGTGAGGTCGAAGCCGGTGAGCAGGGGTTTGTCGAGGGGGCTGTAGCCGAAGGAGATGTTCTCCAGCTCCACATGGCCGTGCAGCCGGCGGGTGGACTCGATGGTGTCCGGGCGGGCGTACAGCGGGTCGGCCTGGAAGTTCTCCACGTCCTTGAGGCGGGCGACGTCGGCCGCGAAGTCCTGGATACGGCCCGCGACGCCGTTGAGGCGGGTGATCGGCGCGGTGAAACGGGTGACCAGCGCCTGGAAGGCGACCAGCAGACCCACGGATATGTGGCCCTCGATGGCCCGCATGCCGCCGATCCAGAGGATGAGCGCGCTGTTGAGCGTGGCGAGCGTCGGGGCGACGACACCCAGCCACGCGCTCGGCACTCCGAGTCGCTGCTGCTCCTCCAGGGTGGTGGCGTGCTGCCCGGCCCACTTGCGGAAGTAGCCGTCCTCGCCGCCGGTCGCCTTCATCGTCTCGATCAACTGCAGTCCGGTGTACGCCGTGTTGGTGAGCCGCGCGCTGTCGGCGCGCAGCTTCGCCGTACGGGTCGCGCGCAGCCGGATCACCACCCGCATCGCCACCACGTTGAGCAGGGCCACCGCGATGCCGACGAAGGTGAGCTGCGGGTCGTACGTATAGAGGAGTACGGCGTAGAGGACGACGACGATCGCGTCCACGCCGGCCGCCGCGAGGTCGCGGGCCAGGGTCTCGGCGACCGCGTCGTTGGACTGGAGCCGTTGGACGAGATCGGCGGGGCTGCGCTGGGCGAAGAACGTGACGGGCAGCCGGAGCAGGTGGCGCAGGAAGCGGGCGCTGGACAGCGTCGACGAGATCAGCCGGCCGCGCAGCAGGTTCGCCTGTTGCAGCCAGGTCAGCAGGACCGTCAGCAGCACACAGGCGCCCATCGACGTGAACAGCACGCCGAGCAGCGAGGTCTGGCCGCCGATCAGGAACATGTCGATGTACGTCCGGCTCAGCGCGGGTACGGCCGCGCCGACCGCCACGAGCAGCAGGCTCGCGAGGACCGCGGCGGGCAGGGTGCCGGCGGTGCCGCGCATCCGGGCGGGCATGGCGCCGAGGACGCCGGGCTTGCGGCCGCCCCTTTCGAAGTCGTCGCCGGGTTCCATGACGAGGACGACACCGGTGAAGCTCGCGTCGAAGTCCTCGATCGGCACGAACCGGCGGCCCTTGCCGGGGTCGTTGATGTGCACGCCGCGCCGGCCGAAGCGACGCCCCATGCCGTCGTAGACGACGTAGTGGTTGAACTCCCAGAACAGGATGGCCGGTGCCTGCACCTCGGCGAGGGCGGCGATGTCCATCTGCATGCCCTTGGCGGTCAGGCCGTAACTGCGGGCCGCCTTCAGCAGGTTGCTCGCGCGTGAGCCGTCCCGCGAGACACCGCAGGCGATGCGCAGTTCCTCCAGCGGGATGTGCCGTCCGTAGTGGGCGAGGACCATGGCGAGGGAGGCGGCGCCGCACTCCACCGCCTCCATCTGCAGAACGGTGGGCGTACGGACGCCCTTCCGCCTGCCCTTGGGCACCGGAGGCCTCTTCGGGGCCGCCTTGCGTCTGCCGTGCGCCGCCGGTGGCGCGGTGTCCTGGGGCGGGGTCACGGGAGCAGCCAATCGATCGGACGCTCGTCGGCCAGGCGGATCGAACCCGTGGCCATGGTCATGGAGGTCAACTTGAACGGCGGCCCGTCCTGCGAGGACCACTTGTAGCCCGACTCGGTCGACGTCTCGCGGTCCAGCCGCACGGTGACGGCCACCGGCCGGCCCTTCTTGGTGAACTGCTCGCCCAGCTGGCTGTCCCCGAGGAACGCGCCGATCGACTGCGGGGTCTGCGCGGTGCGGTCCACCTTCCGCACATGACCGCGCAGTACGCCGTACTGCTGGGTGGGCGCCGACTGCACGGTGAGGTCCACGCGGGCGTTCTCCGGGATCGAGGCGGCGTTCTCGGCCGGGACGTACACCGTCGCGTAGAGCGGGTCGTCGGCGTCGGCCACCTTCTCGATCGCGGCGACGTTGGTGCCGGTCTGGATGATCTGGCCGATGGTGGCGGCGAGCGCGGAGACCCGGCCCGCGGCGACGGACCGTACGACCGTCTCGCCCTCGGCGGTGGCCACCTTCAGCACCGGGGCCTTGGCGGGCAGCCGCTCGCCCTGCTTGGCGAGCACGGCGGTGACCTGGCCCGCGACCGGGCTCTGCAGGACGTAACTGCCCTGCCCGTGCGTGAGGATCGCGGGTGCGCTGACCGTGGACGCGACGGAACCCGTGACGGCCCACACGGACGCGGCGGCCACGGCGACCACCGTCACGGACAGCACCAGCCAGCCCTGCGGGCGGGCGAAACGCACCGGAAGGTCGAGCTCCTCCGGTGACTGCAGCTTGGCGAGGGCCTGTTGGCGGAACTGCACGGGACTTCCCTCACCTGCGCGATGTGAGACAGAGGACTTTCACGGCACCCCGAAGCCATGTGTTTCCACGCGGTTCAGGGCACCCGAGAGCCCCGGAACCGTCAGGGTGGTTCCGGGACTCAGCGGCACTGGGGCTCGGATCAGAGACCGGCGACCAGGTTCGTGACCGGGGCGGTGTTCAGGCCGGTGGCACCCTCGACGGTGTCGACGACCGTGTTGACCAGGCCGGAAACCGGGGCAATGCCGTCCACCAGGCCGGTGACGGTGCCGACGGCGTTGATCTGCAGACCACCGGAAACGGCGTCGAGAGCAGCGTCCGACAGCTCGGCGGTCTCAACCTGGGGGGTGGAGTTCATTATGGAACTTCCCTTCGTATGGATCTTCATAAGGGGGGAGCGGCCCCCTTCTGGGGACAGAACGACGGCCGCGCACGGGAGCGTCCTTCTCTCGTTTCCGAGAATTTCGCGGCCCCCGCGGTGCGATGGATCAAAGCAGATCGCCGTGGCGCACATCCAATCAACCATGCCTCTCACCAGGGCACTTGGTGACCATGAACGGTCATCCGTGCAGGAGCGCGCACGTCTTGGTGCCAGGTTCTTCACACGGGGCGCGGCATCGTCATACGTCGTTCATTGCCAACCGGAAAACGAAATGGACAGTCCCGCCTCAAAGACGCGGCACCCGGCCGGCCGCTGTGCAGAAGTTCCGCGCGCCGTGACCTCACTGGGCATTCGGTGTGGAGATTCCCTGAAGCCGTCCAGCGGATCCACACTCCGGAACGGACCGCTGTCGAACGGTCGCCGACCGTGCCCGCCGGACCGGTGGCTTGTACTCATTCGCCCCAGGGGTACGCGCTTGTCACCCCAGCAGCGCGTAAACCGTGCTCGCCCGGGCCGCCAACTCACCCGAGTCGGCAGTGGTCATGGAGATGTCGGCGAACGCCATCCGCCGCCCGAGCTTGGTGAGGACCGCCTCCACCAGTACGTCCTCACCCACGACCGCCCGCTGGAAGCTGGTCGACTGCTGAACCGTCGTCATCGGTACGAAGCCGCCGCGCGTCGACGACACCGCGATCACCGTCGCCGTGTCGGCCGCCGCCATCAGCGCCTGACCCGACAGGGCGCCGCCCTCGCGCGCCAGCCGGTCGGACCACGGCAGCCGCAGCACCGCACGTCCCTCCCCCGACTCCACGGCCGTCAGGCCCAGATCGAGCACCCAGGGGGCGAAGTTGGCGGCGAGGATCTTGTCGGCTTCGGCGGGGGTGAGAGTCATGAGGGCATCGTTCCCACGGACGTGGATCGAGGAACGCGGGCCGAAAATCGTGCCTCTGTGGCCGGGAAGACGCGGCGGCGCAGGCGGGAAGCCGTGAAATGCCACCCGAACCGCACTTTGCGAAACGGAAGATCGAAATCTTTTTGGGGAGCGTTGAACACCCCACCGGAACCATCCGTACCAACTGGCAACCAGGCGCCCCCAGTTCACCCGCCGGACGGCGGCACGGACCCCGGCCCCAGGAGGTCACAGAGTTGAGTCACAAACGCACAAGCAAGCGCAAGGCCTTTGTAGCAGCAGGCGGCGTGGCGGCGCTCGGGGCTGCGGCCCTCAT
>NZ_AEJC01000165.1 GCF_000317595.1 Streptomyces ipomoeae 91-03 | reverse complement strand
TGTCGTATGGGGTGGGTGCGGATGTCGATGCAGCCGAAGGGGTCTGGGGAGATCCCGGCGGAGACGGTGCGGGTGGCGCGGGCCGCGTTCCCGAAGGGGAGCCTGGCCATGCGGCTGCGGGACGAGTTGGGGCCGATGTTCACGGATGAGGAGTTCGCGGACCTCTTCCCCGCCCGGGGGCGTCCTGCCTGGTCACCCGCCGGGCTGGCACTGGTGTCGGTATTGCAGTTCGTCGAGGGGCTGACCGACCGGCAGGCGGCGGAGGCGGTGCGGGCACGGATCGATGTCAAGTACGCGCTCGGGCTTGAGCTGGACGGTCCGGGCTTCGATTTTTCGGTGCTGTCGGAGTTTCGGGACCGGCTGGCTCGGGTGGACGGCGGGCGGCGGGTGCTGGACGGCGTCCTGGCCGCGGCCCGGGAGAAAGGGCTGCTCAAGAGGGCGGGGCGGGCCCGCACGGACTCCACGCATGTGTTGTCGACGGCGCGTGAGCTGTGCTGGCTGGAGATGGTGGCGGAGACCTTGCGGTCGGCGTTGAACGCGCTGGCGCAGGCGGCACCGGACTGGCTGGCCGGTGCCGCCGAGCCCGACTGGTTCCGGCACTACGCGACCAGGGCCGAGGACAGCCGGTTCCCCACCGGCCGCGCGAAGCGGGACGAGGTGGGGACGCGGATCGGCCGGGACGGAACACACCTGCTGACGGCTGTCTTCGCGTCCGGCGCCCCCGAGGCTCTGCGCCGGCTCGCGGAGGTGGAAACCCTGCGGAAGGTGTGGGTCCAGCACTTCCACCAGGTGGAGGGCGAGGTGAGGCGGCGGAGCCCAAAAGACCGCCCGCCGGGCGCGTTGCGCCTGGTCACCCCGTATGACACCGACGCGCGTGGCAGTGTCAAACGCGACACGATGCGGGACGGTTACAAGGTCCACCTCACCGAGACCTGTGAGCCGGACACCCCGAACCTGATCACGAACGTCGCCACGACGGTGGCCACCGTCCAGGACCGGTCGATGGCCGAGACGATCCACAACCAACTCGCCTCGCGTGACTGCGTACCCGGCGAGCACTGGGTCGATGCCGGCTATCCCACCGGCGCGGCCCTGGTCAGCGCAAAGCGCGACCACGGCATCGCGCTGCACGGCCCTCTCCAGGCCGACAGCAGTGCCCAGGCCGGTGCGAACAGTGGCTTCGGTCAGGACGCCTTCACCATCGACTGGGAGAACGGGAAGGCTGCCTGTCCCGGCGGCAAGACCAGCATCCGCTGGGGCGAGAGGCTTTCCCAGCGCGGGCAGCCCGTGCTCGAAGTGCAGTTCTCCGTACTCGACTGCCGCCCGTGCTCGTTGCGGAAGGCATGCATCAACTCGCCCAACGGCACACGTCGCTCGCTGCGGCTACGTCACCACGACGAACACCACGCGCTCCAGGCGGCCAGAGCCGAGCAGACGAGCGATGAATGGAAGGGACGCTACAAGGTCCGGGCTGGGGTCGAGGGCACCATCGCCCAGGCTGTTCAAAGCTGCGGACTGCGCCGATCCCGCTACCGGGGTCTGGTGAAGACCAGCCTCCAGCACCAGCTCACCGGCGCGGCGATCAACCTCGCCCGCATCGACGCCCACCTCGCCGGTAGACCACGAGCCCGCACCCGCACCAGCCACTTCGCAGCACTTCGCC
>NZ_AEJC01000164.1 GCF_000317595.1 Streptomyces ipomoeae 91-03 | reverse complement strand
CTTCCCGTGCGGGGCGCGGCTATCGGGGAGCGCGGGCGAACTCCGTGAGGCTCGCGGAGACCGGCTCGGGTCGGCCGTCGTTCTGCTCGGGCGCGGCGGTCAGGACGTCGAGGTGCTGGTAGCCGTCGGCGACGACGGGGTCGAGGTCGGCCGGGATGCGGCCCGCCAGCAGGCCGTCGCCCGCGAGGACCGTGAGCGTCGGGTTGGCGGTCAGCCCCTCGGGGTGGACGACGAGCCGCTTCACCTGCGGTGAGGTGGCGAGTTGCAGGTCGGTGACCAGCTTGGTCGGGAAGTACTGCTCGGTGAAGTCCAGCGGCTGCTCGGCCAGGCTGCGGGCCAGTTCCTGGATGTCGGTGACCTCCTTGCCCGCGCCGATGAAGGGCGTCCCGTCGGCCGACCGGTACCCGGGGTCGTCGGGGTCGCCGACGCGGTCGTAGTTCCGCCAGGTGTAGAGCGGGCCGCGCGGCCGGTCCGGGATGGCCTTGTACTCGCCACCGAACAGCCCTGGTTGCCCGTTGTCCCCGTTGGCGACGGGGAAGCTCTTGTCGGCGATGGGGCCTCCGTCGAAGAAGCCCACACTGGACTGCAGGAACGCCAGCGGTACGGAGTGGTCGTCCATCAGCGCGCCGAGCACGGCCTGGTTGGTGAGCCGGAAGTCCTTCACCGCGGGTGAGCCGGTGAGGAAGGTGGCGGTGTCCTTGGAGAAGAGGAAGCGGTTGGTCGCCTCGATGTTGGTGTCGAGGGGGAGGTAGCTGGGCAGATCGGCCTCGCCGCCCGGATCCTGGACGGCGCCCAGACCTGCGATGGCCAGCAGGGTCATGGTCTCGGGGTTGAGCAGGACCGGCGCGGACAGCGTGCGTGACAGCACCCCGCTGTCGAGCCCGGCCTGCACCACGCCGTGACCGAGGCCGATGTCGGGCAGGTTGGTGTCGTCCGGGATGCTGCCGCTGAGGTCGGCGAGCGAGGTGGAGACGGTGGTGTCGAGGGCGAAGTACCCGGCGCACTGGTTCTGCCCGGCGTCCGCCGTGGTGGCCGGGTCGCCGTCGAAGTCGGCGGTCGCGAAGTACCCGGTGATCACGCCGCCCAGGGAGTGCCCGCCGCACAGCACCTTCTCCTTGCGCAGCCGCTGGTCGGGCAACTCGGCGGTGAGCAGGTCGTACTGGTCGCGGACGGTCCGCTCGATGCCGAGCCGCGCCATCCACCCCAGGTCCGTGTTGCCGACGAACCCGGCGAAGGTACGGCCGTCGACCTGCTTGCCCCGGTAGTAGTAGTCGACGGCGGTGTGCTGGTCGCCGGAGGCGATGCCGGTGCGGTCCTCCAGGCAGTTGGAGCGCCGGTCCAGGGCCCAGAACTCGATGTGCTCGCCCCGCGCGGCGGCGCGGGCCACGGTGTTGCGGGCGACGCTGTCGAACGCCCCGGCGCCCTCCAGGATCCCCGGCTGGGCGACGAGGATCCGGTCGGCGCCGGCCGAGGCCTCCGGTCCGTCGGCCGCCCGGTAGCGCAGATACGACAGCCAGTCGCACGCCGCCGGCCGCGCCCCGAACGACGCCGGCAGCGGCGCCTTCACCCGCACCACCGACTCGATCACGCCCTCGACGGGACTGGTCGACGCCACGGGTGTCTCGGTCCGTGTGCCCGCGCCATGCGCGTCCGAGGCGCCCGCGGTGAGCGCCCCGGTCGTCAGCAGCACCGCCAGCGCGGCGCCGCGCAGCTTCTTCGGGCTTCTTCTTCTGCCGCGACTCGTGTTCATGGTGGGACGGTAGGACCGCGAGGGCCGCCCGCCCCGCCCACGCTCACAACAACGCAAGCCCTGGTGGCGCCTTTGTCACCAGGCACCAACTCCCGGTGTTCGAGGGCGCCTCGCAGGCATCAGAGCCCGTCACGCACCATCGCGGCGACGATCTGGACGTGCCGGTTGGCAGCCGTGCCGGAGAACTCGTTCTCGTAGTTCAGCCCGTACGGCCAGAAGTGGCCGCCGCCGGTGGAGATCTTGGCGCTGGACCCGTCGAACTGCCGGACGAGCGCCGTGGTCTGCGCACCGGTCCATGTGCCGCCGCCGCCCAAGCGCGACCAGCCCGAGCTGGTGCCCACCCCGATGGTGTGCGCGATCTCGTGCAGCGCGGTGCGCTCGGTCATATAGCTGCGGTTGCCGAAGCGAATGGTCCCGTTGATGTTGCCGTCGGCGGTGGGCACGCCCGGGTCGTAGCGGACGGTGATGTTCTTGCCCAGGTCGCTGAGGTTGTTGTAGCGGGCGACCGCGGCGTTCATGGCGTTGGTGATGAGGTTGTAGGCGGTCAGCTGGTCCTGGGTCGGGTTGCTCGCCCGTTGCAGGGTCCAGGTGATGGTCGCCGCCGCCACCTGCTCCTGCGGGGCCGGCGCGGTCCGCGGTGCGGCCTGTGCGACACCGGGTCCGGCCAACAGCGCGGCGGCCAGGGCGACTACGACCGCCTTCTTGCGGGGTGGCTTCATCGGGGGTCCTCCTGTGGGGGGTGATCCGTCGCGTGGGGGGGGCGACAGTGGGGGGTGATCCGTCGCTGGAGGCGACGGTGGGGGGACGTCGAGGATCCGGGGGTGGGTACGGCGGCTCAGGCGCCGATCTTGCCGACACCCGCTCCGGCCCGTACGAGGGCGGGAACGTCGGCGGCGGGGTCCAGGGTGTACGCGTAGTAGGTGCGCGGCTCGATCACGGTGCCGTTGGTCTCGCAGGCGCCGGACCCGGTGAAGACGTTGTTGCGCTGCACCAGCCGGCCGGGCCCGGAGGCGTCGTAGCCACTGGCGGAGTAGCAGGGATGGGGTGAGCTCTCGAAGTGGTTGCCCTCGACGAGCACGCCCGCGTTCATCGTCGACGCGACACCGTAGATGGCGTTGCCCTTGTAGTAGTTGTTGTAGACGTGGACGGGCTCACCGAAGCGGACGCGTGGATGCCGCTGGCGTGAGCCGTCGAAGAAGTTGTGGTGGATGGAGACCTTCAACTTCCCCGTGTCCTGGGCGCTGTTGCCGTCGGAGTGCCCGAGCAGCATGCTCTTGTCGGTCTTGTTGAACCAGTTCCACGACACGGTGACGTACTGGGCGCCGCGGACGACGTCGACCGCACCGTCGACGGGCGCCACGAACTCGTTGTGGTCGATCCAGACGTGGTGGGAGTCCTGACCGACGGTGACGGCGTCGTCCTCGGCGTTGGTGAACCTGATGTTCCGCACGATGACGTTGTACGAGCGGTGGAGCTCCAGGCCACCGCCGTTGATGACAGCCGACGAACCGACCCCGATGATGGTCTTGTTGGGGCGTACGCCCTGCTTGCTGGTTATGTCGATGGTGCCCTGCACCCGGATGACCAACGGGCCCGTGGTGTCGATGTACTGGAGGAACTGCTCGGTGGTGGTGGCGGTCACGGTCGCGCCGCCTGCTCCACCGGTGGTGCCGTTCTGCCCGAGCGCGTCGACGGCGGCGAAGCCCGTGGGGGACGTCTCCGCGAGCGGTGCCTCCGACGACTGAGCCTGTGTCGGCCCGGTCCCGGCGAGCAGCAGGGTGAGAGCCAGTGCGGGAACGGTGCGTAAGGACTTCATGGTGGTTCCTCCCTGGGTGAGCTGACCCTTGAGGGGGAGAAAGCGCTTTCCAAAGTTTCCCGGATGCTAATCACGCGTTATGAGCATGTCAACGGATTCGACCAACCCCGCACCGGCCCCGATCCCGTCCGCTGTCTTGACGTGTGCATTTCCGTCATCAAGCATGCCCTGAGCGCGATTCCTTCTGATCGGTTCTGTTCGCCTCTGTGTTGTGGAAGGGAGTGCCGTGTCCCAACGGCATCGCATCGTCCGGGCATTGACACCCATGGTCCCCGTGGTCCTGGGCGCGGGTCTGGTGACCGCGCCCGTCGCCGACGCCGCGACCGCGGATCCATCGCCCTCGGCGGCACAGAGCGGGGTGACCGTACGGATCGATCCGTCGTACCGGCAGCAGGAGTTCGAGGGGTGGGGGACCAGCCTCGTCTGGTTCGCGAACGCCACCGGCAACTACCCGGACCCCATCCGAAGACGACTTGTCGACATGGTGTTCGGCGAGGACGGTCTGCGGCTCAACATCGCGCGCTACAACATCGGCGGCGGAAACGCCCCGGACGTCCGCAAGGACTACATGAAGACCGGCGCGACGATGGACGGCTTCTGGAAGGCCCCCGAGGGCACCACCCGGCAGGACACGGAGTGGTGGGACCCCGACAACCCGGACCACTGGAACTGGGACGCCGACTCGGGCCAGCGCTGGTGGCTGGACCAGGTCAAGGACAAGGTCACCAAGTGGGAGGCGTTCAGCAACTCACCGCCCTGGTTCCAGACCGTCAGCGGTTATGTCTCCGGCGGCTTCGACGCGAACGCGGACCAGATCCGCGCGGACCGCGTCGACGAGTTCGCCACCTATCTGGTGCGGGTGACCGAGGAGTTGGAGAAGGCGCACGGCATCGACTTCGACACCATCGCCCCGCTCAACGAGCCCAACACCAACTACTGGGGCACCCAGATCGGCGCGGACGGCCGGCCCACAGGGGGACGTCAGGAGGGCGCGCACGCGGGACCGGCGCTCCAGCAGAAGGTCGTCCTCGCGCTCGACAAGGCCCTGGAAGGCGCGGGGACCGACGCCGAGATCTCCGCGATGGACGAGACCAACCCCACGATCTTCACCCAGAACTGGAACGCGTACGACACCTCCGCACGAGCCGCTGTCCCCCAGCTGAACGTGCACACATACGGCACCGGCATGCGCACCAGCGCCCGTGACATCGCCAAGGGCGCGGACAAGAAGCTCTGGATGAGCGAGGTCGAGGGCACCTGGGGCACCGGCACCGACTTCACCGGCATGGAGCCGGGCCTCGGTATCGCCACGCGCATGGTCGACGACATGCGTGAACTGGAGCCGTCGGCCTGGGTGTTCTGGCAGCCGATCGAGGACTCCATCCCGCAGGCCGCCGCCGGCAAGAACTGGGGCAGCATCCACATCCCGTTCAACTGCACGGCCCAGGACACCCTGGAGAGCTGCCCGATCCGGGCCAACTCCAAGTTCCACACCATCCGGAACTTCACCCATCACATCCGTCCCGGCGATCACTTCGTCAAGGTCGACGACCCGTCCAGCGTGGCCGCCGTCAAGAAGTCAGGCCGTGGGGCGACCGTGGTGCATGTGAACAGCGGTACGGCCGCCCGCTCCGTCACCCTCGACCTCTCCCGCTTCGGCAAGGTCTCGCCCCGGGCCTCCGTCACCCCCGTGGTGACCAGCGCCGACGGTGCCCTCGTCCGCGGCACCCCGGTCCGGGTCACCGACCGCTCGGCCACGCTCACCGTCCCCGCGAAGTCGGTCACCACCTTCCTCGTCGACGGTGTCAGCGGTGTGGCGAAGGACGCCGCCCTCGTCCAGCCCGGGCACGTCTACCGCCTCCAGGGCACACAGAGCGGCAAGGCGTTGGCCCCGTCCGAGGACGGCACCGGCGTCGTCATCCGCACGACCGACGCCACGAGCGCCCGGCAGCTGTGGTCGGTGGAGAAGCTGACGCGCGGCAACGACAACCGCGAGCGCTACACCCTCACCAACGCCGGGACCGGCAAGCGACTCGCGGTCCGCGACAACCAGGCCGTCCTCGACGACCCGGGCACCGGTGAAGTCCCCGAAGCCGCGCAGTGGGTGATGTCGACGACCGGCGACGGCACGTGGACCTTCGTCAACGCCGCCACCGGCCGTCTGATCGACGTCACCGGGCAGTCGTCCGCGGACGGCGCCAAGGTGTCGACGTACACCCCGACCTCGGCGGGCAACCAGCGCTGGGCGGTGACCGACGAGACGGTGCTGCGCGCGGAGCCCGCCAAGGCCTTCACCGTCCCCGGGCTGCGGCCGGAGCTGCCGACCACGGTGACGCCGGTGTTCCGGGACGGCGCCCGGGGCTCCCTGCCCGTGGTGTGGAGCCTGCCGTCGGACCGTGAATGGCGCAAGCCCGGCACGGTACGCGTCCGGGGCGAGGCGACCGACCCCCTCGGCCGGAAGATCCCCGCGAAGGCGGTCGTCACCGTCGACACCATCGCCTCGACCCTCCCCGGCCGCGCCAAGACCTATGTGGGCGGCGCGCCCGAACTCCCGACCGCGGTCGTCGGCGTCGGCGGGAACGGCGGCCGGACCGACCTGCCCGTCACCTGGGACCCGGCACCCGCCGGGGCGTTCGACAGGACCGGAACCGTCACCCTGTCCGGCACCGCACGGATCGTCGACGGCACGACGGCCGACGCGACCGTACGCGTACAGGTCACCGAGCCGGCCGAGACGAACATCGCGCCCGACGAGGACGTCTCCGTCGGCGCCACGTTCACCGAGAGCGGCTACTCCGCCGAGCGGCTGCGCAACGGCAACACCGCCGAGAAGGCCTGGTCCAACTGGAAGTCGGGCACCAAGAACCCGTCCGACACCATCACCTTCACCCTGCCGAAGGCCCGCGACCTCACCCGTGTCGTCGCCCACTTCCACCGGGACGGGACCAACACCTCCTTCCCCGAGAGCCTGAAGGCGCAGGTCCGGGCGACCAGCGACGGCACCTGGACCGACGCGAGCGCATCCGTCCCGGTCGGGACCGAGGGCACCCCCGTGATCGACGTACCGCTCACGGCGACCGGACCGGCGGCCGAGGTGCGCGTGGTCATGACGGCACGTCAGGGCGGCTACATCACCATGAGCGAGATCGAGGTGTACGCCAGGACCCCGGGCGTCTCCTCGGACGCCGCCGCCACGGCCATCGAGGTCGCGGGCACCCCGATCGCGTCCTTCGACCCCGACACGACCACCTACCGGGTCACGACCACGGACCCCGACCGCGCCTCGGTCACGGCCACCGCCCGCGACCCCTACGCGACCGTCACGGTCGACCGCACCCGCGAGTACGGCCGAACGTCGGCCGTCGTCACGGTGACCAGCGAGGACGGCTCACAGACCCGGACCTACCGGATCGACCTCGTACGACGCTGAGACCGCCGCGAGTACGGCGGACGAAGCCCTCGGAGCACGACCGGGGCCCTCGGAGCACGACGCCGAGGCGGCCTCAGCACGACTCCTCCAGATAGGTGCGCGCCACCTCACCGGCTCGTGTGAACCAGTCGGTGAGGAGGGCGATCTCGTCGGGTGTGTACCGGCCGAAGAGCTCCGCGAGGCGCTCGTAGAACGGGCCGTAGATCTCCCGCACCCGCTCGGCGGCGGCCGGGACCGCGACCACGCGGACCCGGCGGCCATCGGCGGGATCCGGCTGCCGCGTCACGAAACCGCCGCGCTCCAGGCGGTTCAGGACGCCGGTCACCGCGCCCGTGGTGACATACGCGCGCACCGCCAGGTCACCGGCGGTGACGGGGGTGTCCCCCGCTTCCAGGACGTACGCGAAGCAGACGAGATCGGTGACGCTCAGGCCGAGGTTCCGGGCGAACTCCTGCTGTCCGACGAGCATCGTCGCGATCAGGCCGTCCATGGCGCTGATCGCGTCCGGAACGCTGGGACGGAACTCGGCCTCCATTGCAAACGCCTCCGGCGCGGGCTAGATTCCTTACTCGCTAAGATATCTTAGGCCGACGCCGACGGTGTGGCCACGGCGTGCCGTGGCGCGTGCGGCGCGGCGCGTGAGGGGACGTGAGGGGAGCACACGTGAGTCTGCACGACGAGGGCCACACCGTAGCGGGGTGGACCGGTTCCTTCATCGGCACGGTCGGGTCGCTGGCCGCCGGTCTGGGCATCTGCGGCTGGGGTCCGGGCATCCCGCTGGGGCTGGCCATCATGGTGGCGGCTCTCCTGGTCACCTGGGTCCTCCACCTCGCCGGCTGGGGCAAGCCTCCGGGCCCCCGTCCGCGCGACCAGTGGCGTATGCGCGACCGGGACCGTTCCGCGCGCGGAGGCCACCCCGGCTGCCTGGGCTGCCGCCTGGCGGGCCGCCGCGGCACGAAGGCCCCCGCGACCACTCTGCCCGAGCCGGTGGTCACCGCCGCCCCGCCCACGGTCTCCACGGCGGATTCGTCGAGCTGACGCTTCCTCACATCATCCTGCGGGCGGGCCTTTGCGGCCCTTCAGTGTCCTCCGGCCGTTCCGGCCCAGCCATCGATCAGTTCGATCGTGCGCCGAGGATGCTCCTCGTGCACGTAGTGCCCGCTGTCGGGCCAGTGTTCGACGCGTGAACCGGGAACGCGGAGGCTGCCGCGTTCCCAGGCGGCGGCCTCGGCCGAGGTCCAGACGGTGAGGGCCGGGTGGGGCCGGCGGCGGAGGTACGCCTCGCTGTGCGGGCGGATGCCGACGGCGCCGGGGTCGGTGTACATCCCGGCGTACGACTGGGCGATGACGTGGTCCGGGGTGCCGAGCATGGTGCGGATGTGCGCGGTGCGCAGACCGGGCGGTGCCTGGGGGGAGAAGGCCCCGGCGACGAAGTCGGCGGCCTCGCGCGCCCCGCGCTTCTCGTAAGCGGCGAGCCGGGCCGGGATCTGCTCGACCTCGGCGCCGTGCGCACCGTGGGCCGGGTCGAGCGCGATGACGGACCGGACGGAGTCCGGGTGGTGGACGGCCAGGAGATTGACGACCTGGCCGCCCATCGAATGACCGACCGCGACGACCGGCGCCACACCCTCGGCCTCGATCAACGCGGCCAGATCACCGGCCATCTCCACCGGGGTGTTCCCCTCGTCCGGCACCTCCGAGCGACCATGCCCCCGCAGGTCGGGGACGAGAACCCGGAACCGGTCGGCCAGCACCTCGGCATGCGGCGACCACTCCCGCCCGTCCCCGCCCCAGCCGTGGACGAGCAGCAACGCCGGGGCGTCGACGCGGCCGAGGCTCGTGTGGAAGAGGCGGACGCGGTCGGGGAGTGTCATGGGTGGCCGTCCGAAGAGGTACGTGGCGTGGTCAGAGGCTGAACAGCGGGGTGCCGAACCCCGGGTGGTCGCACTGGTCGGGGGCGCCCTCCGGACGGAG
>NZ_AEJC01000163.1 GCF_000317595.1 Streptomyces ipomoeae 91-03 | reverse complement strand
CGGGGTTGGAGTTCACGTCCGCCGAGGGCGCCCAGTTGAGGTTGACGCCGCACTCCGCCAGGCGGCGGCCCAGTGCGAAGGCGACCTCTCTGGTCAGGTCCACGTCGTCGACGGCGCCCAGGGCGTGGTTGCCCGGGTAGGAGGAGCCGGTGCGGACCTCCAGGCGGGTGACGTCGCCGCCCTCCTCGTCGATCGCGACCAGGACGTCCTCGTGTTCGGCGCGCAGCTGGGCGGTGAGGGCGGCCAGTTGTTCGGGTGAGGTGATGTTGCGGCCGAAGAGGCCGACGGAGGCGAGGCCCTCGCCCAGGCGGCGCAGCAGCCAGTCGGGGGCGGTGGTGCCGGTGAAGCCGGGCTGCAGGACCGTCAGGGCGTCCCGCGTGAGCCCGTCCCCTCCCGAGTTGAAAGCGGTCGGGCCAGTGGCGAATGTCGTCATCGGGTGCGGTTATCCCTTCACGGCGCCCGCGGTGAGGCCCGCGGCCATCTTGCGCTGGACGAGGAGGAAGAGGACGACGATCGGCACGGCCATCATCGTGGAGCCAGCCATCATCGGGGCGTATTCGGTGCCGTGTTTGGTGGTGAAGTTGCCGAGCCAGACGGTCGCGGTCTGGTTCTGCTGGCTCATCAGCATCAGGGCGTACAGGTATTCGTTCCACGCCTGGATGAAGCCGTACACCGAGGTCGCCACCATGCCCGGCGCGAGCAGCGGGAAGACCACGCGGAGGAAGGCGGTGGTGCGGGAGCAGCCGTCGACCATGGCCGCCTCCTCCAGCTCGCGTGGGATGTTGACGATGAAGCCGCGCAGGGTCCACACGGTGAACGGGAGGATGAAGGTCAGGTAGGTGATGACCAGGCCGGACAGCCGGTCGTACTGACCCAGGTCGTTCAGGAGCAGGAAGACCGGGATGATCATCGCGACCAGCGGGACCATCTGCACCGCCAGGATGCCGACGATCACCACTTTCCGGCCCCGGAACGCGAAGCGGGAGATGGCCAGGGCTGCCAGCATGCCGACGACGATGCCGATCGCGACCACGGTGAGGGACACGACCAGGCTGCGGCCCACCGGACCCCAGAAGTCGGCGATGTTCAGCGCCCGGCTGAAGTTGGAGAGCGTCAGACCGGTCGGCAGCAGGCTCGGGTCCGGGTCGATGGCGTCCTTCGCCGGTTTGAACGCCGTGTTCAGCATCCAGTAGACGGGGAAGCCCGCGGTGACGAAGACGAGCAGACCGAGGAGGTTCCAGCCGAGCTTCGACGACTTGCGGCGCCCGGAGGCACCGGAGACGACAGCGGTACTCATTCGACCTCTCCGATCTTCAGCATCTGGCGCATGTAGACGCCGATCACGCCCAGCAGCAACACCACGGTCAGCAGGGCGATCGCCGAGCCCTGCGCGTAGTCGTTGACCACGAACGCCTTGTCGTACGAGTACGTGGTGAGCAGCTGGAACTCGGCCTCCGGATGGCCGCCCCGCATCACGAAGACCTGCGGGAAGACGCCCATGTCCCAGATGACCGAGAGCGTCGTCAGCATCACGACGATCGGCTTGAGGATGGGCAGGGTGACGAACCGGAACACGCCCCAGGCGCCCGCGCCGTCCAGCCGGGCCGCCTCCTCCAGCTCCTTCGGCACCTGGGTGAGTCCGGCGCCGAGGGTGATGACGACGAACGGCACCGCGCCCCAGACCACGAGCAGCGTGATCACGGCGAGGCCCTCGGGGCCGTCGGCGAACCAGTTGTGGCCGATCATGTCGACGCCGGGAAGCTTGCTGAGCAGGGCGTTGAAGATGCCGTAGTCGGAGTCGAAGAGCCACTTGAAGACGGTCGTGGCCACGATGATCGGCATGCCCCAGCTCGCCACCAGGGCGATGTTGATGAGCGTCTTCACCCAGCCGGAGACCCGCTGGAGCAGCAGGGCGATCAGCATGCCGACGACCATCGTGAAGATCACGCAGGCGACGGCGAAGACGATGGTCCGTACGACGACGGTCCAGAACTCGCCGTCGCCCAGCACCTCGGCGAAGTTGTCGAAGCCGACCGACTCGGCGGGCTTGAAGCCCCACAGCTGGGACTGGCCGAACTCCTGGAAGGAGAGGGTGACCAGCCGGACCAGCGGATAGCCGAGGACGAGGGCGAGGATCAGCAGGCAGGGCGCGAGCAGCAGCCAGGGCACGGCGGGCCCACCGGAGCGCCGCTTGCCCGGGCCTCTCTCGGCGACGGCGACTGGTGACGGCGCCTGCCGCGGCGGCGGCACCTTTGTGGAGGTGGTCGTATCTGCGGCACTCATCGCGCTCCTAAGCAAATAAGGAAAGGCCGGGCAACGCCGCCCCTCAAGGGGCGCGGGGCGGTATCGATATGCGGCTACCGCCGCGCGTGCGCGACCAGCCACGACGCACCGGCAGCGAACCGACAACCCATCGCGGCACTTTCGTATGTCACCCACCGGCCGGACCGATGTCACCCACGGCCGGGCCCGGCACCATCGGCCCGGCCCGACCACAGGTCACCCCAAGCCCAAGCCCCGGGCCCGGCACCATCGGCCGGCCCGACCGCAGGTCACCCCCAGCCAGGCCGACCGCAGGTCACCCGTCACTCGTTGTTGATGACCTTGTCGATCGCAGCATCCGCTTCCTTCGCGGCGTCCTCCACGGACTGCTTACCGGTGCCGATGCTCTGGAGCATGGTCTGCAGGATCTGGGCCTTCTCGACCTGGCCCCACCCGGGTGCCATCGGGACGAACCAGTTGGACTCGGCCGCGGTGGCCGGGACCGCCGTCGCCGGGTCGTCCTTCAGGGTGGCGAGGTCGGTCTTGTTGTTGGGCAGGTTGCCCTTCTCCATCAGGCCCTTCTGGCCGGAGGAGCCCGCGAAGGCGTTGATCCACTCGGCGGCGACGGCCTGGGCGTCGGACTTCACCGGTACGGCGAGGTCGGAGCCGCCGAGGAAGACGGGGAGGTTCTTGCCGGACGGGCCGGGCATCACGAAGTTCTCGACGTTGCCGGCGAGCTTGCCGGTCTTGTCGTTCTCCTTGGCCGCGGCGGTCGCGCCCTCCCAGGCGGGGGCGAAGATCATGCCGGACTTACCCTGGCCGTAGACGATGTAACGGTCGGACTCGTCCTTGGTCTTGTCGCCGTGCATGTACGTGTCGACGACGTTCTTGAACTCGTCGAGGCCCTTGATCGACTCGGGCGAGGAGAGGTTGGCCTTCCACTTGCCGCCCGACTCGACCGCGATGGAGCCACCGGCGTCGTAGACGAAGGACATGGCCGCGTACCAGTCACGGGTCGGCTGGTACCAGGCGCTGAACTTGTCGCCCTGCTTCTTCTGCACCTTGTCCAGGGCGGCGGTCAGTTCGTCGTACGTCTTCGGCGTGGACTTGACGCCCACCTCGGCGAAGACGTCCTTGCGCCAGTTGGCGACCCGGCCGCCGGCGTAGTACGGGACGCCGTAGGTCTTGCCCTCATAGGTGACGGAGGCCTTGAGGCCGTCCAGCCAGGCGCCCGCGTTGTCGAACTTCGCCGGGTCGACGGGGGCGAAGGCGCCCTTGACCATGTAGGCGAGCATCTCGGTGTTGCCCATCTCGACCACGTCGGGGGCCTTGTCGGTGGCGAGGACGGCGTCGAGCTTGGCGTTCTTGTCGGGCCAGCCGTAGTACTCGTGCTTGATCTTGATGCCGGGGTGCTTCTTCTCGATGGCCGCGTCGGCGGCCTTGACCAGCTCGGGCCAGTTGTTCTGCGCGTCCACCGTGAGCCAGACGGTCAGCTCCTTGGTGTCCGCCGCCGATTCCGAGCCACCGTTCCCGCCGCCCCCGCACGCCGCGATGGAGACCATCATGCCCGCGACACAGATCGCGGTTGTCAGCTTGCGCTTCACGCCACCCTCCTCAGGGATGCACAACTCCTCAGGGATGCCACCAACCCCCCTGCTCCCCGCAGTGACACGCGTACCGCCCATGGGGCCGGGACCTGGACCAATGGTGTAGACCAGTACGCCGGAGCTTGGCTCAGACCATTCGGTGTGTCAAGAGCACGCGAACCCGCTCTCACCAGCCGTTATGCGACCTACATATGCAAGAACCTTTATGTAAGAAGGCAGCGAAAACCGCACGCTTGAGCCACACTCTTCAGGTAGACCACTGAGCCTGCGTGGAGTAGACCAACGGGCGCCCTCGCCATGGACTAGACCAGCGGGGCCTGCGAAGGTATACAGAGGGATCACGCCACGAGGAGCCGGGAAGGCGGAGCATGAGCAGCGACGTCAGCAGTGCGGAGAACGAGAACGGGGCGAACGTCCGTACCGCGCGCGTGCCCAAGTACTACCGCCTGAAGAAGCATCTGCTCGACATGACCGAGACGCTGCCGCCCGGCACGCCGGTCCCGCCCGAACGCACGCTCGCCGCCGAGTTCGACACCTCGCGCACCACCGTGCGGCAGGCGTTGCAGGAGCTGGTCGTCGAGGGGCGCCTGGAGCGCATCCAGGGCAAGGGCACGTTCGTCGCCAAGCCGAAGGTCTCCCAGGCGCTGCAGCTCACCTCGTACACCGAGGACATGCGCGCCCAGCGCCTCGAACCGACCTCGCAGCTGCTGGACATCGGCTACATCACCGCCGACGACACCCTCGCCGGGCTGCTCGACATCACCGCCGGCGGACGGGTGCTGCGGATCGAGCGTCTGCGCATGGCGAACGGCGAGCCGATGGCCATCGAGACGACGCATCTCTCCGCGAAGCGCTTCCCGGCCCTGCGCAGGTCGCTGGTCAAGTACACCTCCCTCTACACCGCGCTCGCCGAGGTGTACGACGTCCATCTCGCCGAGGCCGAGGAGACCATCGAGACCTCTCTCGCCACCCCGCGCGAGGCCGGCCTTCTCGGCACGGACGTGGGCCTGCCGATGCTGATGCTCTCCCGCCACTCCCTGGACAAGGAGGGGCAGCCGGTGGAGTGGGTGCGGTCGGTGTACCGGGGCGACCGGTACAAGTTCGTGGCAAGGCTCAAGCGCCCCCAGGACTGAGGCACTTGACGTCGTACGCCCTACGGTCACAGGTGGTGCACGCGGTGTAGCGCGATCGCCGCTCCTGGCTCTACGGTCCTTGCGTCGCCGCATGGACACGGGAGGCCCCGCTGTGCGTACCGCGAACGTCCGAACCATCGTCATCTGGACCCTCGTCGCCCTGGTCGCCGCAGCCGGTTGGGCCGTGCTGGCGCTGGCGCGGGGCGAGAACGTGTCGGCCGCGTGGATGGTCGCCGCCGCGCTCGGCTCGTACGCGATCGCCTACCGCTTCTACGCCAGGTTCATCGCGTACAAGGTCCTCAAGGTCGACAGGACCCGGGCCACCCCGGCGGAGCGCCTGAACAACGGCATCGACTTCCACCCCACCGACCGACGCGTGCTGCTCGGCCATCACTTCGCGGCGATCGCGGGCGCGGGCCCGCTGGTCGGCCCGGTGCTGGCCGCGCAGATGGGCTATCTGCCGGGCACGATCTGGATCATCGCGGGCGTCGTCTTCGCGGGCGCCGTCCAGGACATGGTGGTGCTGTTCTTCTCGACGCGCCGGGACGGCCGGTCACTGGGTCAGATGGCCCGCGAGGAGATCGGCCCGTTCGGCGGGGCCGCCGCACTGGTCGCCGCCTTCGCCATCATGATCATCCTGCTGGGTGTGCTGGCGCTGGTCGTCGTCAACGCGCTCGCGGCCTCGCCCTGGGGCACGTTCTCCATCGCGATGACGATCCCGATCGCCCTGCTGATGGGCTTCTACCTGCGCGTGCTGCGGCCGGGGCGGGTCGCCGAGGTCTCCCTGATCGGCGTCGGGCTGCTGCTGCTCGCGCTGGTCGCGGGCCGCTGGGTGGCGGAGTCGTCATGGGCGGACGCCTTCACGCTGGAGCCCTCCACCCTGGTGATCTGGCTGGTGGCGTACGGCTTCATCGCCTCGATCCTGCCGGTGTGGATGCTGCTGGCGCCCCGCGACTACCTGTCCACCTTCATGAAGATCGGCACGATCCTGCTGCTCGCGCTGGGCGTGGTGTTCACCCTGCCGACGCTGAGGATGGACGCGGTGACGGACTTCGCCTCGCGCGGCGACGGCCCGGTCTTCGCGGGCTCGCTCTTCCCGTTCGTCTTCATCACCATCGCCTGCGGGGCCCTGTCCGGCTTCCACGCCCTGATCTCCTCCGGTACGACGCCGAAGATGATCCAGAAGGAGACACAGGTCCGGATGATCGGCTACGGCTCCATGCTGATGGAGTCGTCCGTGGCCGTGATGGCGCTGATCGCGGCCTCCGTCATCGACCCGGGCCTGTACTTCGCGATGAACGCGCCCGCCGGGGTCATCGGCGACACGGTGCAGAACGCCTCGCAGGTGGTGGGCAGTTGGGGCTACCAGATCTCCCCGGAGGCACTGGCCGCCGCCGCGAAGAACGTCGAGGAGGCGTCCCTGCTGTCCCGTACCGGGGGTGCGCCCACGCTCGCCGTCGGTGTCTCGGAGATCTTCTCGCAGGTCACGGGCGACGGGCTGCGGGCCTTCTGGTATCACTTCGCAATCATGTTCGAGGCGCTGTTCATCCTGACCGCGCTCGACGCCGGCACCCGTGTGGGCCGCTTCATGCTCCAGGACATGCTGGGCAATGTGTACCGGCCGTTCAGGAACGTCAGTTGGAAACCCGGCCTGGTCATCACCAGCGCGGCGGTGTGCGGGCTGTGGGGGTACTTCCTGTGGGTGGGCGTCCACGAACCGCTCGGCGGCATCAACCAGCTGTTCCCGATCTTCGGTATCTCCAACCAGCTCCTCGCGGCGGTCGCCCTCGCGGTCTGTACGACGCTGCTGGTGAAATCGGGCCGCCTCAAGTGGGCCTGGATCACGGGGATTCCGCTGGCCTGGGACGCTACGGCCACCCTGACCGCCAGCTACCAGAAGGTGTTCTCCGGCGATCCGCGCGTCGGCTTCTTCGAGCAGCGCGCCGTCTACCAGGACGGCATCGACCGGGGCGAGGTCATCGCCCCCGCCAAGAGCATGGACGACATGCACACCATCGTCACCAACTCCACGGTCGACGGCGTCCTTTCGGCGGTCCTGGCCCTGCTGATCATCGTGGTGATCGCGGACGCCACCCGGGTCTGTGTACGGCACGTACGGCGTCCGGCGCTGTCCACGCTGAGCGAGGCCAAGTACGTCGAGTCGAAGATCGTCGCACCGGCGGGGCTGTTCCCGACCGAGGAGGAGAAGGAGGAGGCGGCGCGTGACGCGGTCGGTGCTGGGCAGAGCGGCGCTCAGGGCGGTTAGCGCGGCCCGGGGCGTGCGCTGGTACGTACGGGAGCTGACCGACGAGTCGGCGTACGACCGTTACGTGGACCATCTGCGCACGCACGCCCCGGACGCGCCGGTGCCGACCCGGCGGGAGTTCGAGCGGATGCGGACCGACCGGCAGGAAGCGGATCCACGACAGGGGTTCCGCTGCTGCTGAGCGGCCCGTCGCACAGCGGGCATTCCCACAAATCCGTTATGCGGACAGGGGTTCCTTAAAGCAGAACTGTCCCTTAGATTTCCTGCGCATTACACAGGTGATCACAGGTGATCAGTGAGGGGACGGAGCCGTGCCATGTCAGAAGCGTCTGAAGTGAAGCCACCGGGGGCACCCGTGGTGACACCTGTCAGGGTGGTCATCGCCCTGTGCCTGTTCGCCCCGTTCGTGGCGATGCTCTGGGTCGGCTCCTACGCCAAGACGGACCCGGCGTTCATCGGTATCCCGTTCTTCTACTGGTACCAGATGGCCTGGGTGCTCATCTCCACGGCGCTCACCGGCGCCGCGTACGTGCTGTGGCAGCGTGACCAGCGCGCCCGCAAGGCCCAGCGGTCCCAGGACGGGGGTGTCGCGAAGTGAAGGACGGCGTGAACGGCGTGGCACTCGCCGTCTTCATCTTCTTCTTCCTGGCCGTCACGGTCATGGGCTTCCTGGCCGCGCGCTGGCGCAAGGCCGAGAACGAGCACAGCCTCGACGAATGGGGTCTGGGCGGCCGGTCGTTCGGCACCTGGATCACCTGGTTCCTGCTGGGCGGCGACCTGTACACGGCGTACACCTTCGTCGCGGTACCGGCGGCGATCTACGCGGCGGGCGCGGCCGGCTTCTTCGCGGTGCCCTACACGATCCTGATCTACCCGCTGATCTTCACGTTCCTGCCCCGCCTGTGGTCGGTGTCGCACAAGCACGGGTATGTGACGACGTCCGACTTCGTACGCGGGCGCTTCGGCTCGAAGGGCCTGTCGCTGGCGGTCGCCCTGACCGGCATCCTGGCGACGATGCCGTACATCGCGCTCCAACTGGTCGGCATCCAGGCCGTCCTGGACGTGATGGGCGTCGGCGGCGGTGAGAACACCAACTGGTTCATCAAGGACCTGCCGCTGCTGATCGCCTTCGGCGTGCTGGCCGCGTACACCTACTCGTCCGGCCTGCGGGCGCCCGCGCTGATCGCGTTCGTGAAGGACACGCTGATCTACATCGTCATCGCGGTGGCGATCATCTACATCCCGATCAAGCTGGGCGGCTTCGACGACATCTTCGCCAAGGCGGGCGAGGCCTTCGGCCAGACCAACCCGGCCACCGGCAAACCGCGCGGGGCCGTCGTCCCGGGCGACGCGAACCAGTGGACGTACGCGACCCTCGCCCTCGGCTCGGCGCTCGCGCTCTTCATGTACCCGCACTCCATCACGGCGACGCTGTCGTCGAAGAGCCGTGAGGTGATCCGCCGCAACACCACGATCCTCCCGCTCTACTCCCTGATGCTGGGTCTGCTCGCCCTGCTGGGCTTCATGGCGATCGCGGCCGGGATCAAGGTGCAGAACGGACAGCTGGCGATCCCGCAGCTGTTCGAGACGATGTTCCCGGACTGGTTCGCCGGCGTGGCCTTCGCGGCGATCGGCATCGGTGCGCTCGTGCCGGCGGCGATCATGTCCATCGCGGCGGCGAACCTCTTCACCCGCAACATCTACAAGGACTTCATCAGGCCGAACGCGACGCCCGAGCAGGAGACCAAGGTCTCCAAGCTGGTCTCGCTGCTGGTGAAGGTGGGCGCCCTGGTCTTCGTCCTGACCATGGACAAGACGGTCGCCATCAACTTCCAGCTCCTCGGCGGCATCTGGATCCTCCAGACCTTCCCGGCGCTGGTCGGCGGCCTCTTCACCCGCTGGTTCCACCGCTGGGCGCTCCTCGCCGGCTGGGCGGTCGGCATGCTCTACGGCACGATGGCCGCGTACGGCGTCGCCTCGCCGACCCAGAAGCACTTCGGCGGCTCCTCCGCGGAGATCCCCGGCATCGGCGAGATCGGCTACATCGGTCTGACCGCGTTCGTGCTCAATGTCGTGGTCACGGTGGTCCTCACCTTCGTTCTGCGTGCCGCCAAGGCCCCCGACGGCATCGACGAGACCAAGCCGGAGGACTACACGGCGGACGCCGGCGACGCGGGCGTCCAGGTGGAACTGCCTCCGGCGACGGCGGGATCGAGCCACTAGGCCCCGGGGCGGCCGGGGAACTTCCTTCGCCCCCGCCGCCCCTACCCGTCCCTCCCCAGGGGCTGCGCCCCTGAAGGGGCGCGGGGAACCGCGCGGGCAACCACCCGCAACCCGACTACGCTGGCGGCGTGACCGTTCGTTCGCCGATCGTCCTCGACAGCGACCCCGGTATAGACGACGCCGTGGCCCTGCAGTACCTGCTCGGTACCGGCCTGTGGGACCTCAAGGCGTACACATCCGTCGGCGGCAACCTCCCGGCCGACGGAACCTACCGCAACGCACGCGCCCTGTCCCGCGCCCTCCGCATCGACGACGACGTCCCGGTGCACAGAGGCGCGGGCCGCCCCCTGTCCCGGCTCCCCTACCGGGAGGCATCCGCCTTCCACGGCCCGGCGGGACTGGGCAACGAGACGCTGCCCGACTCCACGGCCCCGCACCCGACGGAGTCGTCCGCGCAGGCCCTGCTACGGCTCTCCCGCGCGTACGAGGGCGAGCTGACGGTCTGCGCCACCGGCCCGCTCACGAACGTGGCGATCGCCCTGCTGGAGGACCCGGCGTTCGCCCACCGTGTCGGGAAGTTCGTGTTCATGAGCGGCGCCGCCCGGGTGCCGGGCAACTTCACCCCGGTCGCCGAGTTCAACATCTGGGCCGACCCGGACGCCGCCGAGGTGGTCCTCTCCTCCGGCATCCCGTTCACCATGGTCGACCTGGACGCCTCGCACCGCTGGCTGTTCCGCCCCGCGGACCTCGCGGCGCTGGAGGCCGCGGGCCCGGGCACGGCCCTCGCCGCCCGGCTGATGCGGACGTACATGGACGCCTACACCCGCCACGGCGGAGACGGCACCTGCCCGCTGCACGATCCGTTGGCCGTGGGGGTCTGCGGGGACGAGGCGTTCATCGAGGCCGCCGAAGGAGCCGTCGTCGTCGAGTGCGCGAGCGAACTGACCCGCGGCCAGACCGTCTTCGTACCGGCCGACGCCCGCCGCGTCCACTACTCCGAGTCCCCCGCCCTGACGACCCGTCTGCGCACCACCGGCCGCGTCGCCCTGGGCCCCGGCACCCGCGACTTCAGCAAGGACTTCGTGACCACGCTGCCGCAGTGGCCGGCCACGGCTCCGTAGCGGTCCACGAACGGTTGGGCCTCACTCGCACACCCGAGCGCGACCGGAGCCCCTCCCCCACCTCCACGACATCGGGCCGCTCACCCATGAGTTGACGCTCTGACACGCTCCGAAGTCGGATACGACACAACATGTGGGGGTGACACCGCGACCCGGCACTAGATGTATGCTCATGCTCGCTGTCGCCGCAGGGGAATCCGGTGCGAATCCGGAACTGTCCCGCAACGGTGTACTCGCGTGCGTTCATGCCCTTCGCGCACGCCTGTTGAGTCCGAGGACCTGCCGACGGCGCACCCGGCCGTCCGGTCCGGGTGCCCTGACGTCCGGGCCTCGTGGAATGGGCCGGTGGACTCGACGCCTCCGTGCGCTCGTGTGCTGCTGCCTGCCCTCCGCCAGGTCCACCGCCGAGCGAGGGAGTGCCCCACGTGACCATCGCGCCAGCCGACCCGGCTTCAGCCGCCCCGGCATCGGCCGCCCCGGTGTCGGAGACCGACGGTCCCGGTACCGCTTTGCTGCGGACCCTGACCGAGCTGACCGCCGACCTTCCCGACGCCGACCCCGGCCGGGTCGCCGCCGCCGCGCTGCGCGGCCGGTCCGCTCGGGGGACCTTCGACGAGGTCACCGCGGAGCTGCGCGAGCTGGCCACGGAGGCGTCCGCCGGGCTCATCTCCGAGGACCCCGCCTACTCGAAGCTGGCCGCCCGGCTGCTGGCGATCGGCATCCGCGCCGAGGCCGCCTCCCAGGGCGTCACCACGTTCACGGAGTCCATCGCGGTGGGACACCGGGAGGGCCTCGTCGCGGACCGTACGGCGGAGTTCGTACGGGTCCACGCCGAGCGCCTGGACGCGCTCGTCGACCCCGCCGCCGACGACCGCTTCGGCTACTTCGGCCTGCGCACCCTGCACAGCCGCTATCTGCTCCGGCACCCGATCACCCGCAAGGTCATCGAGACGCCCCAGCACTTCATGCTGCGCGTCGCCTCCGGCCTCGCCGAGGACACCGCGCTCGACGCGAGGACGGGCACCCGCTCCGTCGACGAAGTCGCCGCGCTCTACGGGCTCATGAGCCGACTGGACTACCTCCCGTCCTCCCCCACCCTCTTCAACTCCGGCACCCGGCACCCCCAGATGTCGTCCTGCTACCTCCTCGACTCCCCGCTGGACGAGCTGGACTCCATCTACGACCGCTACCACCAGGTGGCCCGCCTCTCGAAGCACGCGGGCGGCATCGGACTGTCGTACTCCCGTATCCGTTCCCGGGGTTCGCTGATCCGGGGCACCAACGGGCACTCCAACGGCATCGTGCCGTTCCTGAAGACGCTGGACGCCTCGGTCGCCGCCGTGAACCAGGGCGGTCGGCGCAAGGGCGCGGCGGCGGTCTACCTGGAGACCTGGCACTCCGACATCGAGGAGTTCCTGGAGCTGCGCGACAACACCGGTGAGGACGCCCGGCGTACGCACAATCTGAACCTGGCGCACTGGATCCCGGACGAGTTCATGCGCCGGGTGAACGCCGACGAGCGCTGGTCCCTGTTCTCCCCCGCCGATGTGCCCGAGCTGGTGGACCTGTGGGGCGAGGAGTTCGACGCGGCGTACCGGAAGGCCGAGGCGGACGGGCTGGCGAAGAAGACCATCCCGGCCCGCGATCTCTACGGCCGGATGATGCGCACCCTCGCGCAGACCGGCAACGGCTGGATGACCTTCAAGGACGCCGCCAACCGCACGGCCAACCAGACGGCCGAGGCGGGCCGTGTCGTCCACTCCTCCAACCTCTGC
The DNA here is from genome assembly GCF_000317595.1 of Streptomyces ipomoeae 91-03. Taxonomy (GTDB): domain Bacteria; phylum Actinomycetota; class Actinomycetes; order Streptomycetales; family Streptomycetaceae; genus Streptomyces; species Streptomyces ipomoeae. The sequence goes on along the minus strand of NZ_AEJC01000163.1, from coordinate 7,015 downwards.
ACGGAGATCCTGGAGGTCACGGACGACGGGGAGACGGCCGTCTGCAACCTGGGTTCGGTGAACCTGGGCGCGTTCGTCGACCAGGCGACCGGCGACCTGGACTGGGAGCGACTGGACGAGACCGTCCGCACCGCCGTGACCTTCCTCGACCGTGTCGTCGACATCAACTTCTACCCGACCGAGCAGGCGGGCCGTTCGAACGCCAGGTGGCGCCCGGTGGGCCTCGGCGCGATGGGCCTCCAGGACGTCTTCTTCAAGCTCCGGCTGCCCTTCGACTCCCCCGAGGCGAAGGCCCTGTCCACGCGGATCGCCGAGCGGATCATGCTCGCCGCGTACGAGACCTCCACCGACCTCGCCGAGCGCGACGGCCCGCTGCCGGCCTGGGAGAAGACCCGTACGGCCCGTGGTGTGCTGCACCCCGACCACTACGGCGTCGAGTTCACCTGGCCGGAGCGCTGGGCGGCCCTGCGCGAGCGCATCGCGACGACGGGCATGCGCAACTCGCTGCTCCTCGCCATCGCGCCCACCGCCACCATCGCGTCGATCGCCGGTGTGTACGAGTGCATCGAGCCGCAGGTGTCCAACCTGTTCAAGCGCGAGACCCTCTCCGGTGAGTTCCTCCAGGTCAACTCCTACCTGGTGCAGGACCTGAAGGCGCTGGGCGTGTGGGACGCCCGTACCCGTGAGGCGCTGCGCGACTCGAACGGCTCGGTGCAGGACTTCGCGTGGATCCCGGCCGACGTACGGGCGCTGTACCGCACGGCGTGGGAGATCCCGCAGCGCGGCCTGATCGACATGGCGGCGGCGCGGACCCCGTACCTGGACCAGTCCCAGTCGCTGAACCTGTTCCTGGAGACGCCGACCATCGGCAAGCTCTCCTCGATGTACGCGTACGCCTGGAAGTCGGGGCTGAAGACGACGTACTACCTGCGTTCGCGCCCGGCGACCCGTATCGCCCGTGCCGCCGGTTCCTCTTCCGCCGCGGCCACTCCCGTCCCCGTTCAGGCGACCGCCGACGACGCCGTCGCCTGCTCCCTGGAAAACCCCGAGTCCTGCGAGGCCTGCCAGTGACGACCGCCCCGACCGACCAGAAGAACCTGCTCGACCCCGGCTTCGAGCTGACTCTGCGCCCCATGCGCTACCCGGACTTCTACGAGCGCTACCGGGACGCCATCAAGAACACCTGGACCGTGGAGGAGGTCGACCTCCACTCGGACGTCGCCGACCTCGCGAAGCTCTCCCCCGCCGAGCAGCACCTGATCGGCCGTCTGGTCGCCTTCTTCGCGACGGGCGACTCGATCGTCGCGAACAACCTGGTGCTGACGCTGTACAAGCACATCAACTCCCCCGAGGCCCGGCTGTACTTGAGCCGTCAGCTCTTCGAGGAGGCCGTGCACGTCCAGTTCTATCTGACGCTGCTCGACACCTATCTCCCCGACCCGGAGGACCGCGCGGCGGCCTTCGCGGCCGTGGAGAACATCCCGTCCATCCGTGAGAAGGCCCAGTTCTGCTTCACATGGATGGACTCGGTGGAGAAGCTGGACCGCCTGGAGTCCAAGGCGGACCGCCGCCGCTTCCTGCTCAACCTGATCTGCTTCGCCGCGTGCATCGAGGGCCTGTTCTTCTACGGCGCCTTCGCGTACGTCTACTGGTTCCGCAGCCGGGGTCTGCTGCACGGCCTGGCGACCGGCACCAACTGGGTGTTCCGCGACGAGACGATGCACATGTCCTTCGCGTTCGACGTGGTGGACACCGTCCGCAAGGAGGAGCCGGACCTCTTCGACGACCGGCTTCAGCAGCAGGTGACGGACATGCTGCGGGAGGCCGTCGAGGCCGAGCTGCAGTTCGCCCGCGACCTGTGCGGTGACGGCCTGCCGGGCATGAACACCGACTCCATGCGGCAGTACCTGGAGTGCGTCGCCGACCAGCGTCTGACGCGCCTCGGCTTCGCCCCGGTGTACGGCTCGGAGAACCCGTTCTCCTTCATGGAGCTGCAGGGCGTCCAGGAGCTGACCAACTTCTTCGAGCGGCGCCCGTCCGCGTACCAGGTCGCGGTGGAGGGCACCGTCGACCTGGACGAGGATTTCTGAGCGGCCTACTTCAGGGTGACCGCGTCCCCGGCCGACGTGACCCTCGCGGTCGTCGTCGTGCCGGGGAAGTACCAGCGCCAGGTGCCCGCCGACGTGACGGTCACCTTCGTGCCGATCTTCCCGGCGCTGCCCGTCTTCACCGTCTTGACGGTGGTGTAACGGGTGGCGCCCTTCTTCTTGAACTGCAACTGCACCGACTGCTTGGTGAACCCGTTGTACTTCAGGGTCTCCCAGTTGGCCCGGGTGAGCTTGCCGGTGACGGTGACCTTGGCGCCCTTGGCGACCTTCTCCGGCTTGATGAACGCGGTGAGGGCCGAGGCGCGCTTGACCTTGTACAGGGCGATGCGGTCCGAGATCCAGTAGTCGCCGTCGTTCGCCTTGACGGTGGCGTTGACCTGCCAGACACCGGCGGCGGCGTTGGTGTCGCCCTCGGTGCTCTGCGGGATCCACCCGGGGTCGACCGTCATGGTCGCCGTGCACACGGACGTCGTCCTGCTCTTCTTGACGCACTTCGTGCCGGTCCAGTCGAAGAAGCTGCCGGCGTTGTGGGTGTTGAAGGTGCTGACGCGGGTGAGCCCCTTCACCCCCGAGTCGTCCTTGATCGTGACGGCGATCGGGAAAGTGACGGTCTTGGACGTCCCCACGATCACGTTCCTGCCGCCGTTGACGACCGTCTTCGTGACGCGGACATCGCCCCTGCCCTCCGCGTGGGCCCCGGTCGCGGCCAGCAGCACCAGGGCCGCCGCCCCGCCCGCCACGGCCAGCGTCCGGTTGTGTGCGGGGCGCGTTCTGTGTCTCATGATCCTCCCCTTTGTGGTCGAGGAGAGGCTACACAGACGATCGACCGGCGTCGTACGGATTTGCGATCAGGCCGCGCGGGCCATGCGGTGCGAGGAGGCTCCCCGCACGTCGGTGCGCGCGTACGCCTCCCGAACGGTTCCGTCGATGGCGGCCTCGCGCCGCTCCGCGTCCCTGAGCTGCCGGTCGACGCGCCGGTCGCGTACGGCGCCGATGACGGCGGGCAGGATCACCAGGGCGAGCATCCCGAGGACGACCAGTGTTCCGATGAGTGTTTGCGTCTGCGTCTCGTTCATGGACACCACTTTGCTGCCGGACGCTCCTGGCCAACAGTGGCAGGACTGCCGCACACCCTCGAATTACTGCCATCGGCGAGGCACACTGGCAGCATGCTGACAAACGTGGCCACGGTCCTCCTCGACGGCGTGCACCCCTTCGAACTCGGCGTCGCCTGCGAAGTCTTCGGGCTCGATCGCAGTGACGAGGGCCTGCCGGTCTACGACTTCGCGGTCGCCTCGGCGGAGGGCCCGACGCTGCGTACGCCCTCCGGGTTCACCGTCTCCACCACGTACGGGCTCGACCGGCTGGAGGAGGCCGACCTCGTCGTCGTACCGGCCGGTGACAGCTATGTGCATCGGATCTACCCGACCGAGCTGCTGGACGCGTTGCGCCGGGCCGTCGACCGCGGTGCCCGGGTGCTGAGCGTGTGCTCGGGGGTGTTCGCGCTCGGTGCGGCCGGGCTGCTGGACGGGCGGGCCTGCGCGGTGCACTGGAAGCACGCCGAGGAGCTGGCGCGGCGGTATCCGCGGGCGATCGTGGAGCCGGACGTGCTGTACGTGGACGCGGACCCGGTGATCACCTCGGCGGGCACGGCGGCCGGCATCGACGCCTGTCTGCACATCGTCCGCAAGGAGCAGGGACCGGAGGTCGCCAACAAGATCGCCCGGCGCATGGTCGTGCCGCCGCACCGGGACGGCGGTCAGGCCCAGTACATCGAGCGACCGCTGCCACCCTCGCAGGGCGACACGATGAGTGAGATGCTGGCCTGGATGGAGCGCCATCTCGACAAGGAGGTCACCGTCGAGCAGCTCGCCGCCCGCGCCCACATGTCCCCGCGGACGTTCGCCCGCCGCTTCCAGCAGGAGACCGGGACCACCCCGTACCGCTGGATCCTGCGGCAACGGGTGCTGCTGGCCCAGCGGTTGCTGGAGGCGACGGACGAGACGATGGACGCCATCGCCTGGCGCACCGGCTTCGGCACCGCGGCAGCCCTGCGCCATCAGTTCGTACGGTCCCTGGGCACGACCCCTCAGGCCTACCGCCGGACCTTCCGGGGCCCGGAGGCCGCCTGACGGGGCGCCGGGCCGCTCGGGCGGCCGAGCCCGGCGGGCTGCCGGGCGCGCGCTCAGGCGGTCGGTGCTTCCTCCCGAGGGCGCGCCCCGGACCTCACCTCGGTACGGCCCTCAGCCGCAGATCGTGCGGCCGGAGGGTGATGCCGACCCGGGTCGCGCCGTTGGAGTCGGGTACCTGCTCCAGACGCCACCTCCTCGCCACCGCCGCCGTGATGAGGGTGAGCTGCGCCATCGAGAAGTGGTCGCTCGGGCACTTCCGGTTGCCCACACCGAAGGGCTTCACGGCGTACTTGGGAACCTCCTGGGAGCGCTCCGGAAGCCAGCGGTCCGGGTCGAAGTCGAGATTCCGTACGAATGACTTCGGATCGCGTTGGATCGCGTACGGGCAGTACACGAGATCGGCACCGGCCGGAATGCGATACCCGCCCAGTTCGGTGTCGGTCACCGCGCGTCGCGTCAATATCCAGACGGCCGGGCGCAGTCGCATGGCCTCGACGACGACATTGTTGGTGTGTCGCAACCGGCGTACGTCCGCGAATGCGACGGGCCGGTCGCCGACGACCGATTCGACCTCCGCGCGGATCCGGTCGACGTGCTCCGGATGCTCGGCGAGAGTCTGGAGCAGCCCCATGAGCGTGGACGCGACGGCTTCGCTGCCGGGGGTGAGTACCGCGACGACCTGGTCGTGGATCTCCTGTTCCCCTATGGGGTCGCCGTTCTCGTCTTTCGCCTCCAGCAATGCCGTCAGCAAATCGTCCGGCTTTTGGCCGGAGGCCCGGCGCTCGGCGACGATCTCGTCGACGAGGAGGTGCAGGTCGGCCAATGCGCGGTTGAATTCGCGAATGGCCGGCAGGGGCAGCCGGTACAGGGCCCCGGCGGGCACCACCATGCGCCGGTACATCCCCCGGAACACGGTGGAGAGCGCGGCACACAGCCGCTCGGCCCGCTCGTCCATGTAGTCGCCCCGCAGCAGACAGCGGGCCGCGATGCGGACGGCGACCCGGAACGACTCGGAGGTGCAGTCGACGGCGTCGAGCCCCGCCATACGGGCCGCGAAGTCCGTCGCCTCCTCCTCCATGATCGGCCCGTACGCGGGGATCGCGTCGAGCCGGAACGCGGGCTGGATGGTGCGCCGTTGCCGCCGGTGGCGGGGCCCGTTCGCGGTGGCCACACCCTCCTTGCCGAGCAGGCTCTCCAGGGTCTCCCAGAGCGGCCCGGCGATCTTGAAGTCGGGGCTGAGCGCCAGGGCTCCGGTGAGGTCCGGGGCGGTGACGGCGTACACCTCCTTCGGGCCCAGCTTCAGCCGGACGACATCGCCCTCCGCACGCAGCCGGGCCAGGAAGGCCAGCGGGTCGCGCATGAGTTTCCAGCCGTGGCCGAGGACCGGGACGGCGCCGCCCGCCAGGGGCGGAGTCAGTGGTTCCGGGGTGGGGGGCGGGGCCGCTTTCACCGACTCGACGGTCATTTCTCACCTGCCGCTTCGTTGTTGACGTACGGGGGCGTGGACCGGTCGTCCCAACTGTCGACCCGGTAACGGCCCGACTCATGGTGGAACCAGTAGACGGAACTGAACCAGTTGCGCATGTTCACGACGCACGCGCGCACGGCGACGCTCAGTCGCATTCCCCGGAGGGTGCCGTCGGCGAGTTCGTCGGCCAGTCGAAGCGCGTCCTTCTCGGCCACAAGGAATCCGGCGACGCATTCCTCGACCCGTCGCCGGACTTCCACGATGGCCTCTTCGAGTGTCAGTCCCCAGTGCTGGATGAGACTGATTCCCAGATTGTGGACCTCATCGCCCGCTATTTCCTTGGGCAGTGAGCAGAGGTCGTTGTACCAGGCGGCGAATTCCTGGCTCAGCAGAGCCGCCCGGCGATATGCCGGGTGCTTCCTCACTCCGACGGGGAGTTCGCATCCCGCGCTGGGCTCCAGGAGGTCGGTCCAGATCCAGTGCGCGAAAGTGAGCCGCCGCAGTTCGAGATATTCCTCGACGGTCGGGACGACACCGTTCGCCCGGTTGTGGAATTCCCGGTCGTACGCGTCGATCACGGCGTGGAAGTGCCGGGCGAAGCGGGCGTTCCAGCTCCTGCCGAGGAACGAGTACAACCGCAGCGTGCTGTCCGCGAACCCGGCGACCAGCGGGTCGTGGTGGTGCAGCTGGTCCCGTGGGGAGTCCACGGCCGTGTGGAGCCGCCGCTTGAGCCGCCACCAGGCGAGCGGCCGGCCGTGAATGACGTCGCGGTCGTGACGGTCGTCCCAGACGAAGAACCACGCGCTGTAGTCCGCTATCGCCTGGATCACCTCATTGGGGGCACCGAGGTAGTACCCCGCCATGAGGTCGGTATAGCAAAGTCCGTCGGCATATTCCCGGACCTTGCCCGCCGGCATGAGACGCTTTTCCAGCAGCCAGGCGCGCGTCCCCTCCTGCACCTGGGGCCAATACGGATGGAGTTGACGAGGAAAGGCCTTCTCGATGACCGGTAAGGAGAGAGACGGCGGAACCGCGATTGCTGTCTGTGTCGGTGATGCGCTGTGTGGGCCAGCAGGCACGAACAAACCCCTCTCAGCCGCCAGTTGACACACACCCCTTCCCGCTGTGCCGGGCGTGCGCCGTTGCGTATCCCCGCACTTCCCATTCAGCACCACAACTCACCGCCATGGGAATGGATTTGCTTCGCTCACTACCCCTGGGATGCCGAGAACCCTGCGCCGCCCCACTGGTTCTGGAGCACTGTCGGTGCGCAAGGGATCGAATGTGCGACAGACACACGGACGACG
>NZ_AEJC01000162.1 GCF_000317595.1 Streptomyces ipomoeae 91-03 | reverse complement strand
CCGCCCTCGTCGATCATGGACGGCGCCCCCTGCCCGGCCGCATGCGCACGTTCATCGACGTGCAGGGCATCTCCGAACGACTCCAAGAAGCGCTGCTGAAGGAACGCACGGAAGACCTCGCCGTACCGCTGGTCGATGTGACGCACCCCAAGGTCCAGGCGCTCTACGAGTCGTGGGGGTACGCCGAAGTCGGCGAGCGGCAGCCGTTCGCCGACTCACCGGTGTACGCGGTCATGGTCAAGGAGCTTCGATGCTGAGCGAAGTCTCTTGCGACAGGGCCGGGCGTCGTCGGTCAGGAAGGCTGAGATCACCTGTTCAGCTCAACATGCGCTCGGTTCTCGCGACTCCTACCGTGGATGAGTGAACGGCCGACGCGTGAGGTTCCCGTGGTCAACGGGATGGCGCGTGTCGGCTCCGCACAGCACCGGAAGGCGGATCGGACATGGCCACACGGTCGGACACCCCCGTTCTCGACACGCTCGCCGCCATGACGGTCGACTCGATCGAGCGCTGCGGCCTGGACGAGAGAACGCTCATTCTCACCCGTCTGGCCGCGCTCGCGGCCATGGACGCGCCGGCGATCTCCTACCTCGCGCATGTCGACCCTGCCATCAAGGCCAACCTGACCGCCGAGCAACTGCAGGACGTTCTCGTCGCCATCGCCCCAGTTGTCGGCACGGCACGCGTCATGTCGGCCGCAACTCACATCACCGAGGCACTCGGCATCACCATCGCATTGGCCGAGGCCGAGGCCGTGGCAATGGCCGAGGCGGAAGCCCAGAGCCGGAGCAAACCCTGAGCGAGCTGTCTCGGCCTGTCTCGGGTTGGTATCCGTCCTCGTCGCAGAACAGGGGTAGTGGCAGCGGAGCACGGCAACCGCAGTGACGGTAAGCGGGCTTCATGAACCGTCACCAGCCGCCTGCCCAGGTCCGCGGACCTCAGCGACAACACGGCTCTCGGTACCTCCCCATACAAGAAACGGGAGACCCAGGATGTGCCGCTGGATCGCCTACTCGGGTACGCCCGTCCTTCTCAGCCAGATCCTGTTCCAGCCGCGACACTCCTTGATCGACCAGAGCCTGCACTCCCGCATGGGGGTGGAGACGACCAACGGCGATGGTTTCGGGGTCGGCTGGTACACGCAGGACGCGGACACTCCGGCGGTGCTGCGGGATGTCGGTCCTGCCTGGAGCAACCGCAATCTGCTGGAGATCGCTCACCACGTTCGCTCGGGTCTGTTCTTCGCGCACATCAGGGCCTCGACCGGGACTGCCGTGCAGCAGACCAACTGTCACCCCTTCCGGAGCGGTCGCTGGATGTGGATGCACAACGGGTCGATCAGCGGGTTCCACCGGCTCCGGCGGGACCTCGCACTGGCCGTCGATCCGGCCCTGTATCCCGACATCGAGGGTTCCACCGACTCCGAGCTCCTGTTCTTCCTGGCCCTCACGTTCGGCTTGACGGACGATCCTCCCGGTGCCGTGGCGCGCGTGGCCGGCCTGGTCGAGAAAGCGGGGCACGCGCACGACATCCCCCACCCGCTGCAGATGACCCTCGCGGTGGCCGACGGCGAACGCGTATGGGTCTTCCGTTACTCCAGCGAGGGCCGCTCACGGTCGTTGTACTTCAGCACCCAGGTGGACACCCTGCGCGCGCTCCACCCGAACGCCGCGTTCCTGCGGGACATCTCCGACGAGACCCGCCTCGTCGTGTCCGAACCGCTGGGCGCCCTCCCCGGTGCGTGGAACGAGATGCCGGAGAGCAGTTACGGCGTCATCCAGCCGGGCCATGACTCGCTCCACGCCTTCCGGCCCGACCTCCAAGAAGACTCGGCCCAAAGGGGGTGGTGAGCGCCGTGGCCGAGACCTACGAGAACGCTCAAGGACCGACCATTCCGATCGTTCCGATCGTTCCGGCCGTTCCTTGCGCCGATCCCCCGGGAGACCCGTTTCTGCGCACCAGGTTCGCCCTCCCCGCGAGGCCCGCCACGTTCCTGCGGCGGCAACGGCTCGTCGATCACCTCGACCAGGCTCTGCGGACACCGTTGACGCTGCTCAACGGCGCGGCCGGGGCCGGCAAGACGCTGCTGGCCGCCGACTGGGCCGCCGGCCTGCGGGAGCCGGTCGCCTGGCTCACCGTTGAAGTGGGGGACCGGCGCCCAGGGGTTTTCTGGGCGTACGTCATTCAGGCCCTGCATGCCTGCGGTGCGCTGGCGCCCGGCCCGGTCGGATTCCCGGCGGACGCGTCCCGGGTGGATGACCGACTCCTGGCAGCACTCGCAGCCGAACTGAACGATCATGGCCGGCCCGTTGTCGTCGTGCTCGACGAGTACGACCGCGTGACCGCTCCGGAAGTCGCGGAGCAGCTCGGGTTCGTCCTGCACCACGCCGGGCCGGGACTGCGCCTGGTCCTCGTCACCCGTACCGAACCGCTGCTTCCGCTGCACCGTTACCGGGCGGCCGGCGAGCTGACGGAGATCCGCGCCGCCGAGCTGGCCTTCACCCCGGAGGAGGCCGTCGCACTGCTGGAGCTGCATGGTCTGAGCCTTCCGGTCCACGCCGCACACGCACTGGTGGACCGTACCCGGGGCTGGGCCGCCGGCTTGCGCCTGTCCGCCCTGGCCGCTCGGGAGAGCGCCGACCCGGAGCGCTATCTGAAGGAGTTCGAGGCGGACCGGAGTACGATCGCGGATTTTCTGCTGGCCGAAGTCCTCAAGGGGCAGACGGAGGAGATACAGGACCTCCTGCTGCGTGTCAGCGTCCTGGAGCGTTTCAGTCCTGATCTGGCCGACGCGCTGACCGGTCGGACCGACGCGGAGCCCATCCTCGTCGGGCTGCACCGCGCGAACGCGTTCGTCGAGCACCTCGGGCACTCGTGGTACCGGCTGCACCCGCTGTTCGGAGAGATACTCCGAGCCCATCAGCGTGTGCGCCTGCCCGGGCTGGAACAGGAACTCCACCGGCGGGCCGCGCGGTGGCTGCGTCGGCACGGATTCCTGCCGGAGACACTCGCCCACGGCGCCGCCGCGGGCGAGTGGGATTTCGTCGCCGGAGCCCTCATCGACGACCTGGCGATCGGCCAGCTCTTCACCGGCCTGCGCTCGGGCGACCTGATCCAGTTGTTCTCCCACATGGGGCCCGAGGCCAGGAGCCCCGCGACGGACCTCGTGCGTGCGGCCCGCGACCTGGCCCAGTGCGATCTCGGCCGTGGTCTGGCGCGCCTGCGCCACGCCGAGGAGCGGCTGGCTCCCGAGGCGTCCGAACCGGCGCCTGACGTGGTGCCCGACCGAGCGGCCGCACAGCTGAGCTGTGCGCTGCTGGAGGCGCTGGCCGCCCGGCTGACCGGATGTCCCCCGCAGGCCGAGAAGGCCGCCCGGACGGCCGATGAGCTGCGGCGGGAAGTCCCGGCGCACCTCCTGGAGGAGCATCCCGAAATTCCCGCTCTGCTGCTGACCCATCTGGGATCGGCCCGCCTGTGGGCGGGGCGTTTCGAGGAGGCGCGCGCTGCCCTGACCGCCGTGGCCGGCACTCCCGGCGGAGTCTCCACCGTGCTGCCCCGGGAGGAGTCGATGGGGCACCTTGCCCTGCTCGACTATCTGAACGGCTGGCCCGGCCGGGCGGAGCGCAGGGCCCTGGCGGCGGTGACCGAGGCGGAGCGGGTCGGCCTTCCCCAGCCGTCCGGCTCCGGCATCGGAAAGCTGGTCCTGGCCGTCGTGGCCGTCGACCGTCATGAACTGAGCCGGGCCCAAGCCCTCCTCGACGAGGTGGCCCTCCCCTCGGGAACGCGTGATCCGGTGATGGCGGCGGGACGAGCCCTCGCCACAGCCCGCCTCCTGCTGGTCAGGGGCAATGCACGAGCCGCCGTCGAGGCGGCGGACCCGGCCGTCGCCACCGCCGTGGCCTCACCCTGGGCGGCAGGCCATGAAGCGCTCGTCGCCTCCGCCGCGTACCTGGCCGAAGGACGGCCGGACGAAGCCACCGAGATACTCCAGCGCGTGTCCGGCGACCAGCCCATGTGCGCCGTGGAGGCCGCGGCGATCCAGGTCGCCGCAGGCCGTACCGGGGCGGCCATCGACCTGCTCGACAGCATCCGCACCGAGGGCCGGGCCGGGCCCGGGGTGACCGTGAGGGCAGCGCTGGTGAGGGCTCAGGCCGCTCAGAGGGCAGGAGACACCGCCACCGCCCACAGGCTCGTGGCGCATGCCCTCCTCGATGCCAGACGGGAGCGGCTGCGACGTCCGTTCCTCGATACCGGAGCGTGGATCCGGCCTCTCCTGGCCATGGCTCCGCTCCACGAGCTGGCGGCGGGCTGGCTCAGGCCCGGCCCACCGCGACACGGTGAACAGCCCCGGGCGGGGTCGCCGCCCCCGCCGCTCGTCGCGGTGGAGCTGAGCGGGCGCGAACGCGACGTCCTGGAGCGGGTGGCCCGGATGATGTCGACGGAGGAGGTCGCCGCTGACCTCTTTGTGTCCGTGAACACGGTGAAGACGCACCTCAAGAGCGTCTATCGAAAGCTGGCGGTGAACCGGCGAGGCGACGCGGTGCGCCGCGCACGCGATCTCCGGCTGCTGTGAACGCACGTCGATGAGAGCGTCCGGCGCCCGCGCCCCACCGGCAGGTCGCCGTCAACCGCTGGAGAACGGTCAAAGGCGCCGGTGGCGGCGCCAGTACCAGAGCGCGCCGACCCCGGCGGACGCCGTGGCCAGGGTGATGCCGAGGACCGGCCAGCGACTCTCGGCGATGCGCAGGCCGGTCAGGAAAGTCACGGCGGTCAGGACGAGCGGTACGAGGAGGGAGATGAGCGCACGGAGTACGGCCGCCATTACTTCCGGTTCGAGGCGAGAGGTCCGGCGGCGCGGGGCGGGTGCGGTGTCGGCGAAGTAGTAGGCGAGGACACGGTCCGCCAGGCGGGCGTCGGCACGCCGGTAGACCACCGCCATGTACGGGAGCCAGACGAGGGGCGCGATCAGTCCGACCAGGAAGACCACGCCGAGGAGCAGCCACCGCCAAGCCTGGACGGCGACCCGGCGTACGCGTCGGCCCGCGTCCTGGCTCTCGTCGGCCGGCGCGAGAATGCCGAGGAGGTGGGCCATGCGCAGGGTGACGGTCCACAGGGCCGCCCATCGCCTCCAGCGAGCGGGGGCGCCGGCGGGGTGTGGGGTGCGGTTGAGCGCGTCCTGCGCCTGGCGGGTGTTCTCGTACACGCCCTGAAGGACGAGGAGTTCGCCGGCGCGAGCGCTCGCCGTGGGGTCGCGGCCGTCGAGAGCGGCCAGCTCCAGGACCGTACGTGCCTGGCGGAGCAGCGCCGCGCAGAACGCGAGGGGAACGAGCACGAGGAACGGGCCGCCCACGATGGATCCCTCCGATACGACGGTCCGTCGGCCGCGAGCGACCACCCGGGCCCGGAGCTCCGCCTCGGTGGCGTCGGGGTGCCCCCGCCGGAGCGAGGCGATCGCTTCGGGCACGGCCGGCCCGATGCGGCGGACGGCGAAGTCGGCGAGAAGTTCGGGGAGATGCCCGGGATCGGTGACGACCGACGCCAGCAGTGAGCGTTCAGGGGAGGGCTCCTTGCGGGAGCCCGCAGTTCTCGGATTCGCCCGGTGCGGCACATGTCGTATCTACCACGATTCGCCCTGATCGCCCCTTGGCTCATCGCCGAACCCGGCGCCCGCCCTCCCCACCGGCGCACACCACCGCGGCGCCCTTCCCCCGTGGCGGGTGAGGCACGGGGCCCGTGCCTGGGATGCGATGGGAGGAGTAGCCAGGCGTGCGTCGGCCCACTGCCCCGCCTGCTCCGGCGGCGCACCTGAGCTGGACGACTCTGCGAGGTGGACAGCGTGAAGCACTGGCGGGCTCTGATCGTCCTCGGTACGGCCCAGTTCCTGATGGTCCTGGACACCTCCGTCATGAACGTGTCCATCAGTCAGCTGGTCGAGGACTTCGACACGGAGGTCACCGCCATCCAGGCCGTCATCACGCTGTACGCGCTCGTCATGGCCGCGTTCATGATCATCGGTGGCAGGTTCGGGGACATACTGGGGCGTCGCCGCATGTTCCTGCTGGGGCTGGTCGTCTACGGCGTGGGGTCCGCCCTGACCGCTGTGGCACCCACGTTGTGGGTCCTCACGCTGGGCTGGTCCGTCATCGAGGGGCTCGGAGCCGCCATGGTGCTGCCGGCCATGGCCGCCCTCGTCGCGGAGTCGTATCGCGGGAAGGACCGGGCCGTCGCCTACGCGGTCATCGGCGGGCTCGCCGGCGCCGGGATCGCGGTCGGCCCGCTGCTGGGCGGCTGGGTGACGACGTACCTGACCTGGCGGCTGGTCTTCGCAGGCGAGGTGGTGGTCGTCGCGGCCGTCCTGCTGTGCCGCCGCGTGATCGCGACACCCGCCCCGACCGGCCCGCGCCCCCGGCTGGACGTCGTCGGCGCGGTGCTCTCCGCGTCCGGACTGGGTCTGGGTGTGCTCGGGGTGCTGCAGAGCAGCACCTGGGGATGGGTGCAGCCCCGCAACCCTCCCTTCACCGTCCTCGGCTTCGCCCCGACGCTGTTCGTCGTCGGTGCCGGGGCGGCCGTCCTGGCGCTCTTCCGGCACTGGGAGCGGCGGCGGGAGCACCAGGGCGCCGACCCCCTCGTGCACCTGTCCCTGCTGGGCAGGCCCGTGCTGCGGTCCGGTCTGATGACGCTGCTGGGCCAGAACCTCATCCTGCTGGGGCTGTTCTTCACGATCCCGCTGTACTTGCAGGTGGTGCAGGGGTTCGACGCCTTCGAGACGGGCCTGCGCCTGCTCCCGGTGTCCGTGACCATGTTCGTGACCTCCCTGTCCGCGTCGTCGCTGGGGCGGGTCATGGGACCGCGCCGGGTGGTCCGGCTGGCCCTGGTGACCCTGGCGGCGGCCATCGTGTGGCTGCTGGCCACCATCGACCCGGTCATCGACGACGCGCAGTTCGCCGGAGCCATGGCCCTGCTGGGTGTGGGTGTCGGCCTGCTCGCCTCGCAACTGGGCAACGTCGTCCAGTCCGGCGTCGGCGAGGAGGAACGCAGTGAGGCCGGAGGGCTCCAGTTCACGGCCCAGAATCTGGGCTCCGCGCTGGGCACCGCGCTCATCGGGTCCATTCTGATCGGTGCGCTGGCCCACGCCTTCACCACGCAGGTGGACGACAATCCGCAGCTGTCCGAACAGACCCGTGAAGAGGTCGGTGTCGCCCTCGAGGCCGGGATCACCTTCGTCCCCACCGATCAGGTGCGCTCGGCGGCCGAGCGTGCCGGGCTGCCGCCGTCCGAGGTCGACGCCGTCGCGGACTCCTACGCCTCCGCGCAGCTGGACGGCCTGAAGGCGGCGATCCTGGCCACCGGCGGCGTCGCTCTCGCCGGCTTCCTGGTCACTCCGCACCTGCCGACCGGCCGGGAAGGCCGTCGCCGGCAGCCGGACGCCGAGGCTCCGGCCGGGGCGTCGGGATCGACGCGCTGAGTTCGGGGGAGTCACCGGTGTCCAGAACCAGAGCCACGACCGGCCCGGCCGCGGCCCGCGCGGAGCGCCGAGCCGAGCGCCGGGCCCACGCGGACTACACGGGTGGCGTCTACGGATCCATGCTCGCGGCCTCCGTGGTGATCGGCGCGGGCTCCCTGGGCTCGTTCCCCCGCACCGAGCTGGTGCTGCTGCTGTTGCTGACCGGAGTGGTCTTCTGGGTCGCGCACGTGCACGCCCAGCTGTTCGGGGCGCGCCTGGCGCAACAGGCTCCGGACCGCCGGGTCGTGCTGCACGTGTGCCGTGACGAGTGGCCGATCGTCAAGGCCGCCGTTCCGCCGGCCGCGGCGGTGGCCGTCAGCCCGCTCCTGGGACTGGACGTGCCAGGTGCTCTCTGGCTGGCTCTCTGCGTCGCCGTGGCCGGCCAGGTGGGCTGGTCCGTGGCCGCGGCCCGCCGCGCCGGTGCTTCGCCGCGACTCATGGCGGCCACCGCATCGGTCAACCTGGTGCTCGGGCTGCTGATCATCTCCTTCGAGATCGTCCTGAAGCATTGATCCTCGGCGTCCGCTCGCCGGGCGGCGGTCACCTGTACCGGGTGAGGTCCGACGGGGCACGGAGGCGGACGATCGCGGGTAGGGGCGCCGTCCGCCGGACCGAAGCAGTCCATGGAGGGACAGCTCGTGCGCTACGAGATCCGCATCGAGGGACACCTGTCGGAAACGCTGGCCAAGGCGTTTCCGGAGCTGGGCCACGTGGTGATGTCCGGCCAGACCGTCCTGTTCGGCCCTGTCGTGGACGAAGCGCACCTCTATGGGCTGCTGGCACGTTGCCAGTCCCTGGGACTTCGGGTCGTGGAGATGCGCCAGCTGCCGGACTGACGGGAGCCCGGTGAGGGTGTCCCTGTCCGGCCCTCTTGTGCGGCAGTGTCGCTCAGAGCCGCTCCGCCCTGATCCGCCCGGAGCGGCAGGCGTCCTCCAACGCCGCGAAGTCCCGTTCGTTCCGGTCGGCGTACGACTCGGCCGCCATGATCGCGGCAGCGCCGCGGTAGAAGCGGAACGGCGACTGCAGCATGCGGCCGTGGCGGATCGGCACCGACTCCGCCACCCGCTCGGCCGACTGCCGCTCCACCACCTCGATGGGATCGGGTCGCTGCTGTGCGGTCTCGTACCAGCCGTGCGACGAACGCGGCGCCCGCCGGCGTGCGTTCCGGCCGGACGCCGCTCGCTCGTCCGGAGACAGGGACGCGGTGAAAGCGCTCGGCACGGTCATGGTTCCGTCTCCTCGTCCGGCGTCCCGGCGTCGGCGCCGGAACGCGCTTTCGCCGACGGCGCGCGGCGCTGCCGGCGCAGCCCCGCCTGGACCGCGCTCGCCAGCACCCGGGCGGCGACGCCGACGAGCAGCAGCCCTCCCGTCATCTGCAGCATCGTCAGCACGCGTCCGGTCTGGGAGTGGGCGGTGATGTCCCCGTAGCCGACCGTGCTGAAGGTGGTCAGGGTGAAGTACAAGGCGTCCGTCCTGGTCAGCGACTCGCTGAAGGAGCCCGGGGCGGAGCGGTCCAGCAGGTAGTAGGCGACGGCGAAGAGGATCAGGAACAACACCAGCGTGGCGGCCAGGGCCTCGACGGCTCTCAGCCGGGGGTGCGGTGAGCGCGCGATGACCCGCACCTCCCACCCGAACACCAGCAGTACCGCCAGCAGGCCGCACACGAGCAGCGCCGACGTGCCGGCCGTACCGCGATCGTCCAGGGGCAGCAGGTAGTAGGCGGTGACGAGGCCGACCGTGATGAGCACGGCGCGGGCGATGGCGACGACCGCCGCCCACCGGCGGGGGCGGTGCCGCCGACGCGGCCGGTCCGTGTCCGACCCCGGCCGGGCCCGGTCCGTCCGGGCGGTGTTCGGATCGCTCATCTCGTGTCTTCTCGCTCCGTCCGGCCCCGGAAGGTCGCTCCGTCCGGCCCCGGAAGGCGGGTGGGCCGGGCACCGGGAGGCTTCCAGCTCACCGCCACGGCGGAGCCGATGGATCACCCGTGGTGGGTGAGCCGGTCACCGAGCGGCAGGCGTGACCCTGGAGCGGTCAGGCGCTCGCGCACCGCTCCCTCACCCCGCCCCGTCGGCTTCCGGAGGCGACGGCTGATCACGCGAGGAGGAGCCATGACCATGTCGCGTGGTCCGGCATCGCGTACCGGGCAGGACCCCGAGCCCGGCGGGCCGGCCCCGGGTCCGATGGGAGACTCCGCAGACGTGCTCGCGCGGCTCGGCCGTTCATGGACCTGGCTCCTGGGGTCGGCCGTCATGACGCTGGTGCCGGGCGTCCTGGTGCTGGTGTGGCCGGAGGCGACCCTGCACGTCCTGGCGGTCCTCATCGGCCTGTACCTGCTGGTGACCGGGGCGTTCCGGTTCGTGGCCGTCTTCGCGCGGGAGGGGCACGAGCGGCTGCCGGGGCTGCTCCTGGCCGTGCTGTACGTCCTGGCCGGGGTGCTGTGCCTGAGGAACCCACTGCAGACGATCGCCGCGCTCTCGCTGATCACCGGGGCGGTCTGGCTCGTGTCCGGCATCCTCACCCTCTACACGGCCGTCTCCGTCGAGGACCTGCCGCACCGTGGCGTCGTCACGGTCGCCGCCGTACTCGGCATCGTCGCGGGGATCGTGGTGCTCGCCCTGCCTGCCGAGTCGGCCCGTGCCCTGACCAGGCTGCTCGGTCTGTGGCTCGTCCTGCTCGGCCTGGCCGAGGCGGTGGTCGCCCTCGCTCGGCGGGCCGCGCTCCGAAAGACGCGACCCCCGGGGCCGGGCGCCCCCGCCGCGACGGCCTGACACCGCACGAGCGCTCCGTTTCGGCTGCCTCCCCGACCGTCATCCCGATCAGCGACCGTCGCCACCGGCGCGGCGCACGCGGAAAGGAGCCCCCATGAACCCCGCCGCGTCCCCGGATCCGCCGGACTCCGGCGGAGACGTCACCCGGCACCACGTCATGACCGCCGAGGAACGGGCGGAATACGAGCGACTGCGCCGTCACGCGACGGTGCGCCACCGGCGGCTGCGCCGGGTCGGCTCCTCGGTCCTCCTCCTGCTGGCCCTGGTGCTCGCGCCCCTGGCCGTCGTCGCGGCCTGGGTCCAGGACACGGTCTCCGACACCGACCGGTACGTGGAGACCGTCGCGCCGCTGGCATCGGAGCCGGCCGTGCAGGAGGTCGTGATCAACCGGTTCACGGACCGGGTGGTGGCCAATGTGGACGTCGCGGGGGTGACGGACTCGCTCGTCAAGGCCCTCCAGGACGCCGGGGCCCCGCCCCGCGTCGTGGAGGGGGCCGAGTCCCTCGAGGGGCCGCTGCGCAACGCGGTCAGGACCGTCGTGGACCGCACCATCACCCAAGTGATCACCAGCGACGCCTTCCAGCAGGTGTGGGAGGGCGCCAACCGGCGCTCACACGCCGCGGTGGTGAACATGCTCACCGGAGACCGCGAGGGTGCCGTGCGCGCCGAGGGTGACACCGTCCAACTGGACATCGGCGAGGTCGTCGACGAGGTGCGGGAGCGTCTCGTCGACGCTGGTTTCGACAAGGCCGCCGCCATCCCGGACACCGACCGGACGATCACCCTGTTCCAGACGGAGGAACTGGGCAAGGCGCAGGACGCGATGCGGCTGCTGGACATCCTCGGCACCTGGCTGCCCGTCCTGACCGTCGTACTCGCCGCGCTCGCCGTGTGGACCAATCCGGCACACCGGGTGATGCTGATGATCACCGCGACGGGTGTCGGCCTGATGATGGTGGTGTTGCTCGTCGCGCTGGCCGTCGTCAGACGGGTCTATCTGGACTCGGTCCCGCCCGACGCGCTGCCCACCGACGCCGCCGCCGCCATCTACGACACGTTCGTCCGTTTCCTGCGCGACAGCACGCGCACCCTGCTGGTCGTGGCGGTGATCACGGCACTGGTCGCCTACCTGTACGGTCCCGGACGCCCCGCCCGCGCCGTCCGCACGGCGGCGAACCGGGGCACGACGGCCGCCGGCCGAGGGCTGCGCCGCGCCGGACTGCGCACCGGATCCACCGGACGCTGGCTGGCGGACCACCGGCCATGGACCACCGGTGGCGTCATCGCGGCGGGAGCGCTGGCGCTGGTTCTCTGGAACCACCCCACGGTCGGAGCGGTGGCCCTCGTTCTCGGCATCGCCGTGGCCGTCCTGATCATCCTGGCGATCCTCGCGGCGGCAGCCGGACCGGCCGACCGGGCGGCGGACCAGGCGACGGAAGGGTCGGCCCCATGAGACCCCCGTGAGACATGGTGGAAAACCGGCCTCAGGCACGCGCTCCCCAGGCACCCGGCGTCCCTGTCGCCTTCACCTCCTGGTGCCGGACGGCCGCCGCACCCCGCGGTCGCGGGAAGAACGGCCCTGATCCGGCCGCCGGAGCACGTCAACCCGGGCTACTTGGCTACCGCACGCTCACCCGCATCGGGTGAGGCCGCCCGGCCCTTGCCGTGCCCACGCTGAAGACAGCACACAGCAGCGGCCGGGCGGGCGCCCGGGACGGAGGAGAGACATGAGCGCGCAGACGTACCTGGCGTACGACTATCCCCTGCTGAGCGTCTTCTGGAGCATGCTCCTGTTCTTCCTGTGGATCATGTGGTTCGTCCTGCTCTTCCGCGTCGTCGTCGACATCTTCCGTGACGACGACCTGAGCGGCTGGGGGAAGGCCGGTTGGCTGGCGTTCACCGTCCTGCTGCCCTTCCTGGGCGTCTTCGTCTACGTGGTCGCCCGCGGCAAGAACATGGGCCGCCGGGAGGTCGCCCAGGCGCGCGCACAGCAGGAGGAGTTCAACGCCTACATCAGGCAGACCGCGGCCGGCGGCCGGACCAGCAGCGTCGACGAGCTCGCCAGGCTGTCCGAGATCCGCTCCCGCGGCGACATCACGGACGAGGAGTTCCGCAGGGCGAAGGACCTGGTCCTGACCGGCCACGGTCCGGCGGAGCACTCGGGCTCCACCACCCGTACCTCTGGTCGCTGACCATCCGGATCACATGATCCGGATCACATGAAACGAGGCCCAAGATGACCGCGACACACACCCGGCCGGCACACACGGCCAAGCAGGGATGGGCAACCGGCCTGACGGCCTTCGCGGCGGTGATGCTCTTCCTCGTCGGCCTGCTCGACATCTTCCGGGGCATCATGGCCATCGCCGAGGACGACATCTTCCTCACGACGCGCAACTACGTGTTCGAGTTCGACCTGACCGGCTGGGGCTGGGTCCACCTCGCTCTGGGTGTGGTCGCCGTGATCGTCAGCTTCGGCCTGCTCAAGACCGCGACCTGGGCACGCGTCGCCGGCGTGGCCATCGCCGGGCTCGTCATCATCGCCAACTTCCTCTCCCTGCCGTACTACCCGGTGTGGTCGGTCGTGATGATCACCATCTCGGGCTTCATCATCTGGGCCCTGTGCGTGGTCCAGCGTGGCAACCTCTTCGACCTGTCCGAGGAACGTCCCATGTCCGAGGCGCGCCCGTCGGAGAGGACCTCGTATCCGCGCGGGCCCTCCTGAGTACACAGCGGTCAGGGACGTGAGGCGGAAGAGAAGGGCCGACAGGTGAAACCCGGCGGTGACACAAGGAGATCGAGGAAGACAGGACCCTCGACCGGAGTCGAGGGCAGTGCCGCACGGGCCCGCCTCGCCGTACTCGCCCTGCTGGGCAGCGTCCTGGTGGCGCTCGTCGCCGCCGGTCTGCGGAGCGTGCTGTGGGCGCTGGCGGGCATCGCCGGACTGGCGCTGGCCGCCGTGGGAGTGTGGTGGACCCTGGCGCACACCGGACTGCTCCGTGCTCTCGGGGCGGTCCTGTCGGTGGTGGCGCCGGTCACTGTCCTGGCCCTTTATGCCACGTTCGGCATGCTGGGGCCGGCCTTGCTGTCCCTGGCTCTGTGGGTCCTCGCCGTCACGGCGGCGCGTACGGCCCTGAGCCCCGGGCACACCACCTCCGAGCAGTCCGGGCAGGCGGTCGCCGAGGCGCCCCACAGCCCCTGGATCCTCATGAATCCGCGCTCCGGCGGCGGCAAGGTGGGCCGTTTCCACCTGGTCGACAAGGCCCGGGTGGCCGGCTGCCGGGTGGTCCTGCTCGAAGGCGGCCAGGATGTCACCGAACTGGCCCGGCAGGCCGTCGCCGAGGGGGCCGATCTGCTGGCGGTGGCGGGCGGCGACGGCACCCAGGCACTGGTGGCCGAGGTCGCGGCCCGCCACGACCTGCCGTTCGTGGTGATTCCCGCCGGCACCCGCAACCACTTCGCCCTGGACCTCGGCCTCGACCGCGACGATCCGGCGGCGGCCCTGGAAGCCGTCACCCACGGCATCGAACTCCGCATCGACCTCGGCTACGCCGCGGACCGGGTCTTCGTCAACAACGCCTCGTTCGGAACGTACGCGTCCGTCGTCACCGACCCCGCGTACCGGGACACCAAGGCCCGCACGACCCTGCGTACCCTCCCCGGCCTCCTCACCGGCGAGGACGCGCGCAGACTGCGGGCGCGGGCCGACGGAACGTACGTCGACGGACTTCAGGCTCTCCTCGTCAGCAACAATGCCTACGGGCGTGCCGTCGACGCGGCCCGTCCGGGGCGCAGGGAACGGCTGGACTCGGGCCTGCTCGGCGTGGTGTGCGTGCGGGTCGGCAGCACCGCTCAGGCGGCCCGACTGGTGCGCGGCCCGCGCTCCGGGGGACTTGTCCGGCTGAGCGCCAGGGAAGTCGTCGTCGAAGCCGGCACGGACACCCTCCCGGTCGGCATCGACGGAGAGCACGTCGTTCTGCCCTCACCCGTCGTGTGCCGCAGCGCGCCCGGGGCGCTCCGGGTGCGTGTGCCACGCCGTCGCCCCCACGCACCGCGTGTCAGCGGCGGGGCGGCCGACTGGCCGCGCGTGGCACGGTTGGCGCTGGGGCGCCTGCCTGTCCCCGGGTGAGTGGCTCAGACAGTCCGTGCGTGAGCGCGGGCGGCTTCGGCCACTCGGTTGGGACAGCTTGGCGGCTCCGAAGAGGTGTTTCCGCAGTTCAGCACACTTTTCACCGAGAAGCGCGCGAGGTACCGGCGGGGCTTTCGGGTCCCGCCCTCGTCATGTGCGGGGAGGGGCCGTCAGGCGGCTGTTCCCGGACGCCGCGATCCTCGTCGTCATCGGGCCAGGCGTGTCGGTCAGGTGTCTCCCAGACGGTGCCGGTCCTGCTCGTCCCACTTCCTGGTGTCGCGCGGCTGGGTGTACGGCTCCTTCTGCGGTGGGTGCCCGCCGGCGACGGCGCGTTGGCGGGCGGTCTCGGCGTCGAACTCCAGGCCGAGCAGGATGGCGATGTTGGTAATCCACAGCCACACCAGGAAGACGATCACGCCGGCGAAGGTGCCGTAGGTCTTGTTGTAGGAGGCGAAGTTGGCCACGTAGAACGCGAATCCCGCCGAGGCGATCACCCAGATCACGAGCGCCAGGAGGCTGCCGGGCGTGATCCACCTGAAGCCGCGCACCCTCGCGTTCGGGCTGGCCCAGTACAGGATCGCGATCATGAGGGAGACCAGAAGCACCAGCACCGGCCATTTCGCGATCGACCACACCGTGAGGGCCGTGTCACCGACCCCCAGCACCTTGCCCATCTGCCGGGCCAGCGCGCCGGTGAAGACCACGATCAGCGCGCTCACGACCGCGAGGATCATCAGCACGACGGTGAGGGCGAACCGCAGCGGCATGACCTTCCATACCGGACGGCCCTCGGGCATGTCGTAGACGGCGTTGGAGGTGCGGATGAACGCCGCCACATAGCCGGATGCCGACCACAGCGCCAGGGCCAGGCCGACGATCGCCATCACCGAGCCGATGCCCGCGCGTCCCTGCAACTGCTCCACCGCGTTGCGGATCACATCGCGGGCGGCGCCCGGGGTCAGTTGCTGAACGTTGTCCAGCACCTGCCTGGTCGTCGACCGTCCGGTGATCCCCAGCACCGAGACCAGCACCAGCAGTGCCGGGAACAGCGACAGGATGCCGTAGTAGGTCAGTGATGCCGCCCGGTCGGCGAGCTCATCGTCCTTGAACTCCTTGAACGTCCCGCGCAGCACCGCCGACCAGGACTTCTTCGGCATCTCGGTGAGACCGTCCGGCGCTCTGCGCTCCACATCCGGAGACGGACCGAACCTCTCCGGCTCGTCCTCACGGCCGTACCGTTCGGTGTGCCGCTGCTGCTCGCCAGGCTCCGGCGCCCGGTCATGGTGAGCGGTGTCGTGTCTGTGTCGCAGCTTCATGGCGGTCAGCTCCTTGCGCACGCATGGCGAGCGGGCACGGTGGGCGCCCGGCGCCCGGGCGAGTGCCGTCGCTCTTCCTGTCCCGGGCGCCTGGGTGCGTGGGGATCAGCGGCGGGGCCGCCGCTCGCCGGGCTCGTCGGTCCCCTCGGTCTCGATGCGTTCCTTGCGGACCTCGCCGGTGACGGTTTCTTCCTCGGTGACCTCATCGGTGGTCAGGCGGACCCGTTCCTTGGGCTCGGTCCTGGTTTCCACCACGGGCTTCTCCTCGTGGAGGATGACCTCGTGTTCCGCCTCGGAGATGTCCGGGCCGGCCAGGGCGTCGCCGCGGTTGGCGTCGGTGATCGGCTCGCGCTCGACCCGGACCTCCTCGTGGCGTACGGGGATGGTCTGCTGCTGCTCCTCGGTGACGACGTACTTGCGCAGCCGCACGCGGCCTGCCTCGCGGCGTTCGATGCCGACGTGCATCTCCTCCTCGGAGCGCGTCATCGCGTCCTCGGGGGCGGCGGCGGTCCGGCCGGTGCCGGTCTGCGCCTGCTGCCAGGCGGCGTCCCAGTCGATGCCGTAGTACTCGTACAGGCGGTGTTCCTCCTGTTCGGAGAGGTGGCCGCCGGCATCGACGTCGACGTTGGGCGCGTCCTTGACCTTGTCCTTGGGGTACGGCACCTCGAGGTGGTCCTCGACGACGGAGGCGTCGTGGATGGGGACGAAGGACTCGCTGGTGCCGAACAGGCCCGTCTTCACGCTGACCCATTCGGGCTCGCCGGTGACGTCGTCGAAGAAGATGTGCCTGGCGTCGCCGATCTTGCTGCCCCTGGCGTCGTAGACCGGATGGTCCAGCACGGCGGGGATCTGCTCTCGGGTGATCATCTGGGGTTCTCCTTCGTTGATACCGTGCGTCCCCCGTTGGGGAGCCGGTGCCTGGTCAGCGACCGGCACCGCCGTATGCGCCCCCGTAGGCGCCCTGGGCACCGCGTGCGCCGCGTGAGCGGGCTGCCGCGCTGGCGGCAAGGGCGAGCAGCAGGGCGATCACGCCCGTGATGACGTTGTTGGTGACGGTGCGGGTGGTGTCGACGTTGCCGGCCACCACCCACGGCGCGATGATCGTCCACACGCCCAGCGCGCAGGCGGCCCACGCCATGCTGTGCGTCCGGTCGTAGGCACGACCGAAGCCGCCGCTCATCAGCAGCGCATAGCCGATTCCCACGATCAGGTTGGTGATGGCCAGCCGGGAGAAGGTTCCGCCGGGGAATCCCGCGATCCAGGGGGAGGCCGCGAGGTAGAGGCCCGTGAGCAGGCCCAGTGCCTCGATGGCTTGCGCCCGCGGGGTCGTTGCGGCGCGCTCGGCCAGCTCGTGGCGCTGGCGCGTTTCGACCATGTCGGGGCGGACTTCTTCCATGGTCGACCCGGTCGACCTGTAGTTGGGTGATGTCACTGCGATCGCCTCCGGTGAGAGCGGCAGGGGGGTTGTTCGGCACTCCGGCCAAGCGACCGGCGTGGTGTGCGAGCGGGGTGGCGGCCTTGCCCGCAGGTCCGCTGGTGAGGTCTGCGGGCCGCACGGGCGGTACCTCGGTGGCCGGCCCGCTCGGCGGCGTCCCTACGGTCCGGGGCGCGGCGGCGTCCCTACGGTCCGGTGCTGCGGGGCTGCCCGCGAGCCTCCTCGGCCGTGGTCCGTGTGGACCGGCGGGCCCGGTCGGTGACCTGTCCGGCTTGTTCCCGGGCCTGTTCCTTGGTGGTGCGGGCGGCCTCGGCGGCGGTGTCCTTGACCTCTTGGGCAGCCTGGCGGCCGGCCTGGGTGGTGTCCTCCTTCAGCTGCCGCACGGACTCCGCCGCGGCCTGCTTGACCGGTTCGGCCGTCGCCGACGCCTCCTGCTTCGCTGTCTGCCCGGCCTGCTGAACACGCCCGGCACTCCCGTCCGCCATCTCGCTCATGGCTCCCTCCTCGTACTCGCCCCCCACCACCCGCACCGCAGCCTCTGCGCAGGGGAACCAACCCCCATCTCGGTGCCTCCGCATCCCCCCTCGACTAACCACCACCCCACCAGCAAAACCTCTCAAATCACCATAAAAGTTGTTTAAGCGGCAACGTCGAGGCCGTCACCGGCATCGGCGAGGAGAGGGGCGAAGCCGGAATGGCCGTGCGGCGCGCCCAGGACAGGACCGAACAGTGACAGGCGCACGAAAAGCGCCCCTCACCGGTTGGACTCGGTGAAGGGCGGGCGAGAGGTGTGTTCCTGGTACGGGGTGGAGCCAGGTAGTGGGTCACGCCGGGGTGTGCGTGACATCGCGTGCGGGGATGCGAGGTGTCACAGGGCCCGGCGTTCCAGGTGGACGCTCGCGTGGCCCGTCAGATGGAACAGGTCGTCGGCGTCGCCGCCGGGCTTCCTCAGCAGGGCGCACTCGGTGCGGAGGGCCAGCACCCCGGCCTTCAGGGCCCGGACCACGAGGTGTGTGCGGTTCTTCGCGCACAGCTTCTCGCGGATGTTGGACATGTGTACGCCCACCGTGCGCGGTGATATCGACAGGGCGCCGGAGATCTCCGAGTCGGACATCCCGTGTGCCGCCAGGAGCAGGATCTCGCGTTCCCGGGGGCTGAGTTGCTCGGAGCGGTTCCAGCGGGTGCCGACCGTGGTCGCCGAACTGGGCATCGTCAGGCCGCCTTTCGCCGCGGCCCGGTATGACCCACGCGGGGCCGGCTTCCCGTACGGATCGACGGGGCCGTACGGATCGAGCGCACCGTCCGCTCGTCTCCCGTGAGTTGCGTGAGGCGCGGGCGGTTCGGCACCGGGTCCCCGGCCCCGGGCGTCCCGACACCGGGTACGGCGGACAGGGTCGTACGACGAACCTCGGTTGACTCTCTCCGGGTTGCCGACGATGCGGAGTGGGCGGAGTAGATCGTCCAGGGCATGAGTATGGCAATGGCCATGCGGGCTTTCCTTTCCGTGGAACCGCGTCCGTGGCGCCGGCCGGAATCCGCCGGGACAGCGCTGGACGGCAGGCATCTCCCTTGCCGTCATGGGATGCGGGCCACTCTTACCGAGTCACCGTCCCGCGTCGCGGGGCCACCGATGCTGGCACAGTTCATCGGCGGCGCACAGGAACGTCCCGCCTGATGAAAATCGGACCCAGTCTTATCTCCGACCCAGGGGCCTCCTGCGTCCCGCCGGCCGCTTCGGTGACGGGTCGTCACTTGCCCAGGCAAGAGGGCGAACCGGACGCCAACAGTCCGGACTTGACCGCGACCGCGCGGGGCCGCAACACCCGCCGCTAGGTAATTTTGCTGATCGCGTCGGAACACGCCCCCGGTTTACCGTTCTGCTTCCGCCCGCTCGACGCCGAGCGACGCGCACCGAGCCGCGTGCGTGTTTGACGAGGCCGCGCTCCACGTGTCGGGCGGCAGCCGCCCCGGCCCTCCGGACCGCCCGCTGCCCGCCGAGCCTGCACCGCATCCGCCCCTCACCGGACACGGCACCGCGGCTCCGAGGCCGGACGCAGCAACCTGGCTCCGAAGCCGGAACGGGCCTCGACCCAGAAGCCGAAACGGGACCCGGCCTTGAGGCCGGAACGGGCCCCGGCCCAGAAGTCGGACACGGCACCCCGGCTCCCCTTCAATACGCGTCCCTCTTTATGACGTCGCTTCCGACGACCGGCCCCTCGGCCGGCCGGCAGAAGCGGCGTCTTTCTCGTTTCACTCGCCCTCTCACCCCGCCCACCCTGCGCTTTCACACCCGCCCTCACGTCCCCGTATTCGCATGTGAAGGGCACCGCTCGGAGAATAGGTAATTTCTCAGATGTGCGCCGCGACGCCACGAAGGCATTGTTGTCCCCAGAAGCGCACCGGAGAAAAACGGACTCCGGAGCCCTCTTTCGAAAGGAACAACGATGAGCCACATCGCGAAGGCAGTGGACAACCTGAACCTCCCCGTGGAGGGGATCATCCTGGCGTCCGCCCGCCCCACTCTGGGCACCCCGCGCATCGGGCGTGTCGGGCGCGGCGCCGGCGGTGGGGGCGGCCGCGGCCTCGCCGCGCTGGGCGCGATCGCCGACCTCGCCGGTGTCGCCGGCGGTGTCGGCGCGACGGTCGGCGCCGCGTCCTCCGTGGAGGCGGCCAACGCCTCCGTGGCAGCGGACCAGGCCGTCGCCCAGGCCGCCGCGGACGTCGCCGCGGGCGCCGGTGCGCCCCCGGCCTGATCGCAGCCCCGCTGACCCAGGGTGCGCCAGCCCGTAGGAAAACCCACACGTGTGGAGCGGCACAAGAAGCCTGCGGGAACTGACGCGAGAAGTGCATGAGAGCTGCCGGGCCAGAGGCCTGTTTTGGCCCGGCAGCACAACCGTGAAGGAACAATTCCTCCGGCGGAGGAGGCTATCACGAATGGGGTTCCTGTGAAATTCACCGGAAAAATACCTTCCGAAATTACCGGAAGGATCACTTCCGCAGTTTTCTCCCCGGCTCCGGTCAACCGGGACCGCGCCATCGGCATGTCCGAACGGCTTGCTGCCCTGTCCACCCTCACCTCGTCCCTGGAATACCTGACCCAGCGGAAGGACATCGACAAGGGAGGCATGAGCGACTGGGAGGTCGGCAGGGGGTACCTGGCAGGATCCGGCCCGCTCACACGCCGGCTCGTCGACAGCGTCAGCGGGGTGCGGACCACGACCGCCCTGCACATCGCACGCTCCGCCGTTTCCGCCGCCATGCTGCTGCCGGGCAACTCCCGCTGGCGGGGCGCGGGAAGCCTCTTCCTCGGCACCACTTCGGCTCTGCTCTCCCCACGCCACCACTACGGCGCCGACGGCTCCGACCAGGTGGCGTCGCTGGTGCAGCTGGCCACCGGCGCCGCCCGCCTCGTACCGTCGCCCGCGGGCAAGGACGCGCTGCTGTGGTACGCCGCCCTGCAGGGCAACATGGCCTACGCGGTGTCCGGTTGGGTCAAGCTCTTCGGCAAGAGCTGGCGCGACGCCTCCGCTCTGGGCGGGGTCATGCGCACCCGGACGTACGGTCATGAGGGCATGTTCCGGTGGACCCAGAAACACCCCCAGGTCACCAAGGCGCTCACGCACAGCGTGCTGGCACTGGAGTGCTTCTTCCCGCTCGCCTACGCGCGGGGCGGCAAGCTGACCCGCCCCATGATCGCCAGTGCCGCCGCGTTCCACGTGGCCAACGGCTACTTCCTGGGCCTCGGCAGGTTCGCGACCGCCTTCCCCTCGTTCCATCCGCTGATCGCCTACACCTCCGCTCCCCGTTCGCACCCCGCCGTCGCCGGACGTGACGACCGTGCCGTGCCGACCGCGCTCGCCGCGCTGGCCGGCGGTGTGGCCGCGGCGGCCGTCACTGCCGTACAGCGGCGCCTGCGCACCACGGAGGGCTGGCACAGCTCGCGTGTACTGACCACGCGGCACGGCAACCGGCTCCAGTACGAGGAGTACACGCCGGGTGCCCCCGAGAAGCCGGTCGTCGTGCTCGCCAGCGGACTGCTGTCCACCAGCGAGCACTACGCCTGGATCTCCGAGCGTCTGGCCCACGAGACCGGGTACGGCGTCATCACCTACGCACGCGCCGGGTACGCCGGCAGTCACCGCGGGGCCACCGGTCCCTACCAGTTGACGGAGTCCGTCCACGACTTGGTGGACCTGGTGAACGGTGCCGTCTCCCCGCACCGCAAGGTGATCCTGGTCGGCCACTCGATCGGCGGGGAGCTCGCCCGCCGCGCCGCCCAGCACCTGGGCGACCGCCTTGCGGGCATCGTCTATCTCGACTCCTCCCACCCGGGCCAGTTCAACAGCGGACAGAGCATGGTCGACATCGGCCTGGCCGGGAGTTTCACCGCCGTGAGCCGGGCGCTGCGCCTGGGCACCGGCATCCTCCTCAACCGGCCACGGTGGCTCGACGAACTGCCCCACGCCTACCGCAAGAAGGTCCACGCCCAGTACGCGGACTCACGGATGTGGGAGGCCGCGCGCCGCGAATGGAAAGCGGTGCAGGTCGACTTCGAGTCCTTCTCCGGTGCGCTCAGCAGGATCGAGGGGGTACCCGCCCTGGTCCTCTCCGCCCAGCGGACCGTGGACAGCAACCCCGAGCAGCTGCTGCTCCACAGGGAACTCGCCGAGGCCCACGTCGGCGCGCGCACGGAGACGGTGGTCATCGAGAACGCCACGCACGAGAGCATGCTGATCAACAGCCGCCACGCCCATCAGGTGTCGGATCTCATCATCTCCTTCTTCCGCGATGACGACGGTGGCGCACCACTCTCCGGGCCCGTGCGCTCCCCCGCGAAGAAGCTCCAGCGAACGAAGGAGGCCGTCCGGTGAGCACCCTGTCGCACCTGAGGTCGAGGAACCCGTTCACCGGCGAGGGGGCCCACTGGCGGATCGCCGGAGCCGCCGCGCTGCTGCTGACCCTCGCCGCCCAGCATCCCAACCACGAGTTCAACCGGGTCCGCACCAGGGACGTCTTCTCGATGCTGCCGAACTGGCGGTTCTTCGCACCCAACCCGGCCATGTACGACTACCACTTCCTGTACCGCACCGTGCACGCCGACGGCTCGACCTCGAACTGGCACGACATCAGCGGCATCGAGGACCGCAAGCCCATGCACATCATCTGGTTCCCGACCCGCCGCGCGGACAAGTCCGTCTTCGACGCGTGCCAGGAGATGCTGCAACTGCTCGACAACGGCTTCCCGTCCGCCGTACGCACCCCTGGGTACCGGCTGGTGGTCGAGCACGTACGGGCCCGCGTCACGGCCCGGGGCGAAACGGCCGACAAGGCCCGGGGCTTCCAGTTCGCGCTCGCCTCCGGCACCGGATACGACCTGCGGCACAAGCCCCAGCTGATGTTCGTCTCCCCTTACGTCCCGCTCGACCCGCACGCTCCGAGCACTCCGCTGACTCCGATCACCCTCGCCAAGGCGTCCGACTGGACCGGCGACGCGACGCCCGGCACGAATCGCACCAAGACACCCGGAAAGACACCTGAGAGGACGGGCTCATGAGCCTCGACAACCCCTTCCTGATCGCCGGTGGCGTGATCTTCCTGCTCGGTCTGGTCAGGGCCGCTTCCCTCTACTTCCAGGGGACGGGGCAACGGGACCAGGAAGAGAGGGAGCCCGAGTGACCTCGGTCGTAACGATCGTCACGAGTCCCACCGCCGCTGCCCGCCCGGCTGAGATCCGGGCGGGCGGCGGGTCGTTGCGGACTCCCGCCACCCGGCCGGAGGGCACGCGATGAGCGACTGGACAGCCGACGGGGGCAAGCACCACCGCCGACGGGAACCGGGGACGAAGCCGCCGAAGGACGAAGGGCCCGCCCGGCCCCGCGCCGGTCACCGTGCGGTCCCCCAGCTTCATCTGCACCTGTTGTGGGGCAAGGGGGCGAAACCCTGGCGCGCCCTCGGCAGCCATCGCCGACTGCTCGTCCTCGGCATGCTGCTGGGGCTGGCGGGCGCCGCGACGTCCCTGGCCCAACCCGCGGTGATCGGCGATCTGGTGGGCTCCGTGGAACAGGGCCGCTCGGTGACCGGGCCGATCATGTTCGCCGCGGTTCTGTTCACCGCCGACGCGATCCTCGGCGCGCTCCACTCGTACACCATCGGGCTGGCCGGGGAGAACATCGTCTACGACATCCGCAGCACCCTCGCGTCCAGGCTGCTGAGGTCCCGGTTCCGGGCGTTCAGCGGTTGGCAGCAGGGTGATGTGTTCTCCCGGATGGTCAGCGACACCCTGCTCGCCCGCTCCACCATGACGCATGCGATCGACAGCATTCTCAACAGCGGTTTCCTGGTCATCGGCGGCATCGTGCTGATGGCCTTGATCGACACGGTACTACTCGCGGCGACACTGGTCTGTCTCGGCGTCACCAGCGTCATCTCGCTGTGGCTGGCTCGCGGTGTCCGGCGGACTTCAGTGCTCAACCAGACCGACATCGGCAACTTCGGCACCGCCCTGCTGCGGGTGCTGGGGGCGATGCCCACCGTGAAGGCGTCCCGTGCCGAGAGCCGGGAGGCGGAGGGCATCGCGGTCATCGCCAAGCAGGCCCGGAAGTCCGGAATCAGGGTGACGGTCATGTCGTCGCTGCTGGACCCGACCATGAGCATCGGTACCCAGCTCGCGCTGACCGTGGTCATCGGCCTGGGCGCGGCCCGCACCGCGACGGGCGCGATGCCGGCCGGCGATCTGACCGCGTTCATCCTGTATCTCTTCTACCTGGTGGCGCCACTGCTGCAACTGTTCGAGTCCATCGCACAGTTCCAGGTCGGCAGGGCATCGGTGGACCGGTTGGCCGAACTCGGCAGGATCGAGGTGGAGACGGACCAGCGGGACGGCCAGAAGACGCTCCGACCGCGCGGTGGCCGCGGCCGCGGATACGAGACCGGGCTCGTCTTCGACCAGGTCCGTTTCTTCTATCCCGGCAGCGACAAGGTCATCCTCGACGGCGTCTCCTTCACCGTGCCCCCCACGGGGCTCACCGCCGTCGTCGGTCCGTCGGGCGCCGGCAAGTCGACCGTCTTCCAGCTCATCGAGCGGCTCTTCGACCCGGTGTCGGGGGCGATCCGCATCGACGGCACGGACATCGTCGACATGCCGCTCAACCAGCTGCGGTCCGTCGTCGGGTACGTCGACCAGGACCACACCCTGCTGCGCGGCACCGTCCGGGACAACCTCACCTACTCGGCGCCGAACGCCGTGGACAAGGACATCGCCGAGGCGCTGCGGATGGCGAACCTCACCGAGGTGATCGCCGCCCTGCCGAACGGGCTCGACACCGAGCTCGGCGACCGCGGTGCCGGTCTGTCCGGCGGCCAGCGCCAGCGCCTGGCGATCGCCCGCACGCTGCTGCAGACCCCCCGGTTCCTGCTGCTGGACGAGGCCACCGCCAACCTGGACAGCGAATCGGAAAGGGCGCTGCGGGACAGCATCTCGATGATCTCCGAATTCTGTGCGGTCATCGCCATCGCACACCGGCTGTCCACCATCACCCAGGCCGAGCAGATCGTCGTGATGGAAAAGGGAAAGGTCCAGGACATCGGCACGCATGCCGACCTGAACAGCAGAAACGCCCTCTACCGCAGACTGTCGAAACTGCAGGAACTCGGCGACATCGCATCCTGACCGCGCATTCCGGGGGCCGGTCCACGAATAGGTATTTCTGCGAATGGTCCGGAATCCTGAAGTGAACTAACTTCGTCTCAGGAAACCATCCTCACAGAAATACCACCCGCAGGAATACCGTCCGCAGGAATTTCTGCCCTCACTCAGAACGGCGAAAGGAAAAACGATGAGCGACTTCATGCTCTGCCCCTTCGTCGTGGCCCTCGGAATTGTCGGATTCCTGATCGCCACCCAGGCCGTGAGCCCACCCGCCGTCATCGGTGCCGCACTGCTGCTGTGCGGCGGCGTCACCGTACAACTCAGGAAGAAGAGGTAGCCCCCATGAACGCGACCGGCACGGTCGGCACCGTCGACGACATCGGCTACGGACAGCAGTTCGCAGGCTGGTACGACCGACTGTTTCCCGACAACACCTCCGTGGACGTCGAGGTGGCACGCCTCGCCGCGCTCCACCCGGACCCCGGCTCGGGAACGATCGAGTTCGGCGTGGGCAACGGGCGGCTGGCCCTGCCCCTGTCCCGGCTCGTGGGGCCCGTCACCGGCATCGACTCCTCCCCCGAGATGCTGGACGTGCTGCGTGCGGCCCTGCGCCCCGACACCCCCGTGGAGCCCGTCCACGCCGACATCCGCGCCTACACCGCCGACCGCACGGTGGGCCTCGTCTACTGCGTGTGCGCCACCCTGTCCATGGTGCTCACCCGCGACGAACAGCAGCAGGTCGTCCGGCGCGCCGCCGACCTGCTCGCCCCCGGTGGCCGGCTCGTGGTGGAGACGCACAACAAGTCGGCCGTCGTCGACCTCCACGAGGGCCGCCGCCGCACCACGCTCTTCACCCCGTACCCGGAGGCCGGGACCGGCCTGCAGAGCCATTCCGTGCTGTACCCCGAGGAATCGCTGTGGCATCTCTCACACATCTGGTACGAGGCCGACGGCACGACCAAGGTCGGCAGCGAGATCTCCCGGCTGACCGCGCCCGAGGAGATGGACGAATACGCCCGTGCCGCGGGCCTGGAACCGGAGAGCCGATTCGGTGACTGGCACCCCGACGCGGAACCGCACAACGCCCTGTCACCCCTGTCCATCTGCACTTATGTCAAGCGATCCGGCCACACCCGGGCGGCTTGATTCGGACAGCTCTGAAAGTACCCACGAGTCAAGGACATCTGACTCTGGTGACGGCGACGCTCTCCGCCAAGAATGACCTTCCCAGCTGTTGGCAGTCCGGCCCCGGGTTCGACACCCGGCAGGAATCGGAACAGCACGGTGGTCATCTTCTGCCCGAGGAGAGAGATGTCACAGACGGACCCCCTTCCAGCTTTTCCCACTCCACGGCAGTCAAAGTTGGTGCGTGGTCTGAACCTGCTGAACTGTTTCGGCACCGACGACATGCTGAGACTGTCGCAGTTGGCCGAACGGGCGGGTGTGCCGCTGCCGACCGCGCACCGGCTCGTGAACGAACTGGAACGGTGGGGCATGCTGGAGCGCGTCGGCGATCATCTGCGGTTGGGGCAGAAGCTGGCGCTGCTGGGGCGACGGGCACAGAGCCATCTGCAGAGCCTCCTCGACGAGGCGCTGCCCACCCTCGTCCGCTTACAGAACACGACCGGCTTCGACATCATGTTCTCCGCGTGCTACGGCTCCCAGGCGCTGCCGATCGGTCTGCTCAGCAGACGCGGCGACACCACGGTGATCTCGTACGCGCCGCGTGGCAGCGCGCTGAACTCCCTGCTGGTGGAGGCGGCCATGCGGCAGCACGACAGCGGGAGCGCGGCGCCCCGGCTCATCACCCATGGGGACGTCACCGGCGTCGGCGTCGCGGTACGCCCGCGGGGGACCGCCGTCCGCGCCGTGATCGCCCTGGTCGGCCACGACAGGGACGCCGTGGCCGCCGTCGTGCCCCATGTGCAGGCCGTCGCCCGGTGGCTCACCGGACAGCTGGAGACCCCCGTCCCCCTGGCCTCGGAACCCCCCGAGCGGGAGCCCTGCCCGGACACCCCGTCGATGCTCGCCCGGGGGCTCAGTCTGCTGAACGGGCTGCGCGCCGGTGAGACCCGGGTGACCCTCTCGGAACTCGCCGCCCGTACCGGACTGCCCAAGTCCACGGCCCACCGGCTCATCTCGGTCCTGATCGACTATCAGTTCCTCCAGGACGGCGGCGCCGGCATCATGTTCGGGCCCCGGCTGCTCGCCCTCAGCGCCCAGGTGCCCTCCCGGCGTCTGCTGCGCGCCTCGGCCCTGCCGTGGCAGCGGTTGCTGTGCGAGCAGAGCGGCGGGTTCTCCTGCCTGGTGGTCCCGGACCCGCCCGTCC